>WFNZ01000047.1 GCA_015488335.1 Thermovibrio sp.
CATTTATATTCTGAAAATAGGGTTTGATTGCAAGCTCTTCAATTCTACTAATTAAACTATTTTTTCTGCTTTCAAGTTCACTACTTTTATCCACAACTTTTATCCAGGAGCCTAAAGTTTTAAGAAAACCGAGTTTTGAAAGTTCTTCGGCATTTTGTCTTATTAGATCTTTGGTTAACTCAGTGAGTTTTTCTATTTCATCTGTAAGTTTTCCGTAAATCTTTGATTTTATGCCTGCAGTGATGATAGAGTTTCCTTGGAATTCTTCTTCAAAGTTTTTTAACTTATTTGCAAGTTCATTAGTTAAGTGATTTACAGGACTTGAATTTTGAAAACTTTCTCCTATTAATTTAGAGAATAGTAAATTATTGTATTTATGTAGAGTGTTAACTACAATTGGAGCTGCGTTAACTTTAATGTCATCAAAACTGGATAGCTTTTTAATATTTATTCTGATTTCTGTAAGAAGCTTGTTTTCTATATCCAATATAAATGTTTGTAGCTCGCCTTGAAATTCTGCAAGAACTGTTTTAATTGCGTCGTCTAAAGCTTTTGTTTTTATGGCCAATTCCTGCTCTTTAGCCTTATATTTCTTTATTTCTTCTTCTAATTCTTCCTTTTTAAGGCTGTAGAACTCTAATTTCTTTGATAATAGACGGAGTTCTTCTTTTATTTCAGTGATTTTGTCTATGATAACTCCTTTGATTTTGGCCTTATGAGAAGCTAATAGCTTTTTACCTTTTGATTTTATTATTTTCTTTTCAATTACCCTTTCCAGATTTTCAAGACCGGGGTTTTCTATATAACCGGTTTCGTCCAGTCTTTCTATAAACTCCTCATCTTCTCCATATTTTGAGTTCTCAAGTTTGCCAGCATCGTAGAGCTTTCTTATTAACCCTCCAAGTCCACTTACGTAGACAACTGAGTTTTTATCCTGCATTATTCTTCTGGCTTTGAGTTTTTGGTCTTCTCTGACTTTATTTATCCACACTTCAAGTTCAGACTTGTTAACCATATCCATTTTGTTAACGGCGAATACTAAAAGGTCTGGATCTATTCCCACCAGATATCTGTCAATAAATTCAATGTCAGCTGTAGAAAAGGCCTGGCCTGCATAAACAACGTAGACAACGGCATTTGATTTGTGTATCCAGTCCTCAGTTATTTTGGATCTGTATGGGTTTGGGTCGTTTGTTCCGGGAGTATCTACAATGGTTATCTGTTTTAAGATTTCATTTGGCCAGTATAGGTGTATTTCTTTAACGAATGGCATGTATTTCCCTTTGGCTCCAACGTAATCGTCAAGTTTTGACAGGTCTTTGACAGTTTCTTTTGACTTTCCTATTACGTCATCTTCGTAAATACCATGACTTATGGAGTTGTTTAATTGAGGTTTAAGATATTTGTCAAAATAGGTTGTTGTTACTCCGTCTTCTTCAATTTTTTCTTTTTTAAGTGTTTCTTTGAGTTCTTTCCATTCTTCTCCTGTGTAGTAGATGGCTTCAAAGTAGGGTTCTTTGGCGTAGTTTATTATGGTTATTTTTGCAGTGTGAGGAGTAGAAGCTGCCGGGAGTATTTCGTCTCCGAAGAGTAATGCGTTGAGGAGAGTTGATTTGCCGGCCTTTATTTGACCGCAGAAGCTAACGATGAATCTTGCTTCTTGAAGTTCTTTTATGCTTTCTTCAATGTCCTTTTCTGTAATTTTTCTTCTTTTAAGAGGAACAAACTTATACTCAATCAGCTTTTTGTAGGCCTCAGTTAGTTTTTCTTGTTCTTTTTTGAAGTTCGTTAGCATTGTTTTCCTTACCTCCTTCCCAAAATTCTGTTACACCATGATAAGTTTCTTTTGAGACAGAAAATGGGACATATAGGCTACTTTTTTGGGCAGAAGGTGGAGAGCTCCCGTATTCTCTCCTCTAATGTCGGGTGGTCTGCCGTGAAGAAGTCAATGATCTTTGAGAGTATGCTGTTGCTGGCTTTTTCTTCAAACTTTTTGAATTTCTCAAAGAGGGTTATTCCGCCGTGGCAGGGGAGTTTGGCTTTTTTCAGGAACTCTGCGGCGAGCCTGTCGGCCTCTTTTTCCTGCCTTCTTGATATAACAGCGGTGATTGCTATTACGGCGGTTGAGAGGATAGAGAATATTGATAGTGGAGCTGTGAGGAGCTGAATGATTGAGATCTGAGAGAGGGCGTAGGAGATTGCCGCAACAATTATGTGGTTTTTGTAGTGGTGGGCAAACTCGTGGGCTAAAACGAAGTTGAGCTCGTCTTTGTTTGACATTTTCACAATTTCTGTTGTTACCGCTATGTATTTTTTGTGTTTTCCGAAAATTCCAAAAGTTCCCTCGCTTCTAAAGGCAAATGCGTTGGGAATTGGAACGTCTAAAACGATTACTCTTATTTTCTCCCTGTAGTTTGCTGTCTTTTTCAGTTTTCTTATCAGGTTCATGCAGTAGAGTTTTATTGAAAGTTTATATCCCTGCTTGAACAGAAATTTGCCAAAGTAGTAGAAAATTATGAGTTTGAGGAGCTCCCAGAACGAAAGGTAGATGTAGGTTGAGGCTACTATGCAGAGAAGCGTAAAGGCGTAGTAGGTGTAGATAACGGAGCTCCCTACACTTCCCGGCAGAGGAAAGCTCAGCCTCATAGTCTCTCCTTGAAAAAGGGCAGTTTGGGTTAAATTATTAAACTCTAAAGAGACAGAAAAAGGGATTTATGGTGTTTGAATGGGATGAAAAGAAGAATGAAAAACTGAAAAGGGAGAGAAACGTCTCTTTTGAGGAAGTTGTAAGAGCCTTAGCTTCAGGTGGTTTAATAGATATTCTTTACCATCCTAACAGAGAAAAGTATCCGAAGCAGAAGTTGTTGATAGTAAAACTTAAGGGTTATGTGTGGGTTGTTCCCTTTGAGAAACGAGGTGATAAATTAAGATTGATAACAGCTTATCCGAGCCGGAAGTATACTAAACGCTATTTAAGAGGAAAAGATGGATTGGGAGAAAATAAGGCTTGACCAGTATGAGAAGGAGATAGAAGATAACATTGAGAATGCTAAAAGAGTTGAAGATTTTGATAAATGGAAAATCTTGGTTGAAGAAACGGCGAAAAATTCTATTAAAAAGTTAGGAACTGAAAGGAGATTCCAAATTACTGTTGAGTTTACGTCTCCGGAACTAAAAGAAGAAGCTATAAAGTTATTGAAGGAACATTTTGGTGAACAGTTTAAAGTAGTGAAGTAAGTATGTTCCGGTTTTTAAAAATAAAAAACTGTGATTTCTGAGGAGAAAATTGAAGAAGATTGCACTTGTTACGGCCTGTGGAGGGAAGAAGGAAGACAGGAAACTTCCGGCAGGGAAGCTCTACAAGTCTGCAAGGATAAGGCACCTTTATAGAAGGTCTAAGGAGCTTGGAGTTCCTTTTTTTATTCTGAGTGCCGGTTACGGCCTTATTTCAGGCGATGAGGAGATTGAGCCGTATGAGGCGGTAATGACGGAAGAGAGGTGCGGGGAGCTCCTCCCAACCCTCCTTTCCCGTCTGAAAAACTTTGACGTTATCGTTTACTATAGGGGAGGGGCAAGGAAGGAGTATCTGAACTGTATAGAGAAGGCGGCGGAGCTCCTTGGCAAAGAGCTAATAGTTTTCGGCTACGGGAACATGGGAGACATAGGGAAGTTGGAAGAAATTATCGGAGGGGTTGAAGGTGGAATTAGAACCTTTGAGTAATGAGCAGATCTTAGAGCTTATAAGGAAAGATAAGGCAAGAGAGCAGGCAGTTTCAAACATTTTGAGTTCCATTATAGCCTCTTTGGGGGAAAGTCCTGAAATATCCCGCATTATAGACTCTTACTTCAGTTTTGTTCCCCTTGTAAGGGAAGTTTTCAACGAAAATGTTTCTGTTAGAGTTGGAATGAGAGAGTATCCACTTAAAATAAAAAAAGGGGTTAAAGAGGAAATCCTTAAAACATTTTACGAAAATGTAAAGGATAAATGGGTTATTGCCGTTGATGAGTCTCAACATTCAGATGATTTAATAATGAGTAAAGATTACTTTTACAGGGGAAGTCTGGCATTTGGTATGAAAGTTTCAAATTCTTCTACTGATAGAGAGAAAATTCTTGCTGTTCTTTCCTCTTTTAGAATTTCTGAAGACGATGAATCTGTTAAAAGAAAACTGGATCTTCTTACTTATATTCAGAATCTAATAGTTGCACTTTATTCAGCTGTTCTTCTTTTAAGTAGAGAAGAAAATATTTATGCTCTTTTTATTGATGGACCTCTGATAAGACAGCTTCACTCATTCCTCTTTGTAACTTTTACTTTAGATGAATTGAAGAAACTGTTTGCTGTAGATCCTGACATTAGAAGGTATGTTGGAAATGCAGCATGGTTAGAGAGGAATCTCAGGTGTGACCTTTTTCAGGAAAATCTTACAATTGAAGAACTGGCAAAGGGAAAACTTTTGGAGCTTATCCTTGAAAGTTCTGCCTATAAAGAGATGAAAAAGCGATTGGAACTCAGCGATGATTTTAATCAAGTTCCAGAATTTAAGAATGCAGTTCTTGAAAACGGAGAGGTTCCGGGGCTTTTTGTCTATTTTTTCCTTTTAAGACTTCTTAATGACCTCTCAAAGAAGCATAACTTTCTTGTATGTGGAGTTGTTAAGTCTCCCAGATCAAAAGAGTTTATAAGGTTTTACTATTCTTTTGCGTTTGCAAAAGTTGGAGATGCGAACAGAAGATTCAGGTATAAGGTATATTCTACCGGGATTTTGGGTTTAAGTAATAACGGGGAGCTGAAATTTTTTAAAGATTTCCTTAGAGAAGGAAAAATTCATAAAGCTCTTGAATCGTTAGACTTTTACGACGACCATCTTCTTACTTTTGCCTTAGATTTTGACCCTACTACAGCTTTTTATACATCTCCTTTTGAGATAAGGCGTTACAGGAGCAGAGAGGCAAACAGGAAAGAAGTTTACGAAGCAGATGAGGATTATCAGGTTTATAGAACTCCTTTTGGTAGCGCCAGTAATGGTCTTCAACACTTCTGGTTAGAGGAAATTCTCCTTAGGGGCCTCCTTCCACCTGAAAAGCTCCGTTTCTACATGGCCTACGTTAGAACTTCAGATATTAAGTTTGCCCTTAGGATAGAGTTCCCTGAAGCAGCTTTTGATAGAGCAGATGAACTGTGCTGTATGGTATATCTGTTTAGTTCGGTTTACAGGAACTACGGAATTCCAGTTTTCCTTAAGTATGCTGATAACCTGGTGCGGGTTTCTACAGATTTGATCAATCGGCTTGCTAAGGGGCTTTTGAGGGAGAGGGTTGTTAGGGAGCTCCTTGGCAGAACCGACGGCGATAGAGATGCCCTTGAAATCGTTAAGCAGGTGATTTTTGGTATGAAGAGAGACTTTTACTCTCGTTAGTAAGGAGGGGGAGATGGTAGAAGAGGCTATAGGAGCTGTTTTCGGAGAAGCTTCAACTGAAAGGTTTTCTTTTGTTTTCTCTCCTCAAAAAGTGAAGAGCCTTAGAAATCTGTTTGTTGTCGTTGAGTCAAAAGATTCAGGAGGGAAGACTTACAGAGTTGTAGGGAAGGTTGTTGATATTCTAACGGATAACCCGCTCCTCTCTCCAGAGAATTTAAAGTTTTTTGTGAACGATGAGTACGGCAAGGAAGTTGCAGATTACTTAAGGTCAGACCGGTTTAAGACTTACATCGCCCGCTGTGAAGTTATCGGTGAGTTTGATGAGGAAGCTGGGGAGATAAGAACCCTTACCCGGCCTGTGGAGACGGGAGCTCCTGTCTTCTTCATAGACAAAGACCTTCTTGAAAACCTTTACTTTAACCCTGAGCCCTTTAATCTGTTTCCCGGTTTTACTGAACAGGTTAGAGATGCCCGTTTTTCGCTGGACGGAGACCAGCTAGTTACGATGCACGCTGGTATTTTCGGCATGACTGGAATGGGTAAAACAACAACAACGGGAGTTCTCCTTGAGGAGTTTACAATTAGAGGTGTTAAGAACATCATTTTTGACCCCCACGGAGACTACGTTAACTTGGGAGTTCTGAAGGACGACCTCTTTTTAGTCCTTAAAGAAGATCTTGAAAGGGAAGAATCTCCTTTAAGACGTTTGGCTAAAGACTACCAGGATTTTTTGAAGAAGAGATGGAGCACTTATCTCAAGTTAGTTCCCAGTCCTTACAGAGATATTGTAAAGAAAGAGATGAAAAGGGAGCTCCAGCCCAGCTCCATCTGTTTCAGGCTTGCTATGTTTTCTTCTGTTTTAAAGCGAGATGTTGTTCTACCCTTTAGAGAAAGGCAAGATGAGACTTTAAGAGAGTTCAGAGAGAAACTCTTGAAGTTTTCGGAAGAGTTTGACTTTGAAAAGCTTGCTAAAGCCGTTCCTTCACAAATTCTGGATAGATTGATTAAGCTGAAGGTTGAAGGTTATCCAAGTATCATACTTAACAGGTTCTTTAACAAGTATTTTGTAATGAACATGATTGAGGCCTATTCGGGAGAAGAGATATCTGAAGCTCAGGAGGGAATTTATACCCGATGGCTTGATAGTATGGAAGAAGAGATAGAAAATTCGGGAGAAGAAAAGAGGGATCTGGAACTTGTTAACGCTCTTCTATCTAAAGTTGATTCTTTAGGAAATAATAAGTCTAAATATCCTGTAAAGAGGCAACTTGAGAAAGCGAAAATGGTTCTCTCTTCTCAGGGTAGATTCCTTTCTGTTGACTCCTACGAGCTTGTAAAAGCTTTTTCAGGTAAGTCAGGTTTCCTCTCTTTTGTCTCAAATATCATTTTTGACCTTTCTTCTTTAAGTCCTGAAACGGTTCAGAGAGCTCTCCTTTACTCCGTGTTCTATTCAGCCTTTCACCTGCATAAATCTGGGGAGCTCTCAGTTCAGAAAGGGGATTGGCCTATTCTCTTTGTGATTGAAGAAGCGAGGGTGCTTATTCCAAGGTCTGGCGCTGAAGATATAGACCACCCTGCAAGCAGGTTTGCAAGGAATATAGTAAGAAGAGTTGCCACAGAAGGTAGAAAGATGGGTTTGGGGCTGATAATCGTTTCCCAGAAGCCTGCTTCTGTGGATCCTCTTCCCGTTTCCCAGTGTAACACCCTGATACTTCACAGGGTTATAAACCCTGAAGATCTCTCTTTCGTAAGGACGGTTGGCGAGTCTATTTCGCAGGAAGACATAGAAACTCTTAAAACGGTTGAGAGGGGAGTATCAATAATAACAGGAACAGCGTTGAAAACCAGAAGAAGCCTTTTAGTGAGGTTCAGAGACAGGCTATCTAAAGAGGGTAGAGAGCACCCAAGACCTTTAAGGAGATTGTGGAGTGAAGCTTAATCCGGAACAAAAAGAGATAGTTGAGTTTGAGGAGGGAGTTCTTCAGGTTGTAGCAGGGCCGGGGACTGGGAAGACAGAAGCCCTTGTAAGCAGGGTGGTGGAGCTCCTTAAAAAGGGAACTCTCCCTGAATCCATAATGATTGTTACGTTTACAAGGAAAGCGGCCGAGGAGTTTGAGGTAAGGCTTTTGGAGAAGGCTCAGGAAAAAGGTGTTGACCCGTTAGGAGTTTACTGCGGAACTCTCCATTCCCTCTGTTTTCAGGTAATGGAAGAGTTCGGCTACGAGGAGATTCAGAAAAGGAGGCTCCTTGAAGATTTTGGCCGGCGGGTTCTCCTCTACGACCTCTTTAAGGGAAGGTTCCCAGAATTCCCCAACTTCTTCTCCTTCTTTTTTGGAGATAGCTGGAAGGAAAAGGAAGAGAAACAGCTCTTTGGAAAGGTTGAGACACTGATAGAGAGGATTTCGCTCTACAGCCCCGACCTTGAGAAGATGGCGGGTTCAGGAAACCCGGCGGTTAGGGAAGCGGCAGAGATTTACAGGATTTATAAAGGTTTCCTTAAGAGAAACAGCTTTATTGACTTCAACGGCGTTGAGAAGCTCTTCTTGGAGTTTTTAGACACAGAGATGGGAAATCGGTTCCTTTCTCAGGTAAACCACCTTTTAGTTGATGAATACCAGGATACAAACCCGTTGGATGAGTCTGTCTACTTTAAGATAGCTTCCCGGTGTAAGAGCTTTGTTGTTGTGGGAGATGAAGACCAATCCCTCTTCAGTTTTAGGGGAGCAACCGTTAAGAGTTTTATAAAGTTTGAGGATAGGGTAAAGAGAAAGTTAGGGAGACCTGTAGAAAAAGTCTTCTTAACCAAAAACTACCGTTCAGTTAAGGATATTGTTGACTTCCTCAACTACTACATAAACGGATTTTCTGAGCTAAAGCCTGAAAGAGTTAGAGGAAAGAGGAAGCTTGTCCATCGGGGTCCAAAGGGAGACGGTGTAAGGGTTGAGTATCTGAGGAAAAAGGATAGGAAGGAGCTTGCCGAAAAGGTTGCAGACATAGTTCTGTTTCTGAAGGATGGTAGACTTATCTCAAAGATTTCAGACGCCGTTCTACTGGTTCCCTCTGCAAGAGAGGAGGAGTCCTCTTTTGTCTTAAACCTTAAAAAGGAGCTGGAGAGGAGGGGGATAAAGGTCTACAACCCGAGGTCAAGAAGTTTCGGCAGGAAGAAGAGGAGCCGGAGACTTCTGAGGCTTCTGGACTTTGTTTTAAGGGGTGATGAAAGTAAGCTCTTTGATTTGAGAGACGACGAGAAAGAAGAGGTTAAAAGGATAAAAAGGGATTATGACGATGGAGATACAAACCTCCTTGAGGCCTACTACAGAGTTGCCTCACTTTTGGGCTACTTAGACAGTGAAGACCCTGAGGTTCTCTTTGACGTTTCACACCTTTCAGGATTTATCTCTCAGCTTGAGGATGTTTACGAGAGGGGAGAGCTCCCCGAGAAGTTCTCCTCCGTCTTCGTTCCTTTTGTTGAGAGTATTGACGACCCTGAGATTCCCCCTGAATTCCTCCCTGAAGACCACTTTCCCGTTATGACGATTCACCAGGCTAAGGGGCTTGAGTTTCCCGTTGTTTTCGTTGCCGTTGACTGGCTTAAAGAGGAAGAGATAGAGAAGATTAACGAGCTGATAAGACCTTACGTTGATGACGAGGTGGCGGAGCTCCTCCCACCGCCGGTGGATATAAACACCATAAAGAGGAAGCTCTACGTTGCCTACTCAAGGGCTCAGCAACTCCTGATAATCCTTGACGGCAGAAGAGACGTTAAAAAGGGGGAGTACTCTTCAATTTACCCGGAAGGGGACGAGAGAAAGAGGAAGGCGTACAGGGGAGATAGTGAGAAGTTAAAGCTTAGAGAGCTCAAGTTTGAGGACTTTACGGGGAGGTCTTTGAAAGGGAAGCCGAGGCTCTACTCGTTTACTGGAGATGTTGTTTCCTTTCTCCTCTGCCCAAGGCTCTACGGTTTTATGAAGTTCTACAACTTTGCCTCCTCGTCTGCCGTTCAGGAGTGGTTTGGAACGGCAATCCACAGAACCCTCAGGCAGGTTTACATCTTCTTCAAGAAGAACGGGAGGGTTCCCACTGAAGATGAGATTGAAGAGCTCTTCAGAATTGTCTGCTCCTCTTTAGAGGTTGCCGGTGTTCCAAGGCCTGAGGAAGAGAGGGTTAAGAGAGCTCTTTCAATCGTTAAGAGGTTTGTTGAAGTAAAGGGAGAGGAGTTTTACAGGAGGGTGGAGAGGGCGGAGCTCCCCGTAAGCGTCAAGAAAGAAGGTTTTTACCTTAAAGGGGTTATAGATGTTCTCTTAAGAGGGGAAGACGGCCTGGAAATCTGGGACTTCAAGTCTATGAAGAACCCAAAGAGGGAAGGGAGGGAGAGGCTCCTTGAGACCTACCAGAAGCAGCTCAAATTCTACGGTATGATGCTTTCTCAGAAGGGGAAGAGAGTCAGCAGGTTGGTTCTCTGTTTTCTAAACGAATACCTTGAAAAAGACCCTGAACCGCTGGAGTTCTTTGACCCTGAACAGGGAGAGGGATTTTGGGAGGAGGTTAAGGGGGTTCTGAAGAAGATTGAGGAGTGTAAAAGTAAGAACAGCTGGCCTTTCCCTGAAGACCCAGACGTAAAGACCTGTAAAGCGTGTGATTTCAGGTTCTGCTGTCCTAAAGGTAGAGATATAATTCAGGCCACTTAAAGCCGGGAGTGGCCGATGAAGTTCTTTCTCCCCTACTGGGAAGACTGGGTTCACAGAGATTTTGACCCGATTACAGATACCTACTCTGGAGGCTATGAGAACTCTCTCTTTGCCCACGAGATTTTTAAACCGCCCCCCTACGACGGAATCCTCTTGAGCCTTGGTATGTTTGAGTTCAAGCTGAAACTCTTAAAGGTTAACGGAAGGCCGACAATAAGGGGAGTTGAGAACGTTAAGGAGTATTTGAGAGTTGACTCTTTAGGTCTTCCCGTTATGGGAGACTGTGGGGCTTTTACCTATGTTAACGAAAAGGAGCCTCTCTTATCTGTTGATGAGGCGGTTAAGACTTACTCCCTTTTAGGTTTTGACTACGGGATTTCTGTTGACCACATCTGTTCAGACGTGATTTTAGTTGAAAAGGGGAAAGAAGGAGAATTTTCGTATAAGAGCAAAAAGAGGAGCAGGGGAAAGGTAAAGATAGAGCTCTCTGAAGATGAGCTAGAGTTCAGAAGACAGATAAGCCTTGAAAACGGAGAGGAATTTCTAAAGAAAGCTAAAGGGTTTCACCCAGTTGGGGCAGCTCAGGGCTACTCTGTTGAGACCTACACAGACAGCGTTGGAAACCTGATAGATATGGGCTACGACTTTATAGCCCTTGGTGGACTTGTTCCAAGGAGAACGGAATTTATTGCCGAGCTCCTTTTAACTTTAAAGAAAAAAGGCCTCTTGAAGAAGGCAAGGTTCCACCTTTTGGGGGTTTTGAGGAGGGAGCTCCTTCCCCTTATGAGAGATCTATCAATCTACAGTTTTGACAGCGCTTCATACCTTCGGAAGGCCTGGCTCAAGGCAGCGAAGAACTACTTAGGAGTTGACGGAAACTGGTATTCGTCCATAAGGGTTCCAGACTGTAAAAATCCGAGGCTCAGGAATAAGGCAAGGGAGCTCCCTTTAAACGTTGAGGAGATGGAGAGGAGAATTTTAAAGGGCTTGAGGGCGTATGACAGGGGAGAGTTAAAGGACTACGGAGAGCTCCTTGAGGAGATAATCGCCTACGACAGGCTCTTTTTGAGGAACGAGTTTAAAGAGGAGAGATACAGGGAGCTCTACAGGGAGCTCCTTGAAAGCAAAATCTGGAAAAAGTGCAGCTGCCCGGTCTGTAGAGAGCTTGGAGTAGACGTTGTAATCTTCAGAGGAGCCGACAGAAACAGAAGAAGAGGTTTCCACAACGTTTATATCTTTTATAAAGAGTTCTGTTCTCTAAACTCCAATTCCGGCAACAGACTGGAGAAACTTCCCGAAAAGAAATGATAGGCCTGCAGCTGAGAAGCCTGCTCCTACCATTTCTATAGCTTTTCTCTTCACGTCAATTCCTGAAAAGAGGGCTATGAAACCGCCAACTGCTCCTAAAACAGCTCCTGCAAGGAGGAGACTCACAGGAAGAGAGATTAAGGACGACGGAAGTAAGAAGTAGGGAAGAACGGGGAACGCGGCACCGAAAAGGTAGGCGGTTCCCGTAAAGAGGGCTGAGCGTATTTCGCTTTCGTCTTCAGCAGAAGTAATAATTTTCACAAGGTTTCTGAGCTCTTCCGTTTTGGAAAGCCTCTCTGCAACCTTTTCAGGAACTCCTCTCTCTATCAGCTCCTCTTTAACCTTTTCTCTTGCCCTTTCCGGGGCAACCTCTGTAAGAATTTCAAGCTCCTCTTTAAGGGCTCTGTTGACCTCTTTCTGAGATTTGACAGAGACAAAAGCTCCTATTGCCATAGAGAGAGCTCCCGCCACCCCAACAACCAGGCCGGAGATTCCAACAAGGAAGGGTTTATCTGGATAAACGGCTGAAAGCCCTGTTGTCGTTCCCAGTATCTCAACGAGGCCGTCGTTCATTCCAAGGACAAAGTCTCTAACGTTTGAAAGTCCAAACTCCTTTGCCTCTTTGGAGAAGAAGGTTTCGTGCTCAATCTCATCAAGGATAATCTTTTTAAGGGTTTCCTGCTCTTCCGAATTCAGGTTTCCCTCTTTCAGGAATGAAAAGTATTCCTTAACGGTTCTGGACTCCCCCATCTCAAGGAGAGATACGATAACAGCCGGGTTAAAGAGGCGGGAGAGGAGGGTTATTAGCTTTTTCTTTCCGCGGAGCTCCCTTACTTCCGGCGGATTTACTCCATGCTTTTTAAGGATGTTTTCCCAGAACTGGCTGTGGAACCTCTCTATTTCAGCTATCTCTTTTAATTTCTGGCGGAGCTCCCCTTTTGCGTTTTCAGAGAGCTCACTGTACAGCAGGTAGTCTTCCATCTCTCCTATGTAGAAAGAGACCACCTTTTCAACTTCCAACTACTCCCTCCCGACCACGTCTTCAACGGTTTTCTCATCTATTAGGTCGTCTTCAGCTCTTTGAGAGAGGAGAACTAAAAACTCTTTGTTCCCTTTAGGGCCTCTTGGTTTTGAGAGGGTCAGTTTTTCAGGATAGAGGCCGATTGAACGGGCAAAGTTGAGGATTTTTAGTATGGCCTTTCTGTGGAGCTCCGGGTCTCTTATCACTCCTTTACCCCTGTCAACCTCCCTCTTTGTCAGCTCAAACTGGGGCTTTATCAGTGCAACGATCTTTGCTCCCGGTTTTAGGAACTGTTTTACAACGGGGAGGATCTTCTCTAAGGAGATAAATGAAACGTCAATGACTATTAGGTCAACCTTTTCCGGAACCTCTTTTTCTGTTAAATACCTTGCGTTGAATCCCTCTATTGAGATGACTCTCTCGTCGTTCCTCAGCTTCCAGTCAAGCTGTCCTTTCCCAACGTCTACCGCGTAAACCTTTTTTGCTCCGTGTTGGAGGAGGCAGTCTGTAAACCCGCCGGTGGAGGCTCCAACGTCTAAACAGGTGAAGCCTTTAACGTTGAGGCCGAACTCGTCTATTGCCGTTTTTAACTTAAGGCCACCACGGGAAACGTAGGGGATGTCCTCTCCCTTAATCTCAATTTTTGAATCGGGGGAAACGGGAGCTCCCGCCTTGTCAACAACTTTCCCGTCAACAAGAACCTTCCCTGCCATTATGAGGGCCTTTGCCCTCTCACGGCTCTTAACAAGCCCTCTCTCAACCAGAACCTTATCTAATCTCTCTTTCTTTCCCATCAGTGAACCAGCCTCATAATGTCGTTGTAGAAGACTATTGCCATTAAGAGGCCTATAAGGGCAAGCCCTACCTGCTGGAACTTCTCCCTGAATGAGGGAGATACAGGTCTTCTCCTTAAAATCTCAATCAGGAATAGGAGTATCAGCCCGCCGTCTAAAACGGGCAGGGGCAGGAGGTTGAAGTAGCCAAGCTGGAGGCTTATGAATCCCATGAAGTAGATGAAGTTTGATATTCCCGCCTGCGCAGCCTTTCCTGCAACCTCTGCAATGAGAATGGGTCCGCCTAAGCTCTTGATTGAAGCCTGACCTGTTAAGAGCTTGTAGAGGAATGTAAAGAAGAGAACCGTCTGGTTCTTGAACTCCTCAATTCCCTTTTCAAAGGCTTTTAACGGCGGGTATTTGACAAAGACCAGATTGACTTTTGGAACTATTCCGATTGTATACCTTCCAAGTTTTCTGTTCAGTTGGGGCTTGACGGTGATTTCAATCTTTTTCCCGTTCCTGAGAATCAGGAGTTTTACAGCTTTTCCTTTGCTGTTTCCTATCAGCTCAACAACCTGCTCCCAGCGGGTTATCTCCCTGCCGTTTATTTTCAGGATAATGTCTCCAGGCTTCAGACCTGCCTTCTCTGCAGGAGAACCTTTAATAACCTTGCCTATTACCGGTTTTATTGCTGGAACCACGGGAAGAGTTCCAATGCCGTTTTTCTCATCAATACCTGTATGAACCTTTACAGTTTCAAGTTTTCCGTCTCTTTTAACGGTTAAGGTTATGTCTCTATTAGGGTTTAAGGCTATTATCTGATTGAGCTCTTTCCAGCTCTTAACAGGTTTTCCATTTGCTGAAACTATCACATCTCCCGGCTTTAAGGGAATTTTCTGAGAGAGGACAAAGCCTACCCTTGCGGCTTCTACCTGGTAGGAGGGAATATACCTGCCTATTGAGTAAGAAAGTGCAAAGAAGACAACCGCTAAAAAGAGGTTCATTAAAGGCCCTGCAAGGGCTATTACTATCCTCTGCCAGGGGGGTTTGGCGTAGAACTCGTCGGGAGACTTGACAGGTTTGTCGGGGTCTTCCCCTGCCATCTTTACGTATCCACCTAAGGGAATGAGGCTTACTGCAAACTCGGTTTCACAGCACCTGAACTTGAAGAGCTTTGGCCCAAAACCTATTGAGAAGGTTTCAACTCTAACTCCGAAAAACCTTGCCGCTATAAAGTGGCCAAACTCGTGGACGAATATGAGAATGCCTAAGGCAATTATGAAGTAGAGGAGTGTATGCATAGAACCTCCTTACAGGTTTGGTGGGAAATTTATGGTTTCAGTCAAAATCTTTAAAGGCCAGACCTGTTAAAGCCTCACCTCCCGTTGCCCTTCCGGTCTTTACGTCAAACTCTGCTTCGTTGAGGAGTTTAAGGAGCTTCAGACCCCTTTTTACTCCCAACTTCCTGCCGTATAGCTGTAGTTTCCTTAACGCCTGCTGGGGGAGTTTTGGTGGCTGGCCTGATGCCGTTTTTACCAGCTGGCGAACCTGAGACTGGAGGAGGCCTATCAGCTGTAGCGGTTCTGCCCCCTCTGAAAGGAGCTGAGAGACCTGAGAGAGGAACTCTTTTCTCTTTCCCTCTATTAACAGGTATATTAGGTTGAAGAGGTCAACCTTTGGAGTGCTTGAGATGAGGAGCTCCACCACCTCTTCGTTGAGCTCTCCCGGGTAGCACAGGAGCTTGTCGGTTTCGTTTTTCAGCTCCCACAGGTCTCCTTCTACCTTTTCGGCTATTAGGTTTATCACTTCAGGTTTTACATCTCCCCTCTGGGAGAGTTTCTTCTTTATGAGGTTCAGCTTTGCCTTTGGTGGGTATGGTTCTGAAACTACTGAAACATCTGCCATTCTGGAAATTTCAGAAAAGATTTCTCCTTTAAGTGTTTTGTAATCAAGACCTGAGAAAGCTGCAACAACAAACTCGTCTAAACTTTTCAGTTTCTTTATGAACCTTTCCTTTTCGGCCTTTTTCCTCAGGAACTTTGGGAGCTCCTCGCCGTGGACGATAATGGGAAGTGGAGACGGGCCGAAGAGGGAGCTCCCTGTAAACCCGAAGAACTCCTCCAATGAGTCCGGGTAGAACTTCTCAACTTCCCTGATTTCAGAGAGCTTCTTTAAGAACTGGTCTGTTAAGTAGCTCTCATCACCGTAGATGAATATCC
>WFNZ01000048.1 GCA_015488335.1 Thermovibrio sp.
GAACGGGGCTGATTCTCATATCTATCTTAGGGCAGAAGATAAAGGAGAAATTAGAAAACCAGGAGAACTACCTATCGGAGCTTGAGAAACTTCAGGAAGAGACGGCCTTCTACAAAAGGCTCTACGAGATAAGTGCAAACCTTGCCCACGAGCTGAAAAACCCGCTGGCATCAATAAAAGGGGCTGTGGAGCTCCTTGCAAACGGCCACCAGAACGAGAAACTGTTAAAAATTGTTCTGGACGAAACGGAAAGGCTTGACTCAATAATCAAAGACTTTCTAAACATAGCAAGGCCTATTCCATCGGAAAAAGCCAGAGTAAACGTAAAAGAGATTGTTGATGAAATCTGCAGAAAGTTTAACGAGGAAAAAGAGTGCCTAATAGAAGGAGACGAAATAAGCGCTGCAGTTGAGCCTAAAAGCTTCTACTCCGCCCTTGATAACCTGATAAGAAACGCCCTCTACTGGGCAAAGAGCAAAGTGAAGATATCTTTAAGGAAAAGTAGAGGCTGGCTTGAGATAACCGTTGAGGACGACGGCCCGGGAATACCGGAAGACGAGTGGGAAAAGGTATTTGAGCCGTTCTACTCAAAGAGGAAAGAGGGCTCAGGTCTGGGGCTCTCGGTTGTTAAGAAGTTTGCCGTTGAACACGGTGGTTTTGTATTCGTAAAGAAAAGCCCTTTAGGCGGTGCCGCCTTTACTCTGAGAATCCCAGAGGAGCCAGAAGATGAGAGCTCTGATATTAGAAGATGAAAAATCTCTCAGGGAGATACTCTCAATAATCCTTTCAGAATTTAACTATGAGATAGTTGAGGCTGAAACCCTGAAAGAGGGACTTGAAAAGGTCAGAGAAAACGAATACGACCTTATCCTTGCAGACCTGAGGCTTCCAGACGGCTCTGGAATGAAGCTGGTGAGAGAAGTAAAGAGGGAAAAACCAGAAACAGAAGTGATAATCATCACGGCCTTTGCCTCAACAGAAACAGTTAAAGAGGCCTTTGATTTAGGAGTTTACGACTACCTTGAGAAACCCTTTAAGCTTGAAGACCTGAAGCTTATCCTGAGGAACGTTACAGATAAGATAAACCTAAAGAAAAAACACGCTGAAGAGGAAATTCCTGAAATTGTTGGAAAGTCTAAAGCCGTTGAAAAGCTGAAAGAAACAATAAAGAAAGTGGCTCCCTACGACGTGAACGTTCTGATTTTAGGGGAGAGCGGAAGCGGAAAGGAGCTTGTTGCAAAAGCCATCCACCACTTAAGCCCCAGAAAGAAGAGACCTTTCGTTGCTATAAACTGCGCCGCCCTTCCGCCGGAGCTCCTTGAGAGCGAGCTCTTTGGCTACAAAAAGGGGGCATTTACGGGGGCTGTTTCAGACAAGAAAGGGCTGATAGAGAAGGCAGACGGTGGAACTCTGTTCTTAGACGAGATAGGAGATATGCCTCTATCACTTCAGGCAAAGCTACTGAGATTCTTAGAGACCAGAAGGTTTATTCCCTTAGGGTCAACTGAGGAAAAAGAGGTTGACGTAAGAGTTGTGGCCGCAACAAACAAAAACCTGAAGGAAGAGATAAAGAAGGGAAACTTCAGGGAAGACCTCTACTACAGGCTGGCCACCATAGTTATTGAAGTTCCACCTTTAAGGGAGAGGAGAGAGGACATTCCATTACTGGTTGAGTTCTTCGCCAGAGAGTTCAGCAGGAAGTATGGAAAGGAGATAAAGAGAATCTCAAAAGGGTTCATAGATTACCTGATGGGGCTTCCCTTAGAGGGGAACGTGAGGGAGCTCCGCAACATCGTTGAGAGAGAGGTAATTCTTTCAGAGGACGGGATACTGGGAAGCGGATACTCACAGAAGGAAACGTTAAAGGGAGATGAGGAGATAACAATTCCTGAAGGCGGATTGAAACTGAAAGAGCTCCTCTCTGAGATAGAGAAAAAATACCTGTTTAAAGCTCTTGAAATGGCAAGAGGGAATAAAACAAAGGCGGCGGAGCTTTTGGGCTTAACCCTGAGGGAGTTCAGGTATAGACTTGAAAAATACTCCCCCAGAGAGGGGGAGCAGGATTAACCTTCCTGTTTTTCCTCAGCTTCTGCAGTTTTTTCAGCCTCTTCCGTCTTTTGAGCCTCCTCTTCAGAGGCCTCAACTTCTTCAACTTCAGCAAGCTCTATGAGTCTGTCTAATGCCTTCTGCCTTAAGATGTCCTCTTTTATCATTGGAAGGAGGTTTTTCTCCTCTAAAGACTGCCTTGCCTGAACGTAGTCTCCGCCAAAAGCTGCATCTGCAAGTTTCTGAATCTCTTTCTCCACGTCTTCGTCTGTAACCTCTATCCCTTCAAGCTCTGCAACTTTCTCAAGGAGGAGCTTCACCTTAACGGTCTTCTCGGCCGTCGGCCTCACCATTTCAACAATCCCTTCCGGGCTCAGCTGACGTACGTCAACGTCTATCTGGGCAAGTCTGTTGAGCTGGTTTTGGGCCTGAGCCCTTATTTCAAGGTCAAGCATTGAAGGTGGAACGGGTACGTTGACTTTCTTGAGGAGCTCCTCAACAATCTGGTCTTCAACCTCTTCCTGCTCTCTGATAGTTTCGGCAGTTTCAAGGTCTTCCATTATCTTCTTCTTCATATCCTCAACGTTTTCAAATCCAAACTTCCTGGCAAACTCGTCGTCAACTTCAGGGAGCTTTCTCTCCTTAACAGCCTTCACCTTAAACTTAACCTTTACCTTCTTACCCTTTGCCTCTCCGTATTTGTCGTCTTCAGGAGCTGTAAACTCAACCTCTCCTTCCTCTCCAGCCTTCTTACCAAGAACCTCCTTTTCAACCTCAGGCCAGAGCTGGTTCTGTCCAAGGACTACTGAGACCTCTCCCTTGTGGACGTTCTCATCACCCTCAACCTGAGTCTCGTACTCAATATCAACGAGGTCTCCCTCTTTTGCTTCCCTATCAACCTCCTCCCAGGTTGCAGCCTGATTCCTGAGGCCCTCTATAACCTTCTCAACGTCCTTCTCGGAGAGCTCCTTCTTAACCTTCTTAACCTTAATACCTTTGTAGTCCTCAGGCTTAAGGTCTATCTCAGGCTTAACCTCTAAAAGGAGAACAACCTTCAGCTCGTTGTTCTTAAGGTCTAAATCGTAAGACTCAACAGCCGGGTCGCTGATGAGCTTAAGTCCTTCCTTCTCAACAACCTCAGCCAGCTTCACAGGAATGTAGCTCCTTAAGAGGGCAGACTTTATGTCATCCTCGTAGAACTTTTTAATAACTGAGGCCGGCGCCTTCCCGGGCCTGAAACCGGGAACTTTCGCCCTCTTTCCAATCTCCTTACAGACAAGTTCAACTTCCTTCTTTACCTCTTCAGGCTCCCCTTCTATTGTGAGCCTGTATACAACATCTCCCTGCTTCTCAATCTGGTATTTCATCTTTCCCCTCCTTTCTTCCTGACTCTACCCATAACTTTCAGAGGTAAGCTCCACACCTTTGTAAAGGCCGCTCCTGCTTTATGGTCAAAGGCGTCTTTCGGGCTGTAGGTTGCAAGGTCTTCAATGTAGAGGGAGTTGGGAGATTTCCTTCCAACAACTTGAGCATTTCCCTTGTAGAGCTTAAACCTGACAGTTCCTGTAACAAGCTTTGCAATCTGGTTGTTAAATGCGTCTAAAGCCTCCCTTAAGGGAGTAAACCAGAGGGCTTCGTAAACGGCCTCTGCGTAAGGATGCTTAACGTGGCTCTGCTTGTAGTGGTATGTAAACCTGTCAAGGACTAAACTCTCTATCTCGTCGTAAGCTCTGATGAGCAGAAGGCCTGCAGGGGATTCGTAAACTTCCCTTGACTTGATTCCAACTAACCTGTTCTCAACCATGTCTATACGGCCGTAGCCGTGCCTTCCAGCAATCTCGTTTAAGTCCCAGATAAGCTTCCAGAGTTCACCATAACGCTTTCCGTTTACTGAAACGGGAGTCCCCTCTTCAAACTCTATCTCAACATATTCGGGCTCGTCTGGAGCCTTTTCTGGGGAAACTGTAAGAACAAAGGCATCTTCCGGGGGCTCTGTGTATGGGTCTTCAAGCGGCCCTGCCTCTATTGCTACTCCCCACAGGTTCCTGTCGTAGGAGTAGGGCTTCTCTTTGGTCGCGACAACGGGAATTCCGTGCTTCTGGGCGTACTCAATCTCTTCCTCACGGGATTTAAACTCCCACTCCCTGACAGGAGCAAGGACTTCAATGTCAGGGTCTAAAGCCCAAACCGAGGCCTCAAACCGAACCTGGTCGTTTCCTTTTCCCGTTGAGCCGTGGGCAACGTAATCGGCACCAACTCTGTGGGCAACCTCAACAAGCTTTTTGGCAATTAAAGGCCTTGATAGGGCACTGATGAGCGTGTATTTGCCCTCGTAGAGAGCTCCCGCCCTCATAAGTGGAACGCAGTACTCCCTTGCAAACTCCTCCTTTATATCATCAACAATTGCCTCAACGGCTCCAGAGGCCTTGGCCTTTTCAGGTATCTCGTCAAGCTCCTCACCCTGGCCAACATCTGCAGTGTAGGTGATAACCTCAAAGCCTTTATCTGTCAGCCATCTGACTATTACAGACGTGTCAAGACCGCCAGAGTAGGCAAGAACAACTCTCTTTCCCACATTTTCCTCCAATGGGGTTCAGGTTCACGGAATTTTAGACCATTTTATTTTGAAGTTCAAAAACGGAAATCAGGGTAGGAAACTCTTATACTTCCTGTCAACCTCTTCCGTGTAAAGCCTGGTGTCGCAGTCCCTGTAAACTATCAGCGGAGGCTCAACATAGAGGCCTTTCCCTCCCCCCTTTACAGCCTCCAAAAGGAAGAGGTTTGCCCCTCTGCCCGGGCAGGGGTAGATGAAGCGGAGCCTCTTGGGTTCAAGCTTTCTTTCCCTTAGAAGGAAAACAGCATCTGTAAACCTCTGGACGGGAAGGAGCAGGTAGAAACGTCCCCTGTTTTTCAAAAGGTATCTGGCAGCATCTATGAAGTCGCTGAGTTCTGCCGAAATCTCCTGCCTTGCGTAGGCTCTTAAAGTGTTGCCGGCAACGTTTCCTCTTCCTTTCTCTATAAATGGAGGGTTGCTGACAACAATGTCAAAGGATGCAGGTTTAAAGTGTCTCTTTATATCTTTAACGTTTAAAGCCACTGAAGAAAACCTGTCTGAAACGTTGTTTATCTCTGCGTTTTTTTCAGCAATCTCAACGTTTTCCTTTAAAACATCAACTCCAACGGCGGTAAGTTTGGGGTATTTGAGGAGGAGGAGAATCGGAATAACGCCGCAGCCGGTTCCAAGGTCTATCAGTTTCTCACTTCCCTTAACTCTTACAAAGTCTGTAAGGAGAAAGGTGTCGGTTCCAAACCTGAAACCTTCCTTAAATTGATAGAACCGACACCTCTCGCTTAAAAACGTTGACAGGTCAACTTCCCTATCCACACAATCTCCTCTTTAAAGACTCTACATACCTCTTAACCTGTTCAACCCACCGTAGGAAGCTGTTTGTGTCGTCAAAGTAATAGTTAGCAACGTCCCCAACAACGTGCTCAAAGTCGGCAGGCCTGCTTTTCAGAAAAGTCTCAATCTCCTGAAGTAGCTTCTCCGCCGTTTCACAGTCTCCTACCTCTTCCCTCACTATATCCCAGTCGGACTTTCCCTCCTCAACGCCGTAGGAGAAGGCAGCAAGGAGGGAGTAAAAGAAGGGAAAGCTTTCCTCAAACTGTTTCTCCTTCTCGTAGTCCACGTCCTCCTCCGGTTAAGTTGGGTATGCCGTAAGGACAATAAAACCAAACCTTCTGTCCTTTTTCAACACCACCCTGGCATCTTTGCAGGTTGACTCTATGTAGTGGTCTTTTCCCCTCTCAATCTTTATCCCTATGGGCTTCTCTCCCCGGTAGATGAGGACTAATTTGTTCGGAGCAGCAGGGTTTGAAAGCCACCTCTTAACTTTTTCAGCGTTCTGAGAGATTGCAGATTCAACAACTCTTTCTGCAGTTTCGTAGTCGTAGAAAGAGCTTGCGTATTTAAGTCTCGGCTCCCTCTTTAGTCTCTCTATGAGCCACCTGTTGTCTTTCCCAACGTGTTTCCTTATTGTGTGGCCACCAACGGTTTCGTAGAACTTGAGGCCTTTATAGTGGAGCTCCCTCAAAACAGTCCTGTTTATCCCTGGCTTCTCAGTCTTTTTAAAACATCCTGAAATAGGAATAAGAAAAGCCAATAGAATCATCAAAAACGCCAAGGCTCTCTTCATTTTCACCCTCCGTTGAAATTGTTTTTTAAAAAACCTACCTTTGTTCTGCAACCCAATTGAGGAGGAGAAATGGCCCAGTTCATAGATAGAGCTAAAATATTTGTCCAGGGAGGACATGGAGGCAACGGCTGTGTTGCCTTCAGGCGGGAGAAGTTCGTTCCGAAGGGGGGACCTGCCGGCGGAAGCGGAGGAAAGGGTGGAGACGTTATCCTTGAGGCAGACAGGAACGTTCATACCCTTTTAGACTTTAAATACAAGCGCCACTACAAAGCCGAAAGGGGAAGGCACGGAGAGGGAAACAAGAGAAGCGGAAGGAGCGGAAAGGACTTAATCATAAAGGTTCCCGTTGGAACTGTTGTTAAGGACGCTGAAACAGGAGAGGTTTTAGGAGATTTAACGGAACACGGCCAGAGGTTAGTTGTTGCAAAAGGCGGAAGGGGAGGAAGGGGAAACGCAGAGTTTGCAACTCCTACCCGCCAGGCTCCAGACTTTGCAGAGCCGGGAGAGCCGGGAGAAGAACGGTGGATTGAGCTTGAGCTGAAGCTCCTTGCAGATGTTGGCCTCGTAGGTTTCCCAAACGCGGGGAAATCAACGTTCCTCTCAAGAATTTCTGCCGCAAAGCCGGAGATTGCAGACTACCCGTTCACAACGTTAAGGCCGATTTTAGGGGTAACGGAGGTTGACGGCCACTCCTTTGTTGTTGCAGACATCCCGGGGCTCATAGAGGGAGCTCACAGAGGAAAAGGCTTAGGACACGAGTTTTTAAGGCACGTTGAAAGGACAAAGCTACTTCTCCACCTGATTGACTTAACAGACCAGACGAGAACCCCCGAAGAGGCCTTTGAAGCGATAAACAAGGAGCTCTCCCTCTACTCCCCGGAGCTCTCTAAGAAGCCCCAGATAGTTGTTGGAACAAAGATTGATGCCCTTTCAGACAGGAGCGTTGTAGAAATACTGAAGAAATACTTTGAAGAAAAAGGGTATCCTTTCTTTGCCGTTTCTGCCGTAACGGGTGAAGGGATGAAAGAGCTTATGAGGTTTGTCTCCCGGAAGCTGAAGGAGATGGAGAATGCTGAAAAAGGCAAAGAGGATAGTGGTTAAGGTGGGCTCACAGCTCCTTGCAGGGAATGAAGGGCTCAACGGTGAGTTTATAGGGGAGCTCTCCCGTCAGGTTGGGGAGCTCCGCCAAAAGGGAAGGGAAGTTATCCTTGTAAGTTCTGGGGCTGTTCTTGCTGGAATAAAGGCTTTAGGGCTCAACAGGAAGCCCTTTTCCCTCTCTGAGAAACAGGCCCTCTCGGCCGTTGGGCAGCCCTACCTCATGGAGGAATACAGAAAGGCTTTCAAGAGTTTTGGAACAGAGGTTGCACAGGTTCTCTTAACGGCAGAGGATTTAAGGTCTAAAGAGAGATTCCTGAATGCAAAGAACACCTTTGAAGCCCTCTTAAAGTTTGGCGTTGTTCCCATCGTAAACGAGAACGATACGGTCTCCGTTGAGGAGATAAAGATTGGAGACAACGACAACCTCTCAGCCCACGTTTCAGTTCTTGTAGATGCAGACCTCTTAATAATCCTCACAACGGCAAACGGAATTTACGATAAAGACCCCACGTCAAACCTCGATGCAAGGCTCATTCCCGTTGTTGAAAACGAGGAGGAGCTCTTCAAAACCTGCGACTTCTCCTGCAAAACGGCCTTTGGAACGGGGGGAATGGGAACGAAAGTTGAAGCTGCACTGAAGGCCGCAAGGAAGGGAATTCCCGTAATAGTTGCCGGAGGAAGGGAGAATGACGTTCTATTAAGAATTCTAAACGGAGAAAAGCTCGGAACCCTGTTTATGCCGAAGAAGAAGCTGAAGGCAAAGGGATACAGGATTCTCTACCTTATGAAGCCGAAGGGAAAGCTCTTCATAGACGAGGGGGCAGAGGAAGCCCTTGTTAAAATGGGAAAGAGCCTGCTCTCTAAAGGAGTAAAGAGGGTTGAAGGGAAGTTTGAAAGGGGAGACGCCGTTGAGGTCTTCTCTTTAAGTGGAGAGCTGATTGGAAAGGGAATAGCAAAGTGCAGCAGCGAAGAAGTTGAGAAGACAAAACTCTGCATCCACAGAGACGACTTTGTCCTGCTGAAGGAGGTGGAAGGTGAAGGTGTCTGAGTTCCTGAAAAGTGGAATGGAGCACTTCACGGCAGAAGCGCCTGAGGGGTTTAAAGCTCTACCGGAAGTGAAAGAGGGGTGCCACAGGCTCCAGTTCTTCGTAAAAGAGGAGAACGGAAAGGTTAGGGAGTGCCTCTTTAAAGCCACAAAGAGGTGCAAGAAGCTCTTAGCCCTCTCAGAAAAGGCCTGCCAACTGATTGAGGAAAGGGGAAGCTTAAACGTTTCGCCAGAGGAGCTCCTCTCATTTTTCAGCGGTGAGAAGGACAGGAAGAAGATGGAAGAGAGGGTAAAAATCGTTGAGAGAGCTCTCAAGGGATGATATGCAGGAAGGTCTTAAAGAAAGGCTCTTTCCTCTCTTACCTCTCCTTTGCAGTCTGCGACCTCTTTGAGAGCGATTACATGTTCTACGCAGCCTCAATCGCCTACTACACCCTCATGTCAATAATCCCTCTCTTCATCTTCCTTTTCTTTTTAGGGATGGTCGTTTTCCACGTGAACTTCCAGGATTTCATCCCAAAAGAGTTCATGAACTCTCCCTTAAAGCCCATAATCAAACAGTTTCAGCAGGTTATAAACAACTCAGGGCTGATAAGCGGAACGGCAGCCCTTATTATGTTCTGGTTCTCAAGGGGAATCTTCACATCCCTTGAACGCTCTTTCTGTGAAATCCTTGGAGTTGAAAACCCTGCAGGTTTCCTCTACAGGCACATAGCAATAATCCTCGTCATCTTCCTTTTGTGGGCCTTAATGTTCATCTTCTACGTTGCCCACTACCTGATAGCGGCGCTCCTTCCCCAGTTCCCGGAGCTCTCCTTTCTCTCCTCCTTAGTTCCCCCGTTCCTCCTGTTCATCGTTCTAACCGCCATCTACTACTTCCTCTTACCGGTAAGCGTTCCCTTTAAAACGGTTTTCAAAATCTCACTCCTCATTTTTTCAGTTCTTGCAGTCTTTGAGAGGTTCTTCGTCTGGTTCATCCTCAACGTATCAAAAGTGAGCATCCTCTACAGCTCATTTGCTGCCGTCATCATCTTCCTCATCTGGATATACTACTCTGCAACGGTAATCCTTCTTGGAGCAGGTATAGTTAAGGGGAAACTGATTGCCGAAGGAGAGCTAAATGAGGGTAGTTAGGTCGGTTAAAGAGATGCAGGCTGTATCAAGGAGTTACTGCAAAACCGGTAAGGAGGTGGGGTTTGTCCCAACAATGGGATACCTACACGAAGGTCATCTGAGCTTGGTAAGGAGAGCACGAAAAGAGAACGACATCGTTGTTGTAAGCGTATTCGTAAACCCTACCCAGTTCGGCCCCAACGAAGACTACGAGAAATACCCAAGGGACGAGGAGAGGGACAGGAAGCTGCTGATAGAGGAAGGAGTTGACTATCTCTTTATACCATCTGTATCAGAGATGTATCCAGAAGGCTACTCAACCTACGTTGAAGTTCTGGGATTAACCGAAGGGCTCTGTGGCGCAAAAAGGCCGGGCCATTTCAGGGGAGTTGCAACTGTTGTTACGAAGCTCTTAAACATAGTCCAGCCAACAAGAGCTTACTTTGGGGAGAAGGACTACCAGCAGCTACAGGTTATAAAGAGGCTGGTTAAGGACTTAAACATTCCCGTTGAAATTGTTGGCTGCCCCATAGTGAGGGAAAAAGACGGCCTTGCAATGAGCTCAAGGAACACATACCTCTTACCTGAAGAGAGGGAATCTGCCCTTTCACTCTACAGGGGACTTAAGCTGGCAGAGGAGCTCTTTGAGAAGGGTGAAAAGAACCCGGAAGTTATAAAGAAGAAAGTTAAGGAATTCATCCTCTCCCACCCCCACGTTAAAAAGATTGACTACGTTGAAATAGTTGACCCTGAAAGCCTCAAGCCCGTAAAAGAGGTAAAAGAGGGAGACGTTATTGCCCTTGCCGTATTTGTTGGAAACACGAGGCTGATAGATAACCACAGGTTTGAGAGGGAGCTCCCCTGAAAATTACCGGGAAAAGAGAGAAAAGGATCAAAAGCTGCTAAAATCATAATCAAGGTCAACTTCTAACATTCAGGAGGGGTAATGGTTTACGAGATAACCCTGAAAACCACCGGAAGAAATCAGTTCATTGACATAACAAGGCAGGTGGAGTCAATCGTTCTCCAGTCCGGCGTAAGGAGAGGAATCTGCGTCATCTACGTTCCACACACAACGGCAGGAGTTACGATAAACGAGAACGCAGACCCTACAGTAAGAAAAGATATCATCTCAACCCTTGAAAAGTTAGTTCCTTGGAGGGAGCCTTTCTACGAACACGCAGAGGGGAACTCTGCCGCCCACATTAAGTCAAGCCTCATTGGGTGCAACCAGACGGTAATAGTCCAGGAAGGAAAACTCCTCCTTGGAACGTGGCAGGGAATCTACTTCTGCGAGTTTGACGGGCCCAGAACCAGGAAAGTTTACGTAAAGGTGGTAGAGGGATAACCGGGAGCAGTCCGTAAGCCGGGTTCTGTTCTAAGGGGGCCATTTATCTATTGCGGCTTACCCGCTGGCATCGGGCGGGCCACCCTCAAGCGCCAGCCTATTTAGCCTTGCTCCGGGAGGGGGTTACCGTGCCTCCTCCCCTTGCGGGTCGGAGCGGTGGTCTCTTATACCACCCTTTCACCCTTACCACCTTATAGGTGGCGGTCTGCTCTCTGTGGCCCTTCCGCAGGGTCGCCCCTGCCCGGCTCAACGCCGGCTCCCTGCCCTGTGGAGCCCGGACTTTCCTCCCAAGGGGTTAACCCTTGAGCGGCCCCTCGTCCTGCTCCCGACTGATAATATAGTCCTTTAAAAGCTACTTGCTAACCTCTTTGCCCAGCTTACTCTCAACAGACTTTATCTTCTGAACCAACCTGTTGCTCTTCCCTTTCCTTATGTCAAACTTAACAACTGAGTAGACCCTGTTGCAGTCCGGCTCAAGCTGTTTGTAGGCTTCCCCAATAATTTTTAGAGCCTCATCCATGGTTTCCGTTTCAAAAACCGTTCCCATAGGGGTGAGCTTGTAAGGAACGCCGCTCTCATCAATCATCTTAATTATCCTTGCAACGTACTGACTTACGCTCTCCCCTTTATCTGTAGGGAACATGGCAAACTCAACGAGAACCGACATTTCTCCCTCCGTCAGGCCTTTATTAGTTTCAGAATCTATAATTTAACTCCCAGCCAATTGAGGAGGGTAAATTTGAGCGAAAGGAGACCTGTAGGAGTCTGCATAGGTGAACTTACAACATCTGAGGCAGAGTTCATAAGCAATCAGAGAATAGCCCTGGGGGACTACTTAGAGCTTGAATACGAGGGGCATAGAGTACTTGCCCTTGTAAAAGAGATAAAAAGGCTCAACCGGTCATTAGACGACACGATAGACCCTGAAGATGCCGAGAAGATAAGGCAGTTCTCAAAGGGAAGGTCTTTCTTCTACGGGAAGCTGACAATACTCGGAGACCCCGATAAGAACATGTTTATACCCCGGGTTCCGCCGGAACCGGGAACTTACCTCTACGAAGCCTCTGCCGAAACCTTGAAAAAGGTTTTCGGGCAGGACGACGGAACGAAGATACACATAGGGCATTTATTAACGAGGCCAGACGTTCCCGTCTTCATAGACATAGACAGCATCGTCAGCCGCCATCTGGCCGTTCTGGCAGTAACAGGTGGTGGAAAGTCAAACACTGTTTCAGTTATCCTTGAAGGGCTCTTGGAGAAGGACGGAACGATTTTAGTCTTTGATATGCACGGCGAATACGTGAACTTTGCATACCAGAAGGATGGAAGGCCTGCAGTAAAGAGAATTGAGCTTGCGCTGAACCCTGTAAGGCTCAACTATCACGAGTTCAGGCTCTTCGCAAACGTTGACGACAGCGCCTACATACAGGACAGATACCTGAGGAGGGCCTTTAAGGAAACCGTAGAGGGAATTGTCAACGGGGAGCTCCAGGCCGACCAGTTCTGGGGCCACCTTGAGGGACTCCTCCAGAGCTGGGCCGAAGACGAGGCCTACAAGGACGACAGGAAGTCCATAACCGGCGTTCTCAATAAGGTTGAGGACATGAAGGAGACCTACGGGGAGCTCTTCGCACTGAACCAGTCTCCGATAGTTGAGCAGATTGAGTTCGGAAGGCTCAACGTGATAGACCTCTCCCACGTTGACGAGAAGATTGCAGACATCATAGTGAGCCACGTTTTAAGGAACGTTCTTGAGGCAAGGAAGAAGAACGTTAGAGAACAGTCGGGAGGACTTGAGTTCCCCCTCTTTATGGTTTTGGAAGAGGCCCACATTTTGGCCTCTTCAACTGTGAACACCCGCTCAAGATACTGGATTTCAAGGATTGCAAGGGAGGGAAGGAAGTTCGGGTTAGGACTCTGTTTAGTCACCCAGAGGCCGAAAGCCCTTGACTCCAACGCCCTCTCTCAGGCAAACAACATGGTAATTTTGAAACTTGTTGAGCCGGGGGACCAGAGACACGTTCAGCAGGCCTCAGAGTCTTTAAGTGCAGACCTTGTAAACCAGCTCCCCTCTCTAAACGTTGGAGAGGCACTATTGATGGGTAAGATGATATCCGTTCCGGCCCTTGTTAAGGTTAAGCTGGCAAAGGCCAAAAGGAGCGGGAATGACATAAGCGCAGTTGACAGCTGGAAGAAGTATAAGGAAAAGCTCCAGAAAACATCAAAGGAGCTTGACGACATCCTTGACCCGGAGTTTTAAATGGAAGTGAACGCAGTGGCAGAGAAGAAGAAAATAGCCCTTTACTCAATTGCCGTTAACCTGTTCCTATCAGTTTTGAAACTTGCGGCAGGGTTCCTTTCAGGCTCTAAAGCCCTTGTTGCCGACGGCATCCACTCCTTAGCAGACCTTGCAGCTTCCCTCTCCGTTTACGCAGGAATCGTCATAGCAAACATGAAGGTTAAGGGTTTCCCCTACGGCCTCTACAAGGTTGAGAACTTTATCTCTCTCGTAAGCGCCTTTGCCATCTTCTTTGCAGGATACGAGATAGCAAAGGAGACGTTTTTTGAGGGGAAGAGCTACCGGATAGAGAACATAGGAATAGCCGTTGGTGCCGTTCTCATAACTATTGCTGTAACCTACCTCTTTTCCCGGTTTGAGAGGAAGAAGGGGGAGGAGCTCCACTCCCCCAGCCTCATAGCAGACTCAGAGCACATCAAAACAGACATGTTCTCTGCAATTGTCGTTCTTGCCGGCATCATCGGAAACTACTTAGGCTACCCGATAGTTGAGAAGATTGCCGTTCTCATAATTGTTCTCTTCATCTTCCACGCAGGATACGAGATATTCATTGAGGCCCTGAAAGTCCTGTTAGACGCCTCAATTGATAAGGAGACCTTAGACAGAATTGGGGAGCTCCTCAAGTCCCATCCGCTGGTTTCAGAGGTGAAGTCAATAACGGGGCGGAGCTCCGGCAGCTACAAGTTCATAGAGGCAGAGGTAACAGTTGCCACAAACGACCTTGAAAAGGCCCACAACATAGTCCACGAAGTTGAAGCAGTTGTAAAGAGGGAAGTCCCCTTTATTGAAAAGCTCGTCATCCACTTTGAGCCAGAGGAGAAGAGGGCGGAGCTCTACGCCGTTCCCGTAAACGGAGAGAAGGTGTGCGACAGGTTCGCAGAGTGCCCGGAAATACTCCTCTTAAAACACGGAAAGGGAGAATTCAAAACGGTTGAAAAGATAAAAAACCCTGCAAAAGAGCTGAAGTTTGGGAAGTGTATAGAGCTTGTTGAGTTCCTTGCAAGGAAAGGGGTTGACTGCATAGCCGTAAACAACCTGCCCCTTGGAAAAGGCGTAATATACGCCCTATCTGCCTACGGCATAGGAATGAAGCTGATAACAGAGGAAGACCTTGGCAGCTTCCTGAAAAAGTTAAAAGAAGACCCATACTGCGAACCGCCTCTTGCCGTCTGGAACAGGTATACCTGCGACATTGGAGGAAAAGTTGAAGGCAAGGGAGCTCCTTGAGAGAGATAGGAACAGAGAACACCTTACAGTTGCCGTTTTAGTTGACATGCAGAACCTCTACTACGGGGCAAAGAACACTCTAAAGAAAAAGATTGACTTCAAAAACCTTTTAAAAATAGGCGTCAGAGGAAGGAGTCTATACAGGGCAATTGCATACCTTGTTGACCTTGAGAGGGTAAACCAGGACAGCTTCATCCACGTTCTAAAAAGCATAGGGTACGAGGTAAAACTGAAAGAGCCCAAGAAGTTCTACAACTGGGACAGGGTAGAGTATAAGGCCGACTGGGACATGGGAATAGCCATAGATGCCATTGCAATGGCAGAGAGCAGGAAGGTTGACGTTGTTGTTCTAATGAGCGGAGACGGAGACTTCGTTGACCTGATAAACTTTTTAAAGGCAAAGGGAATAAAGGTAGAAGTGATATCTTTTAAGAGCATAACGGCAAAAGAGATTATCCAGGCGGCAAACGAATACATAGATTTAGAGGAAATTGCCGACTTTATCGTTTTAGAGGGAGAGTAATGGAGATCAGGATAATTCCCAACGGCCCTTTTGTTGTCAACACGATTCTTCTGTGGGATGAGAAAACAAAAGAAGCAGCCCTGATTGACCCGGGAAGCAAGGAGGCTGTTGAAAAAGCTCAGGACGAAGTTGAAAGGAGAGATTTAACCGTTAAGTTCGTAATCAACACACACGAACACCCAGACCACATTGCTGCAAACGCCTGGGCAAAGTTAACGTTCCCTGAGGCAAAACTGATAATGCACAAAGAGGCTGCAGAAAACCTCAACTTCTGGGTTGAAAACGAAATAGGCCAGCTTGCAGGGGCTGAATACTCGCCACAGCCCGACGAAACTGTGGAAGAGGGAGACGAAATTAAATTAGGGAACTACACGTTCAAAATTCTCCACACACCGGGCCACTCGCCGGGAAGCATTGTCCTCTACTCCCCCGAAGGGAAAGTAGCCGTTGTAGGAGACCTGATATTTAAGGACAGCATAGGAAGATACGACCTGCCAATGAGCAACTTTCAACAGCTTAAAAGCTCAATATTCAAAGTTCTAAAAGAGGTTGACCAATCGGCAACCATAATCCCCGGCCACGGGGAGACGACAACCTTAGAGAGGGAGCTCCGCCACAACCCTTTCATCAGAGAACTGATAAGATGACAGCGGGAACACACATACTTGCAGGCATTGTTCTGGCTTCATACCTGAAACTACCTGTAATACCTGCAGCTTTAGGTTCAATATTCCCAGATGTTGACCTTAAGAAAGGACTACCCTTTCCCCCTAAAAGAACCCTTTTCAACGCCCACAGGGGAATCACCCACCATCCGGCAATAGTGATTTTCCTTTTTTTGGGTTCAATAGTTCTAAAAGACCTGGTTAACAGAACAGCAGGGGTATTCCTTCTATCCTTTACCGTAGGCTATGCATCACACCTTCTGTTAGACATCCTTACCCCATTAGGAATACCCTACAAAACTAAATACTACCCCCGATTGAGCTTAAAACTGTTTAAAACGGGAAAGATAGGAGAACTCTTTGTTATACTACTTCTACTATCTGCACTCATTTATCAGGTAAAAAGCGGTGATCTGGACTATGGCTCATTCCAATTCTGGCGTTAGGAGGTTCAGATGAAGTTCTTTATTGACACGGCAGACATAAACGAGATAAAAGCAGCGATGGAAATGGGACTGATAGACGGAGTAACAACAAACCCGACCCTCGTTTCAAAAACCGGAAGGCCTTTCCTTGAGGTTGCCAGAGAAATAGTAGAGACCGTTCCCGGCCCTGTAAGTCTTGAAGTTGTAAGCCTTGACACTCAGGGTATGGTAGATGAGGCAAGGCAGCTTGCAAAGTTTGGAGACAACGTAGTAATCAAAATTCCTATGACAACAGAGGGTCTTAAAGCCGTAAAAATCCTCTCTTCTGAAGGAATTAAGACAAACGTAACTTTAGTCTTCTCTCCGCTTCAGGCTCTTTTAGCCGCAAAAGCTGGAGCAACTTACGTCTCTCCCTTCGTTGGAAGATTAGACGACGTAGGCCACGACGGAATGGAACTCATCTCTCAGGTTGTTCAGATATACGACAACTACGGCTTTGAAACGGAGATAATCGTTGCAAGCATTCGCCATCCCCAACACGTTCTCCAGGCAGCACTCATAGGAGCAGACATCGCAACAATCCCATTTAAAGTTATAAAACAGCTGGCAAAACATCCGTTAACCGACATAGGAATTGAAAAGTTCCTTGAAGACTGGGCAAAAGTTCCTGATAGAGATACAATTTTTAAGAAATAACCTTCTGGAGTGGGGAATTGGGAATAAAAGAGAGTTTAGGAATTGAGAAGATAAAGCAGTCCTTAAAGCTTATAAAGGAAAGCATCCAGGAGCTTGAAAGCATAGAGTATGTTTTAGAACTACTTGAGAGAGAATTGGAGGACTACAGAAGCCTTATAGACAAAGAGTCATTCATTCCAAAAGCAAAGTTTGTTAAAGAGAGAATACAAAGACTAATTGACAGAATGAAATTTGCAGGCGAGGAAACACTGGCCTGCGTCGGAATAAAAATCTCAGTTGTAGGAGAGATTGAACCAAACGACAAACAGTCAATAGTGAACTACATAGCTACCTACATAGATAGACACGTAAGACCCAGCGACCTGCTATTCAAGATAGATGATGAGATAATTGGAATAATTTTTACACTGAAGAATAAGAATGACATTGAAGCGGTTGAACAGAGGCTTAAGTTTATGCTTTTAAACTTGAAGGCAAAAACCTACAGTAGTAGAAACGTTCTTATTAATTTCAAACTGAGCTATTTCTTCATTGAGAAAGATAGCTCATCAGATGAAGTCTTTAACAAACTGATCACCGGATTAAAAGATACGGAAGAGTAGCGGCCAAGCCGCTACTCTATTATTTCAAGAACAGCTTTCTTACCCTGCTTTGCAGCAGCTGCAGAGAGAATTGTTCTTAAAGCTTTTGCAGTCCTTCCCTGCTTTCCAATAACCTTACCTAAGTCACTTGGAGCAACTTTAAGCTCAATAACAACAGTCCTTTCACCTACAGTTTCGTTTACAGAAACGGCATCTGGATTGTCAACAAGCCTCTTTGCAACGCACTCAACGATCTCCTTAAGTGCAGACATTTCTCACCTCCTTACTGTAGAGCTCTCTTGATAAGTGAAGCAACCCTCGGCGTAGGCTCAGCACCCTTTGAGAGCCACTCCTTCACCTTCTCAACGTCTAACTGGAGCTCCTTAGACTTGGGGTTATAAGTTCCAAGGATATCAACAGCCCTTCCGTCCCTCTTAGACATTGCCTCTGCAACAACGATTTTGTATACAGGAAGTTTCTTCCTTCCCATCTTCTTAAGCCTTATCTTAACCAAGGCACTCCTCCTACCTGAAGTTTTGCGGTCTAATTTTAGTCCAAAAAGGTCTATATTCAACCTCTACATGAATGGAAACGGAAATCTGCCGCCTTTCTTGGCCATCTTCTTCTGCATCTTCCTCATCTGTTTCATCGCCATCTTCATCTGAACGAACTGTTTTATAAGGGCATCAACTTCCTTAACGGACGTTCCGCTACCTTTTGCAATCCTTCTCTTCCTGCTTGCGTTTATTATTGCGTGGTTTCTCCTCTCCTCAGGTGTCATTGAGTTGATTATCGCCTCAATCCTCTTGAGCTTCTTATCGTCTATCGCCTGTTGGAGCTGTTTTAGGACCTTCTGGCTCCCAAGCCCCGGAATCATCCTTATGATCTGCTGAATGGGACCCAAACGCTGAATCATCCTCAGCTGCTGGCGGAAGTCCTCAAGGGTAAACTCACCGGAGAGGAGCTTCTCCTGCATGGAGAGGGCTTCTTTTTCGTCTATCACCTGCTGTGCCTTCTCAACTAAAGAGACAACGTCTCCCATCCCTAAAATTCTTGAGGCAACCCTGTCGGGGTAGAAGGGCTGAAAGTCCTCTATCTTCTCACCAACTCCTGCAAACTTGATGGGCTTACCGGTAACCCCTTTAACGGAAAGGGCAACACCGCCACGGGAGTCTGAGTCCATCTTCGTAAGGATGGTTCCCGTCATTCCAACGGCTTCGTTAAAGGCTTTAGCTATGTTTACGGCCTCCTGACCGGTCATTGCATCTATTACAAAGAGGACTTCATCGGGGTTTGTTGCTTCCCTTATTCGGCGGGCCTCGTCAAGGAGCTCCTCATCTATGTGGAGCCTTCCTGCAGTATCAATAATCAGAACGTCATAACCCTCCTCTTTTGCCTTCTCAAGGGCATCTTTCGCTATTTTTACAGCATTTTTCTCATCTTCTTCAAGGAAAACGGGAACTCCTATCTTATCTCCAAGTTTTTTAAGCTGGAGCATTGCAGCAGGCCTGTAGACGTCTGCAGAGGTGAGAAGAACCTTTTTCCCCTGCTTCTTAAGGTAGTTTGCAAGCTTTGCAGCAGTTGTTGTCTTACCTGAACCCTGAAGACCTATAAGGAGTATTACTGCAGGTTTACTCTTAAGGTTAAGCTTTGCCTCCTCTCCACCTAAAGCCTCAACAAGCTCGTCGTAAACTATCTTTACAAGCTGCTGGGCAGGGTTAACCCCTTTAACAACTTCAGCACCTAAAGCCTTTTCTCTAATGTCCTTTATGAACTGAGAAACCACTTTGTAGTTAACGTCTGCCTCTAAAAGGGCAAGCTTTATCTCCCTCAAGCCTTTCTGAAGGGTCTCCTCGTCAATCCTCCCCTTTCTTCCTATCTTCTCTAAAGTTGACTGTATCCTCTCTGCAAGGGCATCAAACATCTACTCCTCCGTTAAGGGGATTTCAACTCCTGCCATCGCCTCTACAAACCGGTCTCCCCACGTCTCTCTGAAAATCTCTATTCCTCTTTCACCTGTGCAGTGGCAGGGGGCAACAAAGCGCGTAAACCGTTTAAGCTCTTCAGAAACTTCCCTTATCTCCTCGTCTGTAGCCTCGTAAAGGTGGAAACCGCCGATTGTAAGGAAGAGCTCCTCACCGGTAAGCGAAACGGCCTTCCTTGCTATGTCAACAATGCCCGGGTGGGAACACCCGGTTATAAGAACTGGGCCCATTTCTGAAAAAACAATTAAAGACTGCTCCTCTGCAGGTTCCTCCATTCCTGTAGGCATAACACCGGTTGAAAGAGCTCTCTCTGAAATGTAGGTGGGAGCAGAGACGGGAACGCAGACGACCGATTCGGGGAGCTCCTCCTCAATCCTGAAACAGTCCGTTTCAGGAATGTAAAGTTCAAACTCCCTGTTTAGCTGAAGGACATAAGAGAGACCCCCAACGTGATCCCAGTGGTTGTGGGAGATGAAAATCCGGTCTATTGATGCTATATCAACTTCGGCCATCTCCATGTTGTGCTTAAGAACTTCAGGCTTTGCCCCCGTGTCAAATAGGATGTTCTCCTCCTCAAGCTCAACTAAAAGGGAAAAACCCCAGTCGGCCTTAAACCCCTCTACAGCTCTGTTATCGTAGAGAACTACTAACTGTTCCATAGTTTCCCTCCCTTTTCTCTTTCAACCAATATAGTCCTCAAAAAGGTTGACACAACTCTACGCAAAGACTATATTCCCTTTTACACAAGCGTCCCCATCGTCTAGCCCGGCCTAGGACACCGGCCTTTCACGCCGGCGACGGGGGTTCGAATCCCCCTGGGGACGCCAATTACTCCTTGGTTTAACTGTTAGGGTGGATTGTTGTCATAATCCCCCCTTTTCCCCC
>WFNZ01000049.1 GCA_015488335.1 Thermovibrio sp.
GCTTTTAAACTGGCAGATAACGTTCTCTATCAGGCGGTGAAGGGGATAACGGAGGTGATAACAAAGCCCGGCCTTATAAACCTTGACTTTGCAGACGTTAAAACGGTTATGCACAGCGGCGGTTATGCCCTGATGGGAACCGGCGAGGCAGACGGAGAGGATAGAGCTCTAACTGCAGCCCGTAAGGCCATAGACAATCCCCTCCTTGAGAACGTTCAGGTTGAAGGAGCCAGCAGGATACTTGTAAACATCAGCGGTGGTTCAGACCTCACCCTTGACGAAGCCTATGCAGCTGCAGGCCTCATTAAGGAGAGAACGAAGAGGGATGATACAAACTTCTTCTTTGGCGTTACGTTAGATGAGGAGCTTGAGGGTTCAATTCAGGTAACTGTAATAGCCACCGGGTTTGACGAGAAGGGAAGGGCAACAGGTGGAACTATATGGAAGAGAGAAAGCTATGAGAAAGAGAGCCCTGAAGTTTCAGAGCTCCCCATAGACATAGAAAACATACTGAAAGACCTTGAAGAGGACTAAGGAACTATATCGGAGCTCCCTATCACCACCGCACCTGCTTGAAGGAGGTTCTTTATTGCCTCCTCCTCTGAATTCCTGTTAAGACCTTTAACTCCGTCTTTTAGCACAAAGACAGTATAGCCTAAGTTCAACGCCCCTAAACAGGTATTCTTAACGCAGAACTCTGTGGCGACACCGCAGACAAACACCCTTCTAACTCCCCTCTCCTTCAACAGGGAGTCAAGGACTGTTCCCTGAAATCCCGAGTAGGCCTCAAGCTCGGGTCTATCCCCCTTGTTTATTATGAAGGTATCGGGGGGGAGCTCCAAACCGTCGGCAAAATCAGCTCCCCTGCTCCACTGAACACAGTGAACCGGCCACCTTCCACCGTTAACATCAAAGGAGACGTGGTTTTCCGGATGCCAGTCCCTCGTAGCAAATAAGGGTAACCCTTTGGAGTAAAAGAGGTTACAGTACCTGTTGATGCTTGGAATTATCCTATCTGCTCCAGGAACGGGAAGCCTTCCGTTGGGCATAAAATCGTTCTGCATATCAACAACTATAAGGGCATCTCTACCGGTCAGAGATACCATTCTACTCCTCAACTAAAAGCTTAAATCCGTTTATAACCAGTTCCGTTGCAGCCTCTACCGGAACCTTTGACGTATTTAACTTCATGTGAAAGAGGTTTATCTCCCTGATATCTTCACCACATATATCCTTGTAGAACATTACCTCTTTTTCATCAATCTTCTTAAGCTCCTTCTCGGCCTCGTTAAGGCCTTTTCCAGTATTCTCAGCATAAGTTTTAACTCTATCAATGAAAGGAGCTTCAACTTTCAGGTGAAACGAGTTGGGATACTCCTGAAGGATGCAGGCAGCCCCATGACCAACAATAACAACGTCGTTTGAAACGGCAAAGGCCGTGACCGCCTTCACCAGTGCCTCTCTGAACTCCTCAAAGGTTATCTCTTTCTTCTTGGTTCCAAAAATTGCACCGAAATCTATCAGGTCTTTGTCAAGCTGAAAGAGGTCAAAGAGAGAGAGTTTTGACGGAACGTATTTAAACTCGTTGAAGTCCTCTACCTTCCACTCGGGGACTCCAAGCCTCCTTGCGACCTCCTGGAGAACTTCAGTAAAAACGAGTTTGTACCCCAACCTCTCTGCCACATTTTTGGCAACTTCAAGCCCCGTTGAGCCCAACTCGTAAGTCACGGTAATGACACCCATCTTCTCCTCCGTAAATCTCCTTTTGTAGTTGGGATTTGAGATTAAGTTTATCCTAATAGTATCTGCAAGTTCAAGGAAGAACTCCTCGTCTATGAAGTCGGGTAGATACTTGTTAAGCCGAACGAAAAACTCCTCTATCTTGGGGAGAGCATCTTCACAACACAGAGCTAAAGTCTCGTCCTCGTAGAGCATCTCAATTGCTTCTTGAATTCTGTCTTCCAACCTCTTCCTCTAATTTGATTTCAGGGAGCTCCGATAGTGAATTCAGCCTGAAGTGGTATAAGAAGGCCTCTGTTGTCCTGTAGAGTTTTGGTCTACCGGGCGTAGGAGCCCTCCCTGCCACTTCTATCAGTCCCTTTTCCATCAAAGACCTTATTGCACCGTCCGGGTTCTGTCCTCTTATTGCGGCTATCTCTTTTTTCGTTATAGGTTGGTTGTAGGCAATAATGGCAAGAACTTCAAGAAGGTGTCTGGATAGCTTAACTGGTCTGTCCTCTACAAACTTTTTGAGCTCCTGTGAAAGGTCTGGAGCAGTAAAAAAACGGTATCCACCTGAAACCTTTTTCAGGATAATCCCCCTGTCTCTGTAATCCCAGGAGAGCTCTTCAAGGAGCTTCCTCACCCTCTCAACCGGGAGTTCTAATTTTTCAGAGAGTTCTTCAGGTTTAACGGGCTCTTGAGATAGAAAGATGGCAGCCTCTAACAGCCTCTTTTCCCGCATATTACCTCTACTATTATCTCTGTGGCTTCCGGTTTTGAAAAGGAGAGGAAGTTCTCTTTTAACCTCTCTTTCTCAATTATACTAAAGAGAAGGGAATCAAGTATTTCAGCTGTTTCCAAAGGGGTAATCTCTTCCTGTTTACGGTAGAGGGCCGCCCCCATTTCGGAGAGGAATTGGGCGTTTTTGAGTTGATGGTCGTCTGCAGCGTAAGGGTAGGGGATAAAGAGGGTCGGTATTCCAAAGAGAGAAAGTTCTGATATCGCCAGAGCTCCCGCCCTTGAAACGGCACAATCGGCTACCGAATAGAGCTCCCACACTTTCCTGTAGAAGGTAAAGACTCTCGCTTCAATTCCCCTGCTCCTGTAAGCTTCTAAGAGCTTTTCTTCTTCCTTTGATTCCCCCGTTATGTGAATTACCTGAACTTCTCTGCTGAGGAATGGTGTCGCATCTATGAAGAGCCGGTTGAGAAAGAGAGCTCCCTGACTTCCCCCCATAACCAGAAGAGTCTTTTTGCTGTTGGATAGGCTTAGTTTTTTCAGGGTTTCTTCTCTGACAGTGCTCCTTTTTCTTGCTGCCTCTACCACCTCTCTGCGCAGGGGATTCCCCGTAAAGAGCTTTTTTCCCTCCATGAACTTCTCCGCTCTCGGAAATCCCAAGAACGAGCACTTAGAGAACTTTGAGAGGAACCTGTTTACCCTGCCTGGAACTGAGTTCTGCTCCTGAACGTAAACGGGAATCTTTTTGATGAATGAGGCTATTCCAGAAGGGAGTGAGGCATAACCTCCAAAAACAACTGCTCCGTCGGGTTGGAAGTTCTCTATTTCGTTGAGGAGTTTGATTGTTGACGTGAGGAACTTAAAGGAAGAGAGATATCCCTTGAGGCCTCGGCCAACAAATCCTGAAACGTTGAGCAGCAGGAATCTGTTGGAAGGGAAACCCAACTTTCTCTCTATGCCGTTTCCTGTTCCGACGTATAGGATTGAGTGGCCATCTTCTCTCAAGGCTTCTGCAACTGCGAGTGCCGGAAAGTAGTGGCCTCCCGTTCCTCCTCCGGCTATAAGGAATCTCAATAGGTATACCTCCCTTTACTCATCAGCCTGACCGTTACCTGAGACTCCGGTGGAAGGTGTCTTGCTATGCTCATAAGTATTCCCACTGCTATAAAAGAGGAGATGAGGGAGCTCCCTCCCAAGCTCATAAACGGTAGAGTTATTCCTGTTGTAGGTAAGAGCCCTATGTTTACTCCTATATGGACTGCTGCCTGGAGAAAGATGTAAAGAGTGAGTCCCAGGGCCATGTACTTCCCTACCTGCTCATCCGTTCTGTCGGCTATTGAAAGGCCTAAATATAGTATCAGCAGGAATATGAGGAGAACAGAGAGAGCTCCGACTGCTCCCACCTCTTCTGCTATGTGGGCAAACATAAAGTCGCTGAAGGCGAAGGTCAAGAACTGGAACTTAGAGAGGATGCCGTTTCCTATTCCCATTCCTGTGAGCCCGCCCTTTGCAAAGGCTACAAATGCTTGAACTAACTGATAACTGCTGTACTTACCTGCCGTCTGAATGTAGTTCTCCGGATGTAGTAGTATCTTGATCCTCATCAGTCTGTAGGGAGCTGTTATAACGGCAAGGGTGAAGAAGATTCCCCCGAAAGCCACCGGATAGGCTATATACTTAAGGTTTAGTCCTGTTATGAACAGTATGGCAAATACGGAGATTGTCAGTATCATGGCAGATCCTAAATCACCTTCTGCAAGTATGAGGAGATCAGGGATAAACAGACCGAAAGCCATAAAAGTTAAGAAAAAGCGCAGGCTCTTTGTTATGTCGTACCATTTGTATCTTATGTACGCTGAATCAAAAACAATGATTAGTACTTTTGCCAGTTCTGCCGGTTGAAATGAGAATCCCCCTATAATTATCCAGCTTTTTGAGTTGTTTATCTCCTTCCCGAAAATAAGAACAGCAATAAGGAGTAGTAGCGCAGTAAGATAAATTGCCCAGAGGAATCTCTTTGAGACGAAGTTTCTGTAGTCTACGTATTTGTAGATGAACAGTGCTGTTCCAACTCCCATAAGCAGGGCAACCGCCTGTTTTAGGGCGTAAGAGTAAGGAGGAGCTCCACACCTTAAGCACCAGAAGTAGCTTCCCGTGTACACGAATATGAGACCTAAGAGGGAGAGAATGAGGGAGCTCCCGAATATAGCCCATCCGTAGTATTCTCTAATCTTCAACCTTTTCCTCCAGCTCTCTCTTTAGTTTCAGTACAGCCTTTTTAAAAGCTTCTCCCCTCTCCTCAAAGTTCTTGAACATATCAAAGCTTGCACACCCCGGAGAGAGGAGAACTGTATCTCCTGGTTCAGAGAGTTCAAATGCCTTCTTCACCGCCTCTTCCATAGAGTTTGCCCTTAGAATAGTGGAAAGGCCTTTGAACGTTTCTGAGAGGAGCTCAGCAGTTTCTCCTATAAATACGGCTCCTTTTACCCGCTCTTTAAAGAGTTCTCTCAGTTTTCCAAAGTCAAGTCCCTTGTTGCTCCCGCCTGCTATCAGGATAACTTTTTCAAAGCTTTCAAGCGCTTTTCTGAGAGAATCCGGATTTGTTGACTTTGAGTCGTTTATGAATCTAACTCTTTTTATCGTCTCTACAAATTCGGTTCTGTGGGGAAGTCCCTTAAATGCTTTAAATCCTCTTATTATCTGGTCTTCTGTTAATCCCAAAAGGTTTAATACCGTTGCTGCTGCCATGTAGTTTTCAAGGTTGTGAACTCCTTTCAGGGGGAGCTCCGACAGGGGTATTTCCGTTTTCTTGTTGAGGTTAACCACTACCTTTTCTGAATCTACGTATGTGTCTGCTCTCTCTTTTCTGCTGAAAAAGATAATGTTGTCTCCTCTTAGGCTTTTGAGTTGCGGGTCGTCTCTGTTTAAAACGACGATGTCTGAGTGGTTGAGCAGTTTAAGTTTCGTTTCTGTGTACTCCTGGAAATCTCTGTATCTGTTCATATGGTCTGGCGTGATGTTTAGTACCACGGATATGTCTGATCTGTACGATTTAAGGTCTTCTATCTGGAACGACGAGAGCTCTATAACCGAAACTGTTTCTAGGGTTGTTTTGAGGGCGAATTCCGAAAATGGAGTTCCAAAGTTTCCGCCGATAAATGTTCTTTTGCCGTTGGTTTTGAGCGTGGTGTGGATCAGGGCTGTTGTCGTGCTCTTTCCGTTTGTTCCTGTGACTGAAACCGTTTTTCCCCGGGAGAAGCGAAAGGCGAGTTCAATTTCGCCGAGGGTGGGTATATTTTTTTCCCGTAATAATCGTAAAATTTTATGGTTAATAGAAAACCCAGGAGACTTAACAGAAAAATCAAACAGAGAAACATCAGGAACACCGTCCCCATCCTGGTAAAACTGATAGGAGAATCCCAGCGAATCTAAAAGACGCGCAGCCCCCCGGCCACTTACACCCTTACCCAGAATAAGAGCCTTCAAGTCCTGTTCCCTCCGGCAGTTTTCCTAAAGTATAATTTTCGTCATGCTGAAGGTAAAGACACTGAGCAACGGAGTTAGAGCCGTAGTAAAAGAGAGACCGGACCTTTCGTCGGCAACAGTATCCGTATGGGTAAAAGCCGGTGCCTCGTACGAAAGAGAAGATGAAAGAGGCATAGCCCACTTCCTTGAACACGTAATATTTAACGGAAGCGAGGGTTTCCCAGAAGGAGAGGCGGACAGGATTGTTGAAAGGTTAGGTGGAGAGTTAAACGCCGCAACGTCTTACGACTATACCTACTACTACGTTAACCTCCCTGCAGAAGAGTGGGAAGTTGCCCTATCTGTTCTCTCAGACCTTACTCTAAGACCGCTCATTGACCAAAAACACGTTGAGAAGGAAATCCCTATAGTTTTAGAGGAAATAGTTAGAAGTAAGGACAACCCCCACGAGGTTTTTACTGAAGAGTTCTTAAAACGGCTTTACAGGAGAGCTCCCTACAGGTTCCCAATTTTAGGGTTTGAAGAAACAGTCAAGAGCTTTACCTCTGAAAAAGTAAGGAGTTTCTACGAGAGGTTCTACACTCCAAAAAGGTTAACTGTTGTAGTTGAAGGAAATATCAAAGGAGAGAGCGTTCTGGAAAAAATTGAAGAGCTCTTTGGGAACCTGAGGAGAGAGGAGTATTACTTTACCCCAGAAACGGAGAATGAGCTATACTCAAACGGGAAGTTCACAATCAAACATCCAACAGTAGAGCTCCCCTACGTCCTATTAGGATGGAAACTGCCACCGGCAGGAAGGCACGACGTTTACTACGACATCCTTGATTCACTCCTATCACTGGGGCGGAGCTCCCTCCTATTCAGAGAACTGAGGGAGAAGGGAACTGTCTTCTCTGCTTCGTCAAACTATCAGAACTTGAAGTTTGGAGCCAACTTTACGGTAGGAGCTGTAACGGAAAAACCGGAAGAGGCAGCTGAAAAGATTTTAAAGCTGTGCAGGGAGCTCCCTTCAATCGCCGAGAAGGAGTTTGAAGTGGCAAAGAGAAAACTCTACAGAACGGAACTCTTTGGAAGAGAAGTAGGAGAGGCAGAAGCGGACAGTTTGGGTTTTGCCTCAACAGTTATGGAAGATATAGGTTACTCAACGGAGTTCCTTGAAGACTTAAAAAAAGCCGAACTACCCCAGTTTCTGAAAGCGGTAGAGTTCCTGAAAGAGGAGCCCCTATTCGGACTCCTCCTTCCTGAAACAGCGGTCTGAATCGGGGAGAATTCGGGCAGAGTATTTCATCTTCAGCTCAGCTATTTTTCTCTCTATAACCTGCTTAGCCCTCTTCTCTGAAAGCCTATTCTTTATAGTAGAGTAGACATCCCCCAAAAGTAGATAGCTTGAGGGTTTCCTGCTTTCAACAACTATTAAAAGGGTTCTTCCATCGGGCATGTTAAGGAGATTGTACTTCTTCTTAGAGGAGAAGACGAGCATAGAGACCGGGTTATTCCTATCGTCCGATAGGACAGTCCACTCCCGACCGGTTGAGAAAACAAAACCGGGCACAGCCTCTTTCAAAGACTTGTCAGATTCAAGAGCTTTAAGAGATTTCCTCGCTTCTTTTTCTGAAGGAAAAACAAAAATGAGAACCTTTGCAGAAGCCGGTGTTTTAAACTCCTCCCTGTGTTTCTTGTAGTAGTCTTTTATCTCCTTATCTGAAACTTTTACACTGTCTAGAACTTTCCTTTCAAAAGAGGAAACGGCAAGGTTTTCTTCAAAAGAGAGAAGCTGGTTCCTGAACTGGAACTCCTTATCAAGTCCTTCCTTTAGAGCATTCAGGTATAAAGCATAGGTTTCAAGAGCTCTCTTTAAGCTTAGGGGTGTAGCTCTTTCCCCAATAAGAGGCTTAACCTCCCCGTAGGTTATTTTCCTGTTCCCGTAAACGGCAACTACGTCGTTTGATGACTTAGGGTTGAGGTTAACAATTTTCAAACGGGACTTTACAGCTGAAATAATCCGTTCCCTCTCCCGAGACAGTTTCTGAGCCTCAAGGTTTATCTTTACAGAGCGACGGAGCCCCGGCGTAACCTTCTTTCCTCTATAGTACTTCTCTATCGTTTTCTCTATTTCAGCCTCAGTAACTTTAGGAGGTTTCATATGTTTCATAAGGTACAACGAAGCAAGGGTCTTTATCTTGAACCTCTCAACATGCTCCTTAATTTCCGGTTTTTTAAAAAAGCCCTTGTCAAGGTAATACTGAAGAATTAACTGCCTTTCCAGAATTTTTTTGAGGAGCTCCTCTTTCCCCTTAACACCGGGGTAGTACTTTTTCATAGCCCACTGGGGAATGGTTGACTCAACGTACTGAAAGTAAGAGTAGTCAACCGTTCTACCGTCAACCTTTAAAAGGGGAGTACTGGGAGTGCAGACGGCAGGGGCAGTTCCCGTAAGAAGGGCTGTAACAAAAAGGGCTAAAACAGGCTCTTTACACCTCATACTTCCTCCAAGTTTTAGATTCAAATTATTGTTTGATTTTATCAATTAATTTCTTTGTGAGAAACCTAATATAATCTGCCCCTTCAACGCACTTCAACCACTCTTCCGGAATTGACGAAATGCCGAGGTAACCTCCGACGAGAGCTCCCGTAATAAAGGCCACAGCATCCGTATCTCCCCCAAAATCTCCATAAGAGTTTACGGCCGTTAAAACAGCCTTCCTGTAGGATGTGGAGTTGGTAAGAGCTATGTAAAGGGCAAGTGAAAAAGCCTCGGGTGCAAAGCTTCCGTTACCTATAAGGAGAATAATCTCATCAAGGTCAACATCCTCTCTGCCGAGAGCTTGATAGAGAAGGTCTAAGTAAGAGCGAACCATCGGTGTTTGAGCAAACTCCCTGAGGATCTCAACAAAGCCCAAACGATCTTCCCTGGTAGAGAGAAGAACTCTTCCTCCCAAAACTTCAGAGACTGCAACGGCAAGAACCCCAGCTGTATCCACAAGGGCTTCATCGTCGTGAGTAACTGAAGCTATGTACCTTCCCTCAGAGTAGGCATCGTAACTGCTGTCCCATCTGAAAATACCTGCAGCAACAGCAGGAATAGCACCGTCTATGTCGCAGGCCTTAACCCTCGCCTCGTCCGGTTCAAGACCGGCAGCGTAAGAGAGAGCAGCGTTTACGTGAGAACCTGCGGGATACCTGTGGGATTTCTCATCCTTTACCCAATCTACCAGTTTCTCTATGTAGAGGTTTTCGTCAAAGTATCCTTTTGCAGCGTAAACTTCCAGTGCCATTAGGAAAATCTGAGACTCATGAGAGTACTGCCCCTTCTTCAAATGGGGGCAAACGGAGAGGGGAGAAGGCTCTCTGAAATTAAAGATTGGCCCACCGTAAGCTTTCCCAACTGTATCCCTATCCATCTCCTCAACCAGAGTTCCAAGGGCATCGCCAATAACGGCTCCAAAAACGGCACCTTCTACTTTTCCAACGAGCATAATTCCTCCCAAATTTTGCTGAGTTAAAGTCTCTATAATTGTATTTTCCAGTAGAGGAGAAAGTATGGAACCGGACAGGAAAATTGCTTTTGAAGCTGTTAAGATAATTAGAGAAAGGAAAAAGGAACTGCTCCTCTCAGCAGCCGTTCCAGGCCTTGGTCAGGTTTACGGGAAAAGATATCTGACGGGGCTCTCTATCTTTACCATTTTCACATTTCCTTTCTACTACTGGTATCTGTTAGGGTTTCCTCTGAACTACGGCTCTGTTACACTGGGCAGTGCTCAGGCGTTTCTGTACGCCATACAGCTGTTAGACGCTAAAAGAGGAGTAAAGAGAGAGACTTCTCCGTGTGAGGACTTCTGCCCTGCCGAAGTTAAGGTTCCATCGTTTATGGCCTGCTGTGAAGAAGGAAAGTTGGAAGAAGGGTTCGGGATTTTCTTCCTCTCATCACCTTTTCCATTTACTCTGGGGGAGCTCTGCCCTGCTTCCTGCGAAGAGAAGTGCGGAATCCTCCCTGAAAGACCTTTAAGGATAAGGGAAGTCCACAGAGAAATGGGCAGAATAGTCCTTGAGAAATTGGAAATAAAAGACAGAGAGCCCTTCTTTCCGTTAACAGATAAAAGGGTTGCAGTTATTGGGGGAGGATTGGCAGGAATAACGGCCGCCTACTACTTAGCATCTACAGGGGTTCAGGTTGACCTGTTTGAGAGGGAAAGAGAACTTGGAGGACTTATTAACTACATACCGGAATTCAAAGTCAATAAGGAGCTTGTTAGGAGAGAAATTGAGTACGCCCTCTCGTTTAAGAACATCAGAATTTTTAATGAGACAGAAGTTAAAAAGAAATTAGAGGGTTACGACTGGACTGTAGTTTCGGTAGGAGCTCAGTTGGAAAATAAATTAAACGAGATAGAAGGAGAGGAAAACGTTATTTACCCGTTGGAGTTTCTGAAGAACCCTCCAGATTTAAAGGGTAAAAGACTGGCAGTTATCGGAGCTGGAGACACAGCTTTAGATGTTGCAAGGTTAGGGGTTCGGTTAGGGGCTGAAGTTTCTGTTTTCTACAGAGGGAAGGCCGAATCTATAAGGGCTCGGAAGAAGGAACTCTCTGCTGCAGCTAAAGAGGGGGTAAAAATCTACACCAACTGTGCCGTTTTAGGAGCTGAAGGCGGGGAACTCCACCTCTCCTGTGGAAGGTACAAATACGACTACATCGTTCCAGCAGTAGGTTTTAAAGTTGATGAATCCCTGGTTAAAAAACTTGCTGGAGATAGAACCTCTATTACGGGAGATACTGCCACAGGAATGACAACATTCGTTGAGGCCTGCGGTAGGGCAAGGAAAACTGCTGCCCAAGTACTTAAGAAGTTAGGGCTCTCCGAAAGAGCCTGGTTCACAGTTGATATTTACAGGAAAAAACCTGAGAGAGTTTCCGGCAAGAACCTGTTTGTGGTTTCGGAGAGCTCCCTCTGTCAACACTGTGGAATAAAGGTGAGGAGTTAGTGAAACTTAACGGAGTTAGCAATATATTCTTAGGGTAAAGAACCTGAGAGAGGAAAAAATGGGAGAAAAGCTGGCACCGAGGCTTGAAGACTACCTTGAAACCATATACCTACTTGAAAAAGAGAATAAGGTAGCCCGGGTAAAAGAAATAGCAAAGGCAAGGAACGTTAAGATGCCCACCGTTACTGAAGTTCTAAAAAGACTTTCAGAAAAGGGATTTATAAAGTATGAGCCTTACGGTTACGTAATAACAACAGAGAAAGGAAAGAGCTACGCCGAAGAGCTCTACAGAAAACACAAAGTCCTTATTAAGTTCTTTGAAACTGTTTTAGGACTTTCACCGGAAAAGGCAGAGAAGGAAGGCTGTCTAATTGAACACCACCTATCTGAAGAAACAGTTAAGCGAATTGAGAAGCTAATGGAAATGCTGGAAAAGAAAAACATCAAGCCCTTTGAGGAGAAGAATGACTGAAGTCCACGAAATACTTGACGAAAGGTTGGTTGAAGACAGGGAGCTCCTTCCCATAGCAGAAAAGGTGACAGCCGGAAAGCGGCTAACGTTTGAAGATGGCGTAAAACTGTTTGAAACAGACGACCTTCTAACCCTTGGAAAACTGGCAGACTTTGCAAACAGAAAGAAGAACGGCCTGCTGGTCTACTTTACGGTAAACAGACACATAAACCTTACAAACTTGTGTGTAGGAACCTGCAAGTTCTGTGCCTTCAGGAAGGAGAGAGGAGAGGAAGAAGCCTACGAACTAACCGTTGAAGAGGCCGTTCGGAAGGCAAAAGAGGCAGGAAACGTATCTGAGATACACATAGTCAGCGGTCTTCATCCTGAGTGGAACTACCAAAAGTACCTTCAGTTTATAAGGGAGATAAAAGAGGCCGTTCCTGAAGCAAAAATACAGGCCTTTACCGCCGAGGAGATAGACCACCTGTGCAGAATTTCAGGAAAGAAAGTAGAAACGGTTTTAAAGGAATTGGTAGAAGCAGGGCTTGATGCCTTCCCCGGAGGAGGAGCGGAAGTTTTCAGTAAAAGAGTTAGGGAAAGGCTCTGTCCTCAGAAACTCTCTGCCGAAAGGTACCTTGAAATCCACAGGATAGCCCACTCTTACGGCCTCAAGACCAATGCTTCAATTCTCTACGGCCACATAGAAACCTTTGAAGAGAGAGTAGACCATTTGATAAGGTTGAGAGAGCTCCAGGACGAAACCGGAGGCTTCCAGGCCTTCATCTCCTTCGCCTACCAACCCAAAAACACAGAGCTTGGCGGGAACTTCACAACCGGATTTGACGACCTGAAGATGCTGGCCGTTTCAAGACTTATGTTAGATAACTTTCCACACATAAGGGCTTTCTGGATAACTTTAGGAGAGAAACTGGCACAGGTTTCACTCCACTTTGGAGTTGATGACTTAGACGGAACCGTTGTTGAGGAGACGATAACAAGGTCGGCGGGAGCTCCCGGCTCCTCCTACATGCCAAAAGAAAGGCTCATAAAACTGATAAAGGAAGCCGGAAGAACTCCCGTTGAAAGGGACACACACTACAACGTTCTGAGGGTTTACTGATGGAGTTTATCAGAGACAGAAGACTGATTCCCATAGCAGAAAAAGTGATAAACGGAGAGCGGCTCTCCTTTGAAGACGGACTTACCCTCTTTGAATCGGAAGATATCCACACGGTAGGCTACCTTGCAAACCTTGTAGCAGAGCGGAAAAACGGAAAGTTTGCCTACTTCAACGTAAACGTCCACATAACCCCAACGAACATCTGTGTGGGAACGTGTAAGTTCTGCGCCTTCAGAAAGAAGAAAGGAGAGGAAGGAGCCTACGAGCTAACTGTAGAGGAAATCCTGAGAAAGATAGAAAACTACAGAAGAGTAAACCCCGGACTTACAGAAGTCCACATAGTTGGTGGCCTTCACCCCGACTGGAGCTACCAAGACTACATAGATATAGTAAGACAGGTTAAACTGGCTTTCCCTGAGATCCACGTAAAAGCCTATACGGCAGAAGAGATAAAGTACATTTCTGAAAAGGGAAACAGGAGCGTTGAAGAAACGCTGAAAGACCTGATAGAGGCAGGGCTGGGCTCAATGCCAGGAGGCGGAGGAGAGATATTTTCAAGGGAAGTGAGAGAAAAGCTCTGCCCCGACAAGATAAGTGCAGAGGAGTACCTGTACATACACAAAACTGCCCACAGGTTGGGACTGAAGAGCAACGCAACTATGCTCTTTGGCCATATAGAGTCTTACGCCGACAGGGTAGACCATCTGATAAGGCTAAGGGAGGCTCAGGAAGAAACCGGTGGATTTCAAACCTTTATTCCGTTAGCCTTCCACCCGAAAAACACAGAGATACCCGGAGCAAACTACACAACAGGTTTTGACGAGCTGAAAACCATTGCCGTTTCAAGACTTATGCTTGATAACTTTCCCCACATAAAGGCCTACTGGATAATGTTGGGTGAGAAGGTGGCACAGATAGCCCTACAGTTCGGAGCAGACGACATAGACGGAACAGTTACAGAGGAAGACATTACTCAAGCGGCAGGAGCAAGGGCAGGTCAGTTTATCCCGAAAGAGAGGCTTATTAAACTGATAAAGGAAGCAGGGAAGATTCCCGTTGAAAGGGATACTCTCTACAACGTTCTCAAAATATATCAGGAGGTAGAACAGTGAGTGAAAACACCATTTTAGGGATAATCTGCACAGTTATAGCCATCCTTTTACCCCTCTCCTTCGCTATTCTTGCCTGGAAACACACCCTTGAGGAGAAGAAGAGAAAACCAGGAAATTAGACAATACCTTTCTTCACAAGGTAGCGGGCTATGTCGGCCCGCGAAATTATCCCAACAAGCCTCATTGACTCAAAATCTGAGACGACGGGAGCTCTACCAAAACCGCTGTTAACAAAAAGCTTCATTACTTCTAAAAGATCCCAGGTAGGCAGAACGCACATGGGTTTGCGGGTCATTATCTTCTCAACTTTTGTTACTGCCATCTTCTCAGGTTCCACTTTAAGAACATCCGAGGTTGTAACTATCCCTATAACCCTCTCCAAATCGTCAACTATGGGAATTCCAGCTATAAACTTCTCCGCCATTATCCTTTTGGCTTCAAGAACAGAAGCATCGGGTTTAAGGGTTATAACGTTTTTAGTCATAACGTCCTTAACCTTAGCAATTCTCAGTATGTAGGCTTTTAACTCGTCTCTGTGAATTGGAGAGTCAAGTCTGTTGAGAAGCTGATACTCAAAGAGGGTCCTATCATGCCCTGCAAGGTTGTGGGCTATAACAAGAGAGAGAAGGGCATAGGGAAGAATGTTGTAACCTTGAGTCATCTCTGCCACCAGAACAATTGTTGATAGAGGAGCACTGGCTGCCGCAGTAAAAACCGAAATCATGCCTACAACGGTCATCGTTCCAGTATCAAAAACGTTGCCTCCCAAAAGGTCGTTGAATAGAAGAGAAAGGGTAGCACCGGTTATTCCGCCTATAACAAGTGAAGGACCAAAAACACCACCGGAACCACCGGAAGCCAGGGTAAATGAGAAGGCCAGAATTACGAGGGGAATACTGAGAATTAAAAGCGGAAGTGAAATGTAGAGAAAAGTATTTTCCATAAAGAACTGAATCCAACCGTAGGAGTTCCCTATTGCCAGAGGAGTTATAAGCCCACACAGACCTGCCAGGAAACCGCCGATTGCAGGCTTAAGGATCGGATGAACGGGGAGCTCCCTGAAAAACTCCTTAACCCTGTAAAAGATAAAAACCGCCAGTTTTGCAACGAAGGCCGATGTGATCCCCAGAACTATGTAACCGGCTATCTCCTCGGATGAGAAGTGGGGAAATGGAATCTCTGTCTTAAACAGGGGTTTATAACCTACAAAGCTACCGGCAACTAAGTAAGCAACGATTGAAGCAACAAAACCGGGAATGAGGGCTTCAACTTCAAAGTCCTCTTTGTAGAAAACTTCAGCACTAAGAATTCCACCGGCAAAGGGAGCTCTAAAAACGGCACCGATCCCAGCTCCGAGTCCTGCTGCAAGAAGTAAGTTCTTCTCATTCTGAGTTAGCCTGAGAACTTCTCCCAACCAGCGACCCACACCTGCACCAATAAGGGCCATAGGCCCTTCCCTACCAGAAGCTCCACCTGAACCTATAGTTATGGCAGAAGCAACTAACTTAACAAAAGAACTCCTCAAACCAACGGGCAGTCCGTAGTGGAAGGCCTTTATTGCAGCATCTGTTCCCACACCGGCAGCTTCAGGGGCAAGCAGGTAAACCATAAACCCTACGATAAGTCCTCCTAGGGCAGTAACAAAAGGGATAAGAAATTTGTGGGAAATGAAGAAGGCGTAAGCGGAGCTCCCCCCCTCTCCGGCAGGTTTTGGGGGGTAGTATCCCACAATCTTCCCAAGGAAGAAAAAAGTACAGTGGTCTAAGGTGTAGAGAAAAGCAGCAGCTAAAAGGCCAGCAAGTATTCCAACAGGAACCGATAGGAATAACAGCTTCCTTATTTCATAGAGTTCTTTTATCATGATGGGAGTATGATAAAACATGAATCTCGGTTATTAAAAGGGAAATAAGGACTGATTGACTTAAAATTTCATTTGACATAATTTAATACAGGAAAAGAAAATCTGTGAGGAGGGAAGTAAATGGTAATCAGAAAAGAACACGCCCTTGCACTGCTGAGAGTAAGGGAAGAAGAGAAGAACAACGCCCCTACATGTCAGCTCTTTGTGAAGAGCGAGGAACCACCGTTTTTAGAGCTTGAGAGAATGAACCTTTTAAGATTAGTAAGGCCTTTAGAGTACTCCCTTACCTACTGGGGAAGGGTTCTTGCAAACCTCTTAGACGAAATGGTTGAGAAGAAACTCATTGAACACCCTTCTAAGTGGACTGAAGACTTTAGGTGGTTAGGTTCTGAAGTTATTATGATGATTGAAACCGCCATTGAAAACGATGACATTCCCGGTCCACTTACAGAGAAGGAACTTGAAAAGAGGGGATTCATTGAAGAGAGGAAGATAGAAAAGAAAGGAACAGTAAGGGCAATAAACCAATATGCAAAAGATATATACGAAATCTTTAAGAACGCCCATCCAAGGCTTATAGTAGACAGGGAACTCTGCCAGTACATAAAAGAGATGCCGGCAGGCCCTGCTGAATCTTCAATGCTTCCAGCAGGGGGAAGGTTCCCCATCCTTATGGGAGCAATGAGGCTCTTAGCGTTTTCTGTTCCAACTTCCGACATCTACGCCCTTACTCCCCTTGGAAGGGAGATAAAGGCGGCCTGTGAAACGATAGCGCCAACACTTGAAACTGTAATTTCTGAAGACATAATGGACTCACTTGAAAGAGCAGTGTACGAAGGCTTTGAGACTATAACTGATGAGGAGAAGGAAGTTCTATTTGAGCTTGCCCTCATTGACGACGAGGGGAATCCTCTCCCTGCAGGCGAACACCTCTTAGAGGCCTACAGGATCTGGAAAGAGAGGAGCTTTAAACCTGTTAAATCAATAAACGTTGAAATCTTAGATGCAGAACTCCTCAGAGGAATAGAGGAAGTATGGAAGCACCACGAAGAAGATCCATCCACTCTCCCAACAGTTGACGAGCTGGTCCACTACCTCTTCTACAAGCCACTTAAAGAGTACAAACACCTCTTAGAACATTACGGAAGGAGAATTTACCAGGATCTTGGATACCAGAAGAAAGAGGAGATTAAGAAGAAGTTTAGCGAAGTGAAAACCGTAGAAGAGCTCTTTAAGTCTTTCTACGAGAAAGGTAATCAGTGGTACGAAAAAATGTACGACATCGTTCAGGAATCCCTCTACACCCTTGAATCTTTCAACCTCATAAGGGCTGAAGAGAAAGAGGGCAAAAAGGTTCACTACTTGACAGACTTCGGTAAGAAAGTCCTTGAAGACATGAAGACCCGAGGCTTCAGAGAGATACCTGCAGTGGCCGTTAAGGCAATAACCATAACCAACAAGGAATTTGCCGCTCCAAACGTAGATTGGTACAACAGGGGAGTCAAAGCCCAGCTGATAGGCGGTGGAGAAGCCACAGAGGCTGGAAAGATGTACGCAGAAATGGCATACGAGATAAAGAGGCTTCCCCACATCACAAGGTTTGAACTTCAGGTACTCCATAAACTTCCCGAAAAGGGATTCTTCGTTAAAGACGTTTACAACCAGTTTGACGAAACGTGGCACGAAGAGATTGATTATG
>WFNZ01000050.1 GCA_015488335.1 Thermovibrio sp.
GAGTGCTGATAGAGGTAACGGGAGAGGAGATAGAAGTTCACAGGGTGGAAAAACTCAGGATTGACCCAGAAGTCCTTGAAAAAATGAGGGAGAAAAGATCAGAGCCCCTTGACGAGGATGAGGTCAACTGAATCTCCTCTATTTAGACTCTTTACCCCTTTGGGAACTACCATGAGAGCTCTCCTCTCCACAAGGGCAGAGAGAACCCCAGAACCCTGCCGCCTCAAAGGAGAAACCAGGAACTTTCCTTCTTCAGAGCTGTAGGAAAAACTGCACCTTACAAACTCAGTCCTGTCGGCCTTTCTCCTCTTAAAGTCCTCAACCAAAATGCCCTTAACTCTTGGTCTGAAAATCTCTGCTGCTCCCTGAATTTTCATAAGGAGCGGATAGACAAAGAGGTTAAAGCTAGTAAAAACAGAAACGGGAAATCCTGGAAGACCGAAGAAGAACCTGTTTCCTTTCTTTCCAAATAGAACAGGTTTACCCGGTTTAACCTGAACCTTGTAGAAGAGGACTTCTACCCCAAGCTCTTTAACAACATCCTTAACGAAATCGTAGTCTCCCATGGAGACCCCGCCGGAAGTGAGGAGAACGTCGCAGGTTTCAAGGGCTTCAGAGAGAACCTTTAAAGTCTTTTCTTTGTTGTCTCTAACTATTCCAAAGTAAACCGGCTCTCCGCCTGCCTCTTTAACCAAGGAGTAGAGTGTATAGCCGTTTGCGTTCCTTATCTGAACGGGAGATTCAACACTTTCCCAGGGTTCTAAAAGTTCGCTTCCCGTAACAACTATTCCAATCTTCGGCTTTACAGAGACTTTCAGGTAGGGCTTTCCAACAGAGGCGGCTATGCCGACTTCGGGAGCTCCCAAAACTGTTCCCTCTTTAACAAGAACCTGTCCTTTTCTGTAGTTCTCTCCCGGAAGCCTTACGTTTGCCCCTTCTGGAAAGCTCCTCTTAATTTCAACATAGCCATTTCTCTCTTCAGTCCACTCAACGGGAACAATAGTTTCAACAGACTCTGGAACAACAGAACCTGTAAAGAGCTTAACGGCCTCTCCTCTTTCTATCTCAATTATCTCTTCACTTCCCGCAGGAATAACTCCCTTAACCCTCAGTTTTGTCGGAACAGACTCAACGTCTGAAGACTTCACTCCGTATCCGTCCATTGCAGAGACCGGAACAGGTGGGTCGTCTCTGTCTGCCCTTATATCTTCTCTTAAAACCCTTCCGTAAGCTTCAAAGAGGGAAACCCTTTCGGCAGGAAGAAGAAATTGCTGAGAAGTAACTATCTCAAGGGCCCTTTCATAAGAAACGTAAACTTCCATAAACTCTCCCTCTTGAAGGGTCTAAAGTGTAAGTTATACAATCCAGACTCTACAACAGGAGGCTTCTCATGGTTCCAGTAATATCTTTCGTAGGCTACCACAACTCGGGGAAAACCACTGTAGCAACCCAGGTAGTGAAAAACTTAGTTGAAAAAGGATACAGAGTGGCTGTTCTGAAATCAACAAAACACAGGAAACTGATAGGAGACACGCCGGGAAAAGACTCTTACAGATATAGAGAATCGGGAGCAGAAGCAGTTGGGATTGTCTCTCCAGATGAGATAGTTCTCTTTCAGAATATAGATAGAGACAACCTGAACTTAGACTTTCTTTCTTTTCTGCTCTTTGGAGACTACGACATCGTAATCTGTGAAGGATTTAAACACGCAGATGTTCCCAAAATAGAGGTAACAAGGAAAGAACTAAATCAACCTCTGCTTTTTGAAAAGATTGATAAAGTTATAGCTATCGTTTCAGATTTCCCTATTGATGGGCTTAAATCTTTTTCCTTCCAGGAAACTGACAAGTTAACATCTTTCATTGAGGATGAGTTTATATCTAAAAGAGAAAAATTGGAAATTGATCTGTTCATTGATGGAAAAAGAGTAGATTTAGAAGAAAACGTCAAAAGAGCGATAGGAGAGCTTCTCAAAACGTTTTCCGACAGGCAAAGGATAGATCTGAGAATCATGAGAAATTAGTTAAAAGCCCGCAAAAGCGGGCAGATAGTTAAAATAGAAGCTGAAACTCTGTTACAAACAGGTTGTTGTCAATCTCTTTTCCGTGCCTCTCGTTAGCCCAGGTGTACGAAGACCTGACTGCGGCCTGCCAGCCGTTTAAGAGGTAGTAGAAGCCAACGGTTGTGTAGTCAACGTCGTACTTATCGTCAACGTCGTCGTTTGGATCCAACCAGGAGTAGCGGCCAACAAGGTGAACTTTCGGGAAGAATGGGAGGCCGTAGTTGATCTGTGCGTAGTAGCCCTTGGCGTTTCCAAGTGATACGTCTTTTCCAGAGCTGTCTTTTCCATCTGTCGGGTTGTCGTAGAGGTATCCAGCCTCAAGGGAGAGGTTGTAGGGCTTAAACTTGAGTGCTGTTTCAACGTCAATCAGGTGTCTTTTAACAGAAGCAGCTCCGTATTTTGTATAAATCATCTTGGAAGAGTCGTCCGTTCCAAACTCTCCGCCTAATCTAAAGCGCCAGGTTAAATCCTCATTGTTGATAGGAGTTGCATCTAAGGCCAGGGTGTAGAGGTATTTCTTGTCCCTGTTGTAGTTTTCGGAGGAGCTCCACCCCTCACCGTTAAACACGCCGGCAGTTAACTTAACTCCCTTAAAGAGCTTATAGGTAGCTGAAACTCCAATCTCTCTCCACACAGGAGCAATCTTGTTAACGGCAACAGGCCTTTCCGGAAGCCAGAGCTCCGTTCCGCTCTTTAAGTAAGACATGGAGACAGGAGTCTTAAACTGACCCATTTTTACCGAAAGTGGAATGGAGTCAAAGGAGTATTTAACGTAGGCATCCCAGAGCTGAACCTGGCTTCCCTTATCTGCCTTTATCTGAATGGCATAACTGATATTATCGTTAAGCTCTCCCTTTACGTGAAGCCTAGCCTTCTTAACCTCAAACCCGTTTCCATAATCTCCAAATATGGACTTTCCGCCGTTCTCATCTATGTCCTGCGTTTGGGAAAACCTGAAAAGAACCCTTCCCCCAACTTTAACCTTTTCTGTTCTCTTCCTTAAAGGAACAACGGCAGTTCTTCTGTAGAGGAGTTTCTTTAGCTCCCTGTTCTCTTTTTCAAGCTCCTGAACCTTTTTCTCAAGCTGCTGGAGTTTCTGAAGTATCTCCTCGTTTGAAACCGTTTGAGCCTGAGAGGCAGATGTAGCAACCATCAGAGAAGTGAGAAGAAACAGGGCTTTCCTCATAATCTCCTCCCGAAGAGAAATTATGACGGATTTATACCAGATTGATATTCTACATTCCAATTTTAGAAATAGAAAATTGCTATTGTTGTAGTAAAAGGGATTTAATGGAAAGATAACAGGTTTTTCTTAATCACTTTGACGTGGTGCCCGGGGCGGGAATCGAACCCGCACGGCCTTGCGGCCCCGGGATTTTAAGTCCCGTGCGTCTGCCAATTCCGCCACCCGGGCTTTTTGGTTTTACTTTTGGAGGGAAAAATAAAAATGGTGCCGAGGGGCGGAATCGAACCGCCGACACGAGGATTTTCAGTCCTCTGCTCTACCAACTGAGCTACCTCGGCCTGCGCTATGGAAATATAAGATTGCTCTATTAAGGTGTCAACTGTTTGACATATCTCATTTACCAGGCGAAAGTTCTATCCCATATTAGTAGTTAGAACAGTCAGGAGGTATAGGCAATGACGCTCATTAACGAAAGGGAGCTCCCCTTAGTCCCCTACGAAGGAATGAACCTGGTCCACAAGAGAGAACTTGAGATTCTCAACAGATTATACACTGCCCTCAAAGAAGAGAAGGACGATTCAGAAATAGACAGACTACTTGATGAATTTTTAAGAGACGTTGAGGAACACTTTAGCTACGAAGAGGATTTAATGAGGAAAGCCCACTTTTTCGCCTACGAGTGCCACCACGGAGAGCACAACAGGGTGAGGGAGGAGCTCCGCTCAGTTAAGGAGAGGTGGGAAAAGAACAGAGACAGGGAAGAGCTCAGGAAGTATTTTGAGGAAGTGTTTAAACCCTGGATATCTGAACACATTTTAACCATGGATACTGTAACTGCCCAGTGGCTTATGAGAGTTATGGGGGGAATTGGAGCTCTATAACGTTTACAACAGCTACTGCAAACTCCCTTTCGTGGGAAATTGAGTAGAGAAGCTTTAGCCGGGGGGGAAGATCTCTAACTGTTAAGGAGAGCGCCTTCCCCCCACCTTCAACTGAAACGTCCTTAATACCTATTCTGTACCCTGCCTGAGAGAGCGCCTTAACGGCAGCCTCCTTCAGGGCAAAACGGGCAGATATACAGCCGGGGAGCTCCCCTTTTCTTCTCTCAAGGCAGTAACCATACCCTTCTGGAAGTATCCTTTTCAGGAAACGTTCACCGAACCGGTTAAGGAGTTCCTCAACCCGCTTTACAGAAACGATATCAACTCCAACACCTACAAGCATCAAAACTAACCGCTTATCAACTCTTTCATCTTCTCAACTGCCTCTTTAAGGCCCAAGAGGATGGCGTTTGCAACTATTGAGTGGCCTATGTTCAGCTCCTCAATTTCTGGAATCTCTGCAACAGGTTTAACGTTTTTATAGGTAAGCCCGTGGCCTGCGTAAACTTTTAAGCCCGCCTCTTTTGCAACCCTTGCAGCCTCCTTTAAACGGCGGAGCTCCCTCTCTGTTTCCTCTTTATTGTTCTCTGCAAAGGCCTCTGCGTAGCGGCCTGTGTGGAGTTCTACAGCATCCGCTCCAACTTCAGCTGCCACCCTTATCTGCTCCGGTTCCGGGTCTATAAAGATGTTAACGGTTATTCCTGCAGACTTAAGTTTCTCAACAACTTCTCTAATCTTCTCTTTCTGAGAGAGAACGTCAAGCCCTCCCTCTGTTGTTATCTCCTCCCTCCTTTCAGGAACTAACGTAACCTGATGGGGTTTTACAGAAAGGGCTATCTCAACCATCTCGTCAGTTGGAGCCATCTCAAGATTTACCCTTGAATGGATAAGCTCCTTTATGAGCTTTAAATCCCTCTCGTTAACGTGTCTCCTGTCCTCTCTTACGTGAAGGGTTATCTGGTCAGCCCCCGCAAGGTCTGCAATTACCGCAGCGTGAACAGGGTCTGGTTCAAAAGTTCTCCTTGCATTCCTTACAGTTGCAACGTGGTCTATGTTAACTCCCAATCTTATCCTCTTTCCCATTTCACCCTCCTTACTTTCGGTTTAAAGTATAAAATATCGGTGGAGGTTCGTTTGAGAAAAGGCTTTACCCTGTTGGAAGTTTTAATAGCTACCGCAATAGCCGGTATGGCCTTCGGAACATTTATCGTTCTGGCCGGAAGGAGTGCAGACTCTACAGATCTACTCCTCAAAACAACACTTTCAACGGTTGTAGCAAACAACTCTATTAACTCAATAGTTTACGGTGGAAAGAGTTTTAACGGTAAGAAGGTAAACATTCTTGGCTATACGGTAAAGGTTAATCAGGACTTTGAAGAACTGATGGGTTTTAGAGTTGTAAAGGTTGAAGCAGGAACACCAGACAGGGGAGTTTTAGTTGAACTCTACGAAGCCCGTTAAAGGTTTCACCCTTATAGAACTCCTCTTAGCTGTAGCCATCTCTGCCTTTCTGATTACAGTAACTTACGCTTTCTTCTCAGCCATTGAGAAAACAGGAAGGGCAGCAGTTGAAAACAGTCAGCTCCAGTCTTTTGTTTCACCTATTTTCTACCTGTTTCAGAGAGATATTGAATCAATAAACAGTAATTACGGTGGAATCTCTTACGTAAAAGACTCAGACGGGAACTTTCGCTGGATTGAGTTCTACACAGAAAACTGTTACTACTTTCCCGGGGTGTGCAGGGTCAGGTATTGGATATACAGAGATGAGGATAAAAAAGAGAGCTGGTTGATAAGGACGGAGCTCCGCCTCAACACAACAAACAACACAGGAATAGACGCCCCCATCTCATCAAAAATTTCAGACATAGAGGTATACCACCTGTCGGGGGGAGACTGGGTTAAGGGTATTGGTGGGAAATTGATTAAACTCGTCATAAAAACAAAAAGGGGGAAGGAGCTCCCCCTCGTTTTTGTAATCAGAACTTAAACATCTGGCTGATAGACTCTCCGTAGTGGATTCTCCTTATGGCTTCTGCAAGCATTCCGGAAACAGAGAGAACCTTAACCCCTTCAAACTCCTCAACAAGGGGAATTGTATCCGTGACAACAACCTCTTTCAGGAATCCCTCTTTTATTGCACCGGAGAGCCTCTCAACGGCAGGACCTGAGAAGACCGGGTGGGTGCAGGCAGCGTAAACCTCAGTAGCTCCAGCCTCTTTAATAGCTTTTGCGGCGTTAACTATCGTTCCAGCCGTATCTATTATGTCGTCAATGATAACCGCCCTTTTACCCTCAACCTCTCCTATAATGTTCATAACCTCAGAAACGTTTGGTCTCGGTCTTCTTTTATCAATTATGGCTATAGGAGAACCAAGAACCTTTGCAAAGTTCCTCGCCCTTGCAACACCGCCGATGTCGGGGGAGACAACAACCGTATCCTCTCCTCCCATTCCTAACCTCAGGAAGTAGTCTGTTAGAACAGGCCTTGCCTCAAGATGGTCTACCGGAATGTCAAAGAACCCCTCAACCTGCTTTGCATGAAGGTCAACAACAACAACGTGGTTGACCCCTGAAGCCATTATGATATCTGCAACCACTTTTGCACTTATCGGATCTCTCGGGTTAACTTTCCTGTCCTGCCTTCCGTAAGCGTAGTAAGGGATAACTGCCGTTATCCTGCCGGCTGAAGCTCTTTTAAGGGCATCGGCCATTATGAGGAGCTCCATTATGTTGTCGTTGGCCGGCCTGCAGAGTGACTGAACGATGAAAACGTCACAGTCCCTCACGCTCTCGTTTATAACAACCTGAATCTCTCCGTCGCTGAACCTACCAACTTTAACGTCTGCCAGCGGCATTCCAAGGTTTGCAGC
>WFNZ01000051.1 GCA_015488335.1 Thermovibrio sp.
CTATAAGTCGCTCATTAGTAGAGAAGCTCCTCACATCAATTACACTTCTTTGGTAAACAGAGAAATAGATTTTGCTATTTGATAATCTATATCCTGATTCCTTTGCCAAATCTTTCTTTTTTAAGAGAAAACCATCTCTTTCTAAATCTCCATTTTTAAATTTATTTAAAATCTTTATAGGCTCCAACGTCCCAATTTTTCTGGAAGTTACGTTCTTCAGATGGAAGCTCACTTTTTGATCTTTCAGCACAGACGTTCTCTCTTTTGAACTTTCAACCGTGGTAACTAAACTATGATTCACTATTTGCCCAGGAGCTACGCCAAAAAAGTGGATTGAATTTTGGGGAGCTCCCTCAAGGCTCACATGGTCTTTATCCAATTTGAATAGTCGTTCACTCCTATTTTTAATCAATTTTAACTGAAGTTTGGCGGGTAAAAACCTCTTTAAAGGTTTATAAGTAAAGACAGGAAGTTTTTCTTTCCTTTTTACTGCAGAAGATGAAAGTAACTCCTTTCTCAGCTTTGCTTTCAGAACCGGAAAAATGTAGCTCTTTCCATTATAAAGCCGACGTGCCAATCTATACTTCACAAAAACATCTTTCTCTTTAAGTGGAACTCTCAACATAAGTCCCTTATCTGGGGTAATCTTTTTTTCTTGTTTACTAAGCTTATCAGGAGAATTTATACTAATAGAACGGAGCTTTCCAGAATAGAGATTTGTTAAGGTGGATTTGTAATCCTGTAAAGAGAGAAGAGAAACATTTGAGTATTTTTTCAAAGGAAAACTACGAGAGATATTGGCAGTTTTTACTTCCTCCTTTAAGGAGTTTAGTAAAATATACCTAAAAAGGTTTTCACTACTATGCTCTTTTAAGGCATCAGCCCTACCTTTCTTTTTTGTGCTAAATCCTGGAGCAGACAGCAGAACGTGAAAAATGTTCATCTCTCCCTCTTTAAAAATTGACATTTTCAATTATAACTTATAATTGACGTTCCAGTGTTTTCTTTAATTTCTTTAAAGCTCCTGTTTTTATCTGCGAAACTCTTGAGACTGAAACTCCCAGTATCTCTCCTATAGACTTAAGGTCAAGCTCCTCAACAAATATGAGCTGAAGAACCAACTGCTCCTTTTCTGAAAGCTGAGATATTGCGGAAGAGAGGACTCTCTTTGCTTCTTCCCTCAAAACCTGTTCTTCCGGGTCGGGAAAGTCTGAAACGAGAGTATCCTTTACAAAGTATCTCTCCGAATTTCCAAAGAGCTTTTCCTCAATTGAGATAAGTGTGGCTATCTCTTCCCTTAATTCTGATGTTTCCCCATTTTTTATCTTCTCCCTCACATTTCGTGGGAGAAAGTCCAGTTTCCTCAAATAATCTAATATCTCTCCCCTTATCTTTATGTAAGCATAGGTGGAGAACTTCGCTCTGTTTGAATCGTACTTTTCTATAGCTTTGATAAGACCTATAACTCCCGTATTTACCAGTTCATCAAAATCAACAACCCCTTCAGGGAGCCTCCTGAAAATTTTACTGGCAACCTTCCTGACAAGAGGAAGGTGCTCCATAACAAGGTCTTTCCTTGACTTCGTATACATCAAACACCTTCCCTGAAGAACCGAATTAGCCTGCTTATAAAACTCTCCTTCTCTTCGGGAATAACCTCTCCCGTTTCTAACTGAACTATCTTTTTAAGCTCTGTAGAAAACGGATCTGAAGGGTATAGATGAACTACAGGTTTGGCTTCTTTCAAGGCTTCTTTCAATCTTGAAGAGTAGGGAAGAATACCTGCAAGTTTTAAACGGAAACCTAAGAACTTTTCAACAGACGTTCTGAGTCTGTCAAAGGTCTCAAAGCCCTCGTTCTTAGACGAAGCAGAGTTGACTATGACTTTAAATGAAGAATAACCGTAAACCCTGTAAACGCTTTTTATAAAGGCATAGGCATCTGTAAGAGCAGTAGGCTCTGGAGTAGTTATAACGTAGGTTTCAGAAGCTGCCCTTGAAAAGTTAACTGTAAACCGGGAAATGCCGGCAGAGTTGTCTAAAATGATAAAGTCGTAGTTATCTATAACTCTGTCTAACTGGATTAACAGGTTTGCCGCTTCGTAAGATTCCAACTCTTCTAAGGAGTCTATACCGGAGAATCCCAGAACAACGTCAAAGTTGTAGGCCCGTTGAACAACCTCTTTGAGGGAGCTCCCCTTCAAAACCGCCTTCAAGTTCTTTGAAGGGTCAAGCCCCAGTAGAAGGTGAACATTTCCAAGACCTATATCGCAGTCAAGAAGGAGAACTCTTTTACCAAAAACGTTAGCAAGTGTATAGGCAAAGGACGTTGATACGGTCGTCTTTCCAACCCCTCCTTTGCCGCTGACAAAAGAGAGGACTTTACACCTGTTACCTCTGTTTCTCTCCCTTACAAGCTCTATCAACTTTTCTGCCTGCTTCTCCATCAGCCTCCCAGTAAAATATCAGCTATTACGGTAGGTGTCAGGAGTTTAATATCCTCAGGAACCCTCTGACCTGTGCTTACATACGAAAGGGGAAGACCCGATTTAACACCCACATTAACCATAACACCAGGTTTTGAAGATTCATCAATCTTCGTAAATAAGAGGAAATCTACAGGGAAAAAGCTTCTGTACCGGTTTACAACCTCTATGGCCTCTTTAGTATCGTAGTTGCAGGAGATTAGCAGAACGTACTCTATAGAAGTTCCTAAAATAGAAAGAGTGGCTTTTATCTCTCCCAATCTGAAGTAGTCGTAGTGGCTCCTGCCTACCGTATCTATCAGGATAACGTCTAAGTCCTTCAGGTTTTCAACTATCTCTTTCAGTTTCTTTTGATCTGTAGCAACGTAGAAAGGGACGTTAAGTATTGAAGCGTAAATACGTGCCTGTTGAGTTCCCCCAACTTTAAAAGTGTCTGTGGAGATAACACCAACTTTTAGTTCCTGCTCTATAACGAACTTACTGGCAAGCTTAAACAGGTTTGTGGTCTTTCCAACTCCTGTAGGACCTACGAAGGCAAAAATCCTCTGGTTTCCCTTCTCTACCTTTAATTCACCGGTAAAGGAAAGTTTCTCTTCAAAAGCATTTATCAGTGCTTCTTTAAAAGTATTGGTGTTAAGGTCTAATTTCTCTGCCTCTATGTCTAAGCCACAGGAAACTTTAACTAGTTCAACGGCAATGTCGGGTTCTACTCCCTTTTTAACAAGAATGTTAATAAGCTCAACAGCATCTCCGGTAAACTCATCAATCTGCGGAATGGAACAGGGTGCTTTATCCTCAAGGTGTTCTGGAACAGATGGAATAGGCACAGGCTGTTGAGAAGGCAGTTTGGAAACGTTTTCTTTGAGGGTTAAAAGGAGCTCCTTAACTTCCTTCAGCTCCTCCTCAAGTTTTTCTACCTCCCTCTCCTTTTCTTCTCTCTTTTCTTTCTTTGTAACAAAGAGTCTATAACGTCTTTTCTTAAGAAAAGGAATTATACCGGGAATCTTCTCTACCTCGTAGTAGAGTATCTCAACGTCACCCAACTCCTCTTTAGCCCTTTCTATAAGGGCATCTAAATCCTCTCCTTCATAAATCTTCACACTCATTTTCCGTCAACCACCCCCACAATATTCAGCTGAACCCCAGGTTCAACCTCTGCATAAGAGAGAACGGCAACGTTCGGAAGGTAAGGTTCAAAAATCATCCGAACAAATCGCCTAACAGCCGGTGAGGTAAGAACAACAGGAATCAGCTGTTGACTCAGGAAGTGACCAACCCCTTCTGAAACGCTTTTAACCAAGTTCTGAACAAAAACAGGGTCTAAAGGTGGAAGGTAGCCTTCATTTTCCTTAACCTTCTTTAGTATAAAGTCTTCAGCTTCTGGAGAGAGAGAAAGGGCTGTTAAAACACCGTTCTTAGCGTAAAGGCTCGTAATGAGACGGGATAAGGACTGTCTCGCAAATTCTGTAAGGACATCGGGATCCTGGGTCTTCTCAATGTTATCTGCAACAGACTCAATAATCGTTAATAGGTCTTTAACGGGAACTCCCTCCTTCAGGAGGTTCTGAACAACTTTTGTCAGGATACCGTAAGAGACCGGCTCTGGAACCATATCTCTAACAACCGGGTATCGTGAAGCCAGTTTTGTAACCATTTCTTTAATATCAGACCTGCTGATAATTTCGTGAGCATGCTTTTTGATAACCTCCGACAGATGGGTAACTATAACGGTAGGAACATCTACAACCGTATAACCTAAAAGCTTTGCCCTGTCTTTCTCAGAATCATCAACCCAGTATGCCGTAAGACCAAAGGCTGGCTCCTTGGTAGGTTTCCCCTTTACCTCTCCCCTTACACCTCCAGTATCAATTGCAAGAAACTTGCCAGGTTCAATCTCTCCCCTCGCAACTTCCACATCTCTCAAAAGTATTCTGTACTCGTTAGGCTTCAGCTCAAGGTTATCCCTTATATGAACAAGAGGAATAACTATTCCAAGCTCCTTAGCAAGCTGTTTCCTGAGGTTCTTTATCTTCTCAACGATCTCTCCTCCCTGGCTCTCATCAACGTAAGGAATGAGGGAGTAGCCGATTTCAAGGGTTATAGGTTCAGGTTGAACTATCAGATCTTCTACCTTTTCTTCCTTACCCTTTTCTATGAGTTCCTTGGCTTTCTTCTGGGCCTCTTCAAATTCTTTAACTGTTTCGTACTTATAGACCATATAACCGACAGCAGCAACAAGGGCAGCAAGAAGAGAGAAGGGAAGCGTAGGCATTCCGGGAACTATACCGATAATGGCCAGAATCAGGGCAGCCATAAAAAGGGGTTTATGGTACTTGGTAAGCTGTTTGAATATCTCATGCCCCAGGTCTGTTTCAGCTGCTGCCCGCGTAACCATAAGACCTGCAGCAGTTGAGGTGATAAGAGAAGGAATTTGAGATACAAGGCCATCTCCAACTGTGAGAATAGTAAAGGTTTTAAGGGCGTCTGAAAAGCTCATGTGGTGCTGAACCATACCTATTATTAAACCACCTATGATGTTTATAAGGGTTATGATAATGCCAGCTATGGCATCTCCACGGATAAACTTTGAAGCACCGTCCATAGCTCCGTAAAAGTCGGCTTCTCTGGCTATTTCCTCTCTCCGCCTTCTGGCCTCTTCTTCATCTATAAGACCGGCGTTCAGATCTGCATCTATACTCATCTGTTTTCCGGGCATTGCATCCAAAACGAAGCGTGCGGCAACTTCTGAAATCCTCTCTGTACCTTTTGTAACAACGATGTAGTTTATTATGACCAGAATGGCAAAGACGATAATTCCAACAACGTAGTTACCACCAACAACGAACTGACCAAAAGCTTTTATAACGTTACCGGCTGCCTCTGGCCCCTCGTTTCCGTGGAGAAGAATCCTCCTGGTTGTAGCCACGTTGAGGGAGAGACGGAGAAGGGTTGCAAGGAGAAGGAGTGAAGGGAAAGAGGAGAGCTCCAACGGGTGCCTCACGTAAACCGTCGTCATAAGGATAACTAAAGAGAAGGAAATGCTGAAGGTAAGGAGAATATCTAAAAGGAGTGGTGGAATGGGAAGTATCATGCTAGCCAGAATGGCCAGTATAAGAATGACAAATATGAGGTCTGAATACTTGTAAACCCGCGAGTAGTACAGAGTTAGAGATTCTTTCATCAACTTCCCTCTCTCCCGTAAGCCTTCAAAACTCTACTGAACATAGGTTCAAGGCTCTTTCCAATTTCTTCTCCTATCTTCTGGGAGAGCTCCATATTGAAAAGATCCCAGTAAAGCTTCGTAGAGAAATTCCCTTCAGGAGAAAAAAGACCTTCTGGCATAGACTTTTCTGCCTCTTTGAGGAACTGGTTAACAAGGTAAACTTCAAACTGTCTAACCGCCTCTTTTCCGCTCTTTATTTCCTCAATCTGGGCAAGATCCCAGTAAACCTCTGCTCTACCTACCCCGTCTAACATCTTTCACCCTACATAATTATCAGTTTTGCGTGGAGCTTACCTGCAGCTTTTATGGCCTGAATTATCGCTATAAGGTCACCAGGGGAAACTCCTAACTGGTTTAAAGCCTTTACAAGGTCTTTAAGTGACGGAGAGTTAATCGCAAATATCCTTCCGTGCTCCTCAACAACCTGGGTTTGAACGTTTTGAACAACTTTAGTCTGGCCACCAGAAAGGGGAGGTGGTTGTGAAACAACAGGAGTTTTTGTAACAGAAACGTAAATGTTGCCGTGGGAAACGTATACAGGAGGATCTATTTTAACGTCGCCACTCATTATAACAGTCCCCGTCTTCTCGTAGATAACAACTGTGGGTTCAGGATTTGTATCCACTTTAAGGTTCAAAACTTCAGAGATAAACTGGACTTTATCCACTCCCGGAGGATAGTTAACCTTAACAGTTGCAGAGTCTACAGCTCTTGCTATTTTCATTTTAAAGTGGCTGTTTATCTTTTCGGCTATCTCACTGGCAATGGAAAAGTTGGGAGAGTTCAGTGTAAGGGTTAAATTTTTAAGCTGGGAAAGTTCAAAAGGAAGAGGCCTTTCAACGATACCACCGTTTGGAACAATACCCGCCGTAGGAAAGTTCTTCTGAACCTTTCCCCCTCTGTTTGACTCGCTGTAACCTCCTCCGGTTGAAACAGGTCCCTGGGCAAAGGCGTATATCTTTCCGTCGGGTCCCATAAGTGGAGTTCTGATAAGAACTCCGTTGGCTATGCTCTTTGCATCACCTAAAGAGGCAACTTCAACGTCAAAGGTCATTCCCGGCTTTGCAAAAGGGGGAAGCTTTGCCGTTACGATAACGGCAGCAGCGTTTTTCGTCTTTATAGCCTTAGGGTCTATGTAAATTCCCATTTTCCTGAGCATATTTGCAATACTCTGGAGCGTAAAAACGCTGGTAGTTCCATCTCCGCTACCGTTTAAACCAACAACAATTCCGTAACCGGTAAGGTAGTTAGGCCTTACCCCTTCAACGTTAACCAGAGTTCCTATTTTTACCTCTGCTCCCAACGAAACGGCTGTAAAGAGGAAAAAGAGGAGTAGAAATCTCAAAATAACCATGTTAACTCCTAAAACGGCCATATTTTCTCAAGGAGTCTTGCCAGCCAGCCGGGTCTTTGGGAGTTGTTAAAGTAGCCTTTCCCGTTGTATTCAACGTACATATCGGCCACTTTAGAAGAGGGAACGGTGTTATCGGGCCCTATATCGCTCGGACGGACTATTCCCGATATTCTGAGAACCTGAAAGTCGTCGTTTATTTTTATCGTCTTCTCTCCAACGACAAAAAGGTCTCCGTTGGGATAGACCTTAACAACCCTTGCTGATATTGTGGCTATAAGTTTGGCGTTCCTGCTGGTAGAACTCTTACCACTAAAACTTGTAGAGGGAGAAGTAGAAAAACCTAAGAGAGGGTCTTTACTCTTGCCTGGAAATGGTTTTCCAAAAACTTTAGGCTTATTGAGATTTATGTTGTAAGAGCTTTTCTTACCAGAACTGGTTTTTGCAGAGCCAACTCCTGACAGGTTTTCGTAAACGGCAATAGTAACAACATCTCCAACGTTGTGGGCTTTGGGGTCTGAGAAAAGGTTGCCGCTCCCGGTAAAGAGTGAACCAGGAGACACTATTCGTTCCTGAGCAATAGACTTTGGTTCTTTAGGAAAAACAACTACCTCCTTTTTTTCCTCCCCACACGAGGAAAGGAGAACTAATGGGATACAAACTCCACCAATCCATTTCCAGTAACTCTGCATAGCAAAACTTTTCCGGTAGATGGGTTTTTCACCTTTATTATATTCCCCACAACGCCGTCCTGCAGAGCTATTCCCAGGAGCTCCACCCTTATAGCCCCGCTTCTGTAAACCACCCTTACGGGCTGATTCCTCTTCACCGCAAAGTTTGGAATGATTCCAGTTTTCGTTATAACGTCTCCAGGCAGAAAATCCTTCCTTGCCGTAGCCCCAACGATAGAAGAGATACTATCAGTTCCTCCTCTGGCCCTACTTTCAACAACCTCTTTCAGCGAGACTTCATCGGAAGTGATAACACTTCCTCGGGGAATAGGTTTTACAGCAACGACAACTTTCACCTTTCTCTCAACTCTAACTGGGAGCCAGAACTTTTTAACCGTTTTCCCGTTAACAGTTATCTCGTAGATAAATCGGGCTGAACTCCGCCCCAAATAATCAAGTGATAGGTGCTCTTCATATTTACTGTAGGGAAGCTTTAACTTTAAGTCGGGAACAGAAATCACCTCGTACTGAGGGTAGTTTCTCCTGAAAAAATCTTCAATCAGTTTCCTTATGTGGTCGCCGTCAACAACTGAACAGACAGAGGTTATCAGAATCCTCTCTGGCCCTTTTACAGCTATCTCCCTTATAGAGATGCCATTCTCTCTCAGGTAATCGGCTATTTCCCTTGCAACATCTGTTTTTGAAATGCTCCTCTCACTGCAGGGTGGTGGTGAATCGGCAACTTTTATGGCAGAGAGGAGCTCCCTCTCAGCAGGACTTCCCTTAATCTCTGAAATCTCTCCTAAGGTTACCTCTTGACCGGAAACCCGAGAGTGATTTTTAAGGAAAACTTCAGCCCCAAAGGAAATGGAAGAAGAGAGGAGAAAGAAGAAACAGAGGGTCAAAAGGTTAACTCTTAAGGCTAGCAACAGTTCTGAGCATCTCATCGGCAGCAATTATCCCTTTAGAATTAATTTCGTAAGCTCTCTGGGCGACTATCAGGTTGACCATCTCCTCAACAATGTTTACGTTTGAAGCCTCCAAGAAGCCCTGAGTCAGCTTTCCAAAACCGTCTGTGTTCGGGTCTCCCTCTATAGGCTCTCCGGAAGCGTCGGTCTGAACAAAGAGGTTTCCACCTATAGCTTTCAGACCAGCCGGGTTCATAAACCTGTAGAGCTTAATCTGGCCTACTTCTTCAGTTACCTCCTGACCACCGGAGTTCCTTACAACGTAAACTTTCCCACTGGGGGAAATTGAGATACTTACAACTGTCTCCGGAGATGAGATTTGAATGTTTGGAGAGAGTTTGTATCCTTCAGGAGTGACGAAGTAGCCCTGGTCGTCAAGCTGGAAGTTTCCAGCCCTCGTATAAGCCTCTCCTCCGCCGGGAAGCTCTATCTTAAAGAAGCCGTGCCCCTGAATGGCTATATCAAGGGGTTTGTCCGTCTTTATTAAACTCCCTTGAGTAAATATCTTGCTGACGTCTGAGAGTTTTACACCAAGGCCTATCTGAATTCCAGAAGGAACCCTGTTCTCGTCGGAGCTCATAACCCCCGGGTCTCTGATGTCCTGGTATATCAGGTCCTCAAAGTTAGCCCGCGATTTCTTAAAACCTACGGTGTTAACGTTTGCTATGTTGTTTGAGATAACGTCAAGGTTTGTCTGCTGAGCTTCCATTCCAGAAGCTGAAGTCCAGAGAGCCCTAAGCATATCTCCCTCCTTTAAACTTTTCCTATCTCGTTGCTCTTAAGGTTCAGTTGGTCAAGGCCTCTAATTAGATTCCCGTATATCTCAAACCTCCTCTGGGCCTCTATGAGCCCAACCATCTCCTTTACAGGATTCACGTTTGAATCCTCTAAGTACCCCTGAAGAACTGCAGCATCTGTAGCCATTGGTTGTCCATTTCCGGCGTAGTAGGAGTTTCCTAAAGGTTTTACAGAGGAGAAATCAACAATCTTTAAAACGCCTACCTTTCTATCCCCATCGTAAACAACTCCGTCTTCCGTAATGGTTACTTTTGACTCACCACTTAAAACTATCTCCCTATCGGATATATCTAAAACCGGATTGCCGTTTGCATCAACAAGCTTCCCGTCTGAACCGATAAAGAAGTGGCCGTTTCTGGTGTAGACCTCACCGGCCTTCGTCTTCACCGCAAAGAACCCTCTTCCCTTAAGAGCAACGTCTAACGGGTTTCCTGTTTTCCTGAGAGCTCCCTGCTCCAGTACAACGTCTGTCTGCTTGAACCTGGGAAAAATTAAAAGGTTGTAGCTGTCTCCTCTGTTCTTGGGAATGTGCTGGGAAAACTCCTCCATAAGGATTCTCTTAAAACCGGGAGTGTTGAGGTTGGCTATGTTATTCGTAACGATGTTTAGCTGCTCTTTCGCCCTTTCACTGCCTGCAGCAAGAACGTAAAGAGGCTGAACCGTAAGCGCCATAACTACTCCTCAATAAGTTTCAGTCTCTCCTCCGGCGTTATTATCTGAACTATCTCAACGCCGTAGTTATCCTCAACCTGGTAGAGCCTACCCTTTGCCACTAACTTTCCGTTTATCTTTATATCTACCGGCTCATCTACAAACCTGTCAAGCTCAACAACGCTGTTTGAGTGAAGCCTCAGTATCTCTTCAAGTGTTAACTTCGCAGAACCTATCTCAACGCTTATTTCAAGAGGAATGTCCTTTAAAAGTTCAAACTCCTTATCACAGTTCTCTCCCTTTTCAGAGGAAGGGGCTTCTGTTTCGGAGGGAGCTCCCTGCTGCTTTAGAGCCTCCTCCCACTCCTTCGCCAGCTCTTCCTGACCCTCTTCTCCTTCTTTACTCTCCTCCTGCTGTTTCAGGGCCTCTTCCCACTCCTTCGCTAGTTCCTCCTGACTCTTCTCCCCTTCCTGCTGCTTCAGGGCTTCTTCCCACTCCTTCGCCAGCTCCTCCTGGTTCTTCTCCTCCTCTGCCATCATCATCTCCATTTATGAAATTGTAGATAAGGGCAGCGTATCTATCCTTAACCTTACCCATTCTGGCTAGGAATTTAGGACTATCCTCAACGTAGAGTTTCAGGAGATCCTCTTTACCAACTCCTAAATCTATCCTATCACCAACTCTCCAGGAAAGAACCTCTTTCATTGAAAATGTTTTCCTGGTAAGCTCTAATGAAACCTTCAGTCTCGTCTTCAGAAGTTTATTTTTCAGGTGCTCTTCCCAGACCGGATCCCTTTCTGCAAAGAGGGACTCAGAGAAAATGAGCTCTTTAATCGGCATAAAGAGACCCTGAGGGAAGCAGAAGAAAAATGGAGCCTCATAACCGTCAATATCCATACTGCACTCTACAACTATAACTTTCTCGTTTCCTGAAACTATTCTGGCAAGTGCAGGGTTCAGCTCTATTCCACGGAGTTCCAACGTAACAGGGTAAACGTCCTGCCACACCTGTTCAAAGGTCTCTAAAGAGAGCTTTACCAGATCCTGAATAACTCTCATTTCAAGCTTCGTAAACTCTCTACCCTCTATTTTAAAGGGCTCTGCAGGACCTCCGAACATAACGCTGATAATGACAAAGACCAGACGGGAGTCAAGAACAAAGAGGAAGTTCTCTTTAAATGGCCTCATTGCAACTATGCTGTAGCTTGCAGGCATGGGTATTTTTGCCATGAAGGACTGGAAGCGAGTTATGTAAACAGAATCTTTTGTTACCATACCTATCTGGGGAACGAGCCCCCTCACCCGCTCCCTGTAAACCTTGACCCACCGTTCAAAGAGGAGTTCAAGACCGGGAACGCCCCCTTTCTTTATGTGCTCTACCTGGTCAAAGTCAAAGGGAGCTACCTTCTTTTCCTCTTTTTTCTCTTTCTTACCGCCACCTAAAAGGGCGTCTATCTCTTCCTGAGAGAGGAACTCTTCTGCCACAGAGCCTCCTAAATAAGCTCCTCAGAGCCGCCAAGCTCTATTTTTCCTTCTTCTGCCAGTTTCTTGATTATAGCAATGACTTTCTTACGGGCCCTCTCAACGTCAGACTTCTTAACAGGTCCTAAAGCCTCAAGGTCTTCAAGGAACATCTGAGCAGCACGCTTAGACATGTTGGAGAGGAACTTATCAAGGATTTCCTGGGGAGCTCCCTTAAGGGCCAGAAGCAGGTCGTTCTTATCAACAGCCTTGAGTATTTCAATAATTGCCCTGTTATCAAGCTTAATGATGTCTTCAAACTTGAACATCCTCTCTTCAATTGAATCGGCAAGGGATGGATTCTCTTTGCGAATTTCGTCAAGGAGCTCCTGAGCAACCTCTTTAGGTAGGTTGTTAACTATTTCTGCTGCAATATCTAAACCGCTCAAGGTCTGCTCTTTACCGGCACCAATACTTGCAAGCTCCTCTTCAAGGGCTTCCGTAACAATCTTTAAGGTTTTCATAGAGATCTTCTCAAGCTGGGCAAGTCTTTTTATAACTTCCTCCCTAACGTTCGTAACACCCAACCGTTTCGGAAGGTACTGTATAACCTCAGCAGCCTTCATAGGGGGAAGCTGGGAAAGAATAATGGCAATTATCTGTGGGTGCTCTTTCTCTATGAGTTTTGCTATAAACTTGGCATCCATCTTTTTCAATTCTTCAAATACAACCTTGCCAGACTCAGAGAGCATTGTCTCCTCAAGGAGCTCCTGTAGTTTATCGGGCGGAAGGGCCTTCTCAAGTAAACGCCTTAACTCATCGGGAGCCGTTCTGAGGGGGGCTATTTCTGATAGCTCATCGTAAGCCTCTTTCAGAACCAGCTTAACCATATCCTTCTTTATCGTTCCAAGGGAGAGAATAGTTTTCGCAATACGGGTTAGCTCGTGCTCTCTGAGTTTTTTTATAACGTTAATTGCAACATCTTCGGGCAGAGAAAGAATGAGAATTGCAGCCTTCTGAGTTCCCGTAATCCTCTCTGTTCTGTGTTTCTCTTCCCCTTTCTGAGCCATAATTCAATCAGTCCTTTTTATGACTGAAGTAGAGTGCTAAAGCAAGCATCAGAACACCAACAGCTAAATAGAGGGTCTGAAGAGGAGTTTCATACCTGATGTGAATAGCGTACTTAAAGAACGTAACTATAAGAACCATTAAAACAACTTTCGCAAGCTTTTCCTTCAAATCGTCAAGGTTGTGAATCGCCAGAATCTTACTTGAGTTCTCGTCGTTCTCTGCCTCGTCTATTTTGCTGATAAAGAGTTCATAGAGTCCCAAAGAGAAAATGATAAGAACCGTTGCAATAAGGTAGAGGTCAATGGCGCCAACAATGGCGCTGACAAGGACTTCATGTTCCTCTTTTGAAATGTGGAAACCGTTGACAAAAAGTTCATAAACAGGCTCGTATATCTCATAAGAAGCAACCACAAACAGACCAAAAGAGGCAAGAAGAGAGAAGAGAACAGCAATAATAACCATCCAACGGGTTCTCCAAAGAAAAGCCTCAAAGAATCTCTCAATAAATTTCATTTAAAATCCTCCAAAAACTGCGTGCTCAACGTAGAAAAGGAGTATGGCCGTTATAACAGTAACAGCTGCAACGGGCGTTCCGTACTTCATAAACCTGAAAAAGTCTATTTTGTAGCCGTTCCTCTCTGCAATGTCTGCAGTTACGATATTAGCAGAAGCACCTATCAGGGTAAGGTTACCGCCCAAACAGGCCCCTAAAGAGAGTGCCCACCAGAGGGGGTCCATAACAGATCCCATCTGCATCTCCATTCCCTTAAGGACGTAAGCCATAGACATTGTAAAAGGAATATTGTCAACAAACCCTGAAATAAGAGCAGATACGAAACCTACGAGGATTATCCCTTCGTGGATGTTGTTGCCAATAGCCTCTATCAGCCACTTTGCAGCTATGTCAAAAACGCCGTTGACTTCAAGGGCACCAACAACCATAAAGAGACCCATGAAGAAGATGAGAGTTGTCCACTCAACTTTTTCTAATATCCAGGCGGGAGAGAGACTGCTGATAAAGGCAAGAACTGTGGCCATTGTTAAAGCGATGACTCCCGGTTCAAGACCGATGTCGTGACCTACAATAAAGAGAAGTATTGTTATAACGAAAATGCTGACAGACTTCTTCATCAGTTTTCTATCAAGGAGCTTCTCATCAACTTTTCCAGAGAGTATATCCTCAAGTTCCTCAGCAGTTGCCTGAGCCCTCAGGAATCCGCCTTTAGCCATCATAAAGTGCATAACGGCAAGGCCTAAAAGGAAGGCTAAAATAGCATAAGGAGCAACTTCTTCAAGGAAATCGTTAAACGTTTTACCTGCAATACTTCCAATGATAATGTTTGGCGGGTCACCGATTAGAGTTGCAGTACCACCGGTATTTGAGGCAAGAACTATAGCTATAAGGTAGGGAATGGGGTTAAGCTTCAGCCTTTCAGCGATGTTTATCATAACGGGAGCCATGAAGAGAACTGTTGTAACGTTATCAAGGAAGGCTGAAAAGAGAGCTGTTAGAAGCGAGAAAACCCAGAGAACTCTCGTTGGTGAGCCCTTTGTTATCTGAACTGCCTTTGCTGCAACAAGGTGGAAGAAACCGCTTTTACCCATTACGGTAACGATGTTCATCATTCCGAAAAGAAGGAGTATGGTGTTCTGATCAATTGACTCCCATGCCTTTTCAGGAGTTATAACTCCAATGATGAGAACGAGAGAAGCTCCTATAAGGGCTGCAATGGTTCTGTGGAAGAACTTTTCAAGGAGTATCATTGCGTAGGTTAGAATGAAGAGAAGGACTGAGAGCTCTGCCAGCTCCGTTTTGGTTAAGTGAACGTGGAAAGCTTCTAAAAGTCCCCCTACCGTCTTTGCAGCTTCACTTCCGTGCTCCATCACTCCTCCCAGCTCTTTAGTAGGTCTTGAGCAGTTTTTATACCGCTCTCTGTAACTTCACCCGAGAGCATAATAGAGAGCTCCCTAACCACCTCCTCACCCTCAAGGACTCTAATGTTTACGTTCCCATTAAAGTCCTTCTCTAACTTAAAAACCCTGTCTGCCGCAGCAGCAACCTGAGGAGAGTGGCTAACGGCAAGAACCTGCTGGTTCTCCGATATAGCCCTGAGCTTCTTAGCAACCTTCCGTAGTATTTTACCCGACATTCCAGCGTCTATCTCGTCAAAGACCATCGTTACACCGGGAAAAGAGAAGAAACTGAGAATTGAGAGGAGAAACCGGGAGAGCTCCCCACCTGAAATAGACTCTGAAAGGGGAGAGAGAGGAAGTTTTGGGTTTCCGGAAAAGAGAAAGGAGATCTTTTCAAGGCCAAAAGGAGAAGGCTTTTCAAGCTCTTCAAATAATACCTCAAAGCGGGCGCTTTCAAGTCCTAACTCAGAAAATGAACGCTTCAGGTACTCCTTAAGCTTCTCAGCTCCCTCTCTTCTCCTCTCAGAGAGCTCCCTTCCCAACCGGTAGAGCTCTTCCTCAAGCTCCTTTACCCTTTTCTCTGTCTGTTCAACTTCAAAGGTTATATTTTCAAGCCTTTCAAGTTTTTCTCTAACATTTTTCAGAAAAGCGTTAATCTCATCGTAACTTGAACCGTACTTCCTCTTTAAACGCTCTATCTGGTAGAGTCTGTTCTCTATTTCCTCTAAGGAGAGTTCTGTTTCAGGGGGTTCAACTTCTCTCTCTATTTCAGAAACGATGCTCTCTATTTCAAAGTAAACAGAGTTAAGCTTATCAAGGATTTCTGAATAGAGACCGCTTTTTTCAAACTCCCTGACAACCTCAGCTAACCTGTCTAAAACGGAACCCTCACACTCGTAGAGGAAGCAGAGGGATTTTGAGCGGAGCTCCCTTATCTGATCAGCCCTTTCAACTCTCTCTTTCAACTGTCGCAGCTCTTCCTCTTCACCGGGTTGAAGATTAACCCTTTCAATCTCTTCAATTTGGAACCTGAGTATGTCAATCTCTCTGTCCCTCAGCCTCTCCTCTTCCCTGAGTTTTTCAAGTTCTAAAAGCACTTCTGTGTATTCAGCGTAAACTTCCCTGTACTCCGATAGGAGTCCTATGTTTTCTGAGAATGTGTCAAGGAGCTGGAGTTGAACAGAAGGCTTAAGGAGTGTTACCCCCTGTCTCTGAGACTGGAAAACAAAGAGGGGTGAAACAACCTCTTTAATTTTCTGCTGGGGAACTCTCATACCGTTGAGGAAGTAACGGGAGCGATTTCCTAAGACTTCCCGTCTGACGCAGACCTCCTCGCCGTTTAAATGGAAAACGGCTTCAACAAAGGTTCCGTCGGAAACGAAAGGGAAACGGTGGCCGGTGAGAAAGTTTATTGATGAAAGAAGAAGAGACTTCCCCGTTCCAGTTTCCCCAACAATAACGTTAAAACCCTTAGATAGAATAAGCTCTCCGGAAATTGCACCGAACCTGTGAAGGCGGAGCTCCTCAAGCATATCAAGACTCTACAAAGTTTCTTATCTCTCTCAGAAGAACGTCTCTACCCTCTCGGGTTTTAGAGGAAAAAGGTATCACCTTAACAGAAGAATCGTTAAACGTTTCCCGTATCCTCTCTCCTAACTTTGCTCTCTCCTTCTTTTTTAGCTTATCAACCTTTGTGGCAACAACAACGTAAGGAATCCCGTAAAAATCAAGCCAATCTTTCATCTGAACATCTTTTTCTGTAGGGCCAACCCGTGAATCTACGAGGAGAAAAACACCTTTAAGCCTATCTCTCTCTTTCAGATAGCTCTCTATAAGCTCCCTCCACCTCTTCTGCTCCTCAAGGGGAACTTTTGCAAAACCGTAACCGGGAAGGTCAACGAGGAAAAACCGGTCGTTGACAAGGTAGAAGTTGACAGAACGGGTCTTCCCCGGCTCAGAACTCACTTTCGCAAGTTTAAAGTTGTTAACCAGAGTGTTTAAAAGGGAAGATTTCCCCACGTTTGAACGGCCAACAAAGGCCACCTCGTTGTAGGGAGTTTGGGGAAGGTCTTCAGGTTTATAGACAGTTCTGTATAGCTTTACCTTCCTTATCTTCATTACTCCTCTTTGAGGAGCTGGTCTATGGCCTTCCTGAAGAGCCCCTCGTAAGATGGGGCAAACCCTACCTCGTAGTAGCGGATATAACCGTTTTTGTCTATTATGTAGGTCTGTGGAATTGAATCAAGGCCTGTAATTCTTCCTGCATACTCGTCCCATGCCTTGTCTGTAGATGGCCCAACAAGGTAGCTGACCCCCATCTTCTCAACAAAGGGTTTGAGCTTTTCAGGGGGAGCTCCCGTATAGTCAACAGATAGACCTATAACAACAACCTTCCCTTTGTAGTCTTTGTAGATTTTGTCAAGAACCGGCATCTCTGCCCTACAGGGCGGACAGTAGGTTCCAAAGAACTGAAGAACAACAACCTTCCCTCTAAAGTCAGAAAGGTGGTGAACCTTACCGTTTACGTCTGTAAAAGTGAAATCGTAAGCTTTAACGCCTTGATTTTCTGTCTTTTTGGAACTTACAGTACTCTTTTCAACTGGCTTTACACCGGTAGATTCCTTCTGACATCCAGAAAAAGCTAATAGTGAAAAAACTATCGTGGCGGTTAGAAGCTTTCTCATCTTATCCTTCCTTCTCCTCAAGGTATTTGCTTGCAGACATTGCAGCAACAGCTCCGTCAGAAGCCGCAGTTACAACCTGCTTCAACGGTTTATGCCTTACATCCCCGGCAGCAAAAAGGCCGGGAGTTTTTGTCTTCATCTCCTCATCAGTAACTATAAATCCCTGCTCGGTTGTCTCAACAAGGTGAACAACAGGAGCTACGTTAGGTTCGTTGCCAATAAAAATAAAGACACCATCTACAGGTAGAACACTCTCCTCCCCTGTAACAGTATCCTTTAGGGTAAGGGACTCAACAAAATCTTTCCCGTTAATGGAAACAACAACTTTGTTAAGAACCGGCTCTATCTTCTCGTTCCTCTTAACTCTGTCCTGAATTATTTTTACAGCCCTGAACTTATCCCGCCTGTGTATCAGATAGACCTTACTTGCAAACTTCGTTAAGTAGAGAGCCTCTTCTAAGGCAGAATCGCCACCACCAACAACTGCAACGGTTCTATCCTTAAAGAAAGCACCGTCGCAGACGGCACAGTAGGAAACCCCTCTTCCTACAAACTCTGCTTCACCTGGAACGTTGAGCTTCCTCGGAGTTGAACCGGCAGCCCAGATAAGGGTTTTTCCTCTAAACTCCTCCCCAGCTGCCTTGACAACGAAAATATCTCCGTCTAAATCAACAGATTCAACAGGTTTGCCGTTCTCTATTCTGGCTCCGAACTTCTCAGCGTGCTGGCGAAACTTCTCAGAAAGCTCAAAACCGGTAATTCCCTCGTAAAAACCCGGGTAGTTCTCTATAGTTTCTGTTATGAGGAGCTGGCCTCCCGGCATCATCTGGTCAAGTACCAGAGTATCAAGCTGCGAACGGCCTGCATAAATGGCGGCAGCCAGCCCTGCAGGACCGGCGCCCACTATTAACACATCTCTAACCATCAATTACTCCCCAAGAACACGCTGAATCATGTTCTCAAAAACGGCCTTTGGCTGAAGACCAACTTTAACGTCTGCAACGTCTCCATTGACAAAGAGCATAACTGTGGGAATTCCCCTGATGCCGTACTGCATTGCAACCATTGGAAGCTCATCTGTGTTTACCTTAACAACTTTAACCTTTCCGGCATACTCCTGTGCCAGCTCTTCAATTGTTGGAGCAAGCATTCTACAGGGTCCACACCAGGGTGCCCAGAAGTCAACCAGAACGGGAATATCGGACTGGAGAACTTCCCTTTCAAAATCTTCAACTGTCCTAATCTCTTGAGCCATTACCAACCTCCTCTTTTAAAAGTTGCAGTATTTTAATAACTATCGGCTTCTCTATCCTGTAACAGGTTTTTACCCCGTCTTTCCTGTAAGAGATAATACCTGCCGTTTTAAGTATGTTGATGTGCTGGGAGACGGTAGGCTGGGGAACTCCCAACTCCTGCCATATATCCTTTACGCACTTTTCACCGTTAGAGAGATACTCAACTATCTTAACCCGTGTAGGGTGGGCAAGTGCCTTAAAAATTTCGGCTAACTGCTCCTCCTTCCCCAAAAACGCCTCCTCTTAAAGTTTGAGCGAATTGTATCATAGTTAATATATGATGATTCCTGCATACCCAACAACCTGACTGTAGTCTCCCGTTACATCTCCAGAGGTTCTGTACATAACCAGCTCAGCTCCCTTTGCCCCGAGGAGTTTCGCCGCAACAAGACCAACTGTAGCAGGGATAACGCCACACATAGAGATGTTGTAGCTGTGAACTCTTCTGTAGAGCTCCTCAGGGTCAAGGTTCAGTATTGCATCTATGGCAAGGGAATCAAGCTCTTCTGCAGTTTTCTGGGAAACGTAGTGGGAAAAGTCTGTACTGATTACTACGAGCGAATCCCTCTCTTTCAGAACTTCAACAAGGGCTTCTCCTGCGGCAACACAGTCTGAGTAGGGAAGGTGCTGGAAAACTACCGGAACGATAGAGAGGTCTTCCCTGTAGCTGGAACAGTGCTGTAAGAACGGAACCTGAACTTCTAAAGAGTGCTCGTAGATGTGGGCAGTTGGGTCGGGCTCGTAAGGGTAGTGTTCAACAAGCTCCGAGGAGATCTCGCTGTTTACCGGAACCTCTCCGAGGGGCGTAAGCCACACACCTTCCGGGAAAACCGAGGCAGGCTTTCCAAGGCCTGTATGGTTCGGGCCCATAATAATGCAATCTGCCGGTATTTCTACTCTGCTGTAGGTCTCTCCTGCAACTTTACCCGAGTAGATGTAGCCTGCGTGGGGAACTACAATCGCCTTTGCTTTAACTTTGGGGAGCTCCCTCCTGCAGAAAGAGTCTAAGAAGAGGCGGAGCTCCTCAGCCGTCCCCGGGTAGAACTGACCTGCAACTGCTGGATACCTTACCATCTCTCCCTCCTTTAACCGTTGTCCTTCCGATTCTTAAATATAGTTATCTTTCTTCACCGAATCTGCCAAACTATATTTAGTGGTGCAAACTCCCTTTAAGGAGTGGTTTATGAGAAGGATAATGTTTAAGTCAAAAATACACAGGGCTACAGTAACAGGAGCAGACCTCAACTACGAGGGTAGCATAACCATAGACAGCGAACTTCTAAAACTTGCAGACATCTACCCTTACGAAAAGGTTGACATATACAACGTAAGTAACGGAGAGAGATTCTCAACCTACGTGATACCGGGGGAGCCGGGGAGCGGTGAGATCTGCCTCAACGGAGCAGCAGCAAGAAAAGTTCAAAAGGGAGACATTGTAATAATTGTAAGCTACTGCGAGTTAACAGAGGATGAGATAAAAGAGTTTTCTCCGACCGTCGTCCTTGTAGATAAGGAGAACAGGCCCGTTAAGGTAAGCAGAACTTCCGGAGGACTTTTAGTTTAGAAAACGGGGCGCGGAGCCCCAAATTATCTCTCAACTTCTCCAGCTATAAACTTATCAACCAACTCCTTTGCCTTCCAGTCTGGATACTGAATGGGTGGGTGTTTCATAGTGTAAGAGGAGATAGAGTAGAGAGGACCGGAAATTCCTCTATCCATGGCAAGTTTTGCACACCTTATGGCGTCTATGGCTGAACCGGCGCTGTTTGGAGAGTCTTCAACAGAGAGCTTCAGCTCTATATACATTGGAACATCGCCAAAGAGCCTTCCCTCAAGCCTTATGTAGGCAATCTTGTTGTCTTTAAGCCAAGGCACGTAGTCGCTGGGGCCAATGTGAATGTTATTGTCGTCAATCGGATAAGGAATTAGAGAACGAACAGCTTCAGTCTTAGAGACTTTCTTGGTTTTGAGCCTCTTCCTCTCAAGCATGTTAAGGAAGTCTGTATTCCCACCGAAGTTGAGTTGGTAAGTCCTGTCTATTGGAACTCCTCTATCTGCCATGAGGGTAGCAAGAACTCTGTGGGTTATCGTTGCTCCAACCTGAGACTTTATGTCATCACCAACTATGGGAAGCCCTTTCTCCTTAAACTTCTGTGCCCATTCTTCATCTGAAGCTATAAAAACGGGAATACAGTTTACAAAGGCACATCCGGCCTCTAAAGCACACTGAGCATAGTAACGGGTAGCCTCTTCAGAACCTACGGGAAGGTAGTTAACAACCACCTCTGCACCGCTTTCCTTAAGAACCTTAACAACGTCAACAGGTTTCTTATCAGCTGGAACAAACCTCTGGTCTTCAGGGTAGTCAAGCATGTGCTCTGCAAAACCGTCCATAACAGGGCCCATCTGGACTTCAACGCCCATTTTTGGAACATCAGGATTGAAAACTTTGGTGCAGTTTGGCTTTTCAAAAATAGCTTCACTAACGTCTTTTCCCACTTTCCTCGCATCTATGTCAAAAGCTGCAACAACTTCTATGTCCCAGGGTTTATAACCTCCGATGTCGTAGTGCATAAGACCGGAGATCTCATCTTTACTCTTGTTCTGGTAGTAGTAAATCCCCTGAACTAACGAACTTGCACAGTTTCCAACTCCAACTATTGCCAGCTTCACCTTCTTTGACATCTACTCTCCTCCCGAACGGTACTTTCTGGAGAGTTCTTTAAACTCTCCAATCTTTCTCTCTAACAGGTCAAGTATAGACACCATCTCATCAACTATCTTTGGGAAGTTCTCAGCCAGAGATTCTACTACATCCTGAATAATCTTTTCTCTCTCCTCATCTGAAAGATACTGCCTGTTTTTCAGGGCATCTTCAATCAAGGCCATCTCAAGGAGCCCAAGGGTAAGGAGAAGAGGATTTATTTCCTCTGCCTTAAACCTCTGCTTTAAGAACTCAACAATCTGCTGGTAGTTACTGTCGGGTCTACACCTTCCGAGCTCAAGGTTCAACCACAGATCGGCAGCCCTACAGGCAAGCCCTTTTATCCCTTTCTCGTCAATTTCCATTTTACTGCTCCAGTTCCATAAGTTTCACTTTAGCTATACCTGCCTCAGGGGTTCCCGGGTACTTCTGGATAACCTCCTGAAGTATCTGCTTAGCCTTGTTTATGTCCCCCATTCCCCTATAGCAGAGGGCCAGCTTAAGCATTGCCGCAGGAACTTTGTTTCCATCGGGATACTTGTCTATTACCTGCTGGAAGTATTTTGCTGCAGTTTCGTAGTCGTTGTGGGAGTAGTAGATCTCACCTATCCAGTAGAGGGCATTGTCTGCAAGGTCGCTGTCCGGATACTGCTGAACTAACTGCTGAAAGAGCTGTTCCGCCTTATCAAAATCTCCTGCCTCCATTGCGTTGAAGGCCTGACGGTATAGGTCACTGGCTCCTGTTTGAACAACGGGCTGGGATTTCTGCTGTTTCTGTGGCTGAGAGGGAGCTCCCACCGTAACCTGAGAAACCACGCTTTTCAGCTGGTCAACCTCTTTCTTCAGGTCGTAAATGTTCTGCTCGTTTGTGGCAACTCTGTCTTCCACTTTAGAGATTCTTGTCTCAAGGCTGTTTGTTTTCTTCTCGTCCTGAGAAACCCTTGCTTTCAGTGCCTGGATTTCTGCCTTCAGCGAAGAGAGTTCACCACCAGACTGTTGATTAACAGTTGCACAGCTGAACGACAAAAGGGATAGAAAAGCTATTCCAAGAAACTTTCTCATCTACTCCTCCCCAAAATTAAGGTTTTTCTTCTCAAGCTCCTCCTCACATTCCTTTACAAGTTCATCTATAAGTTCCTTAACGCTGTACATTCTGTTAACCCTTCCAACGTTGCTCCCGGAAAAGACCAATCCCCTTTCTACGTCTCCCGAAACAGACTTCAGCAGTACATCTGCAATACAGTATATAGAATCTTCGCCGGAACAGGTTTTTAAGCAGTTAAAAGGACACTTGTGAGGAATCTTTCCTTCCCTTTCAAGCCTTTCTGTAAAGGGATTTCTAACGGCGTGGGCAGGCATTCCAACAGGGCTCTTTATGTATATAGAATCTTCCGGTTTCGCCTGAATTATGTAGTCTTTAAACTCCTGAGCTGCATCGCACTCGTAGGTAGCTATGAAACGGGTGGCTATTTGAACTCCTTTCGCTCCAAGCTCAAAAGCCCTCGCCATATCTTTTCCGTCAAAAATTCCACCAGCAGCTATAACGGGGATGTTAACGGCTTCAACGATAGATGGCAGAATATCCCAGAGTTTATCCATCGTTCCAAGGTGTCCTCCGGCATCACCGCTTTCAACGATAACGGCAGCGGCACCCAACCTTTCTGAAAGTTTTGCTCCTTTAGGTGTTGCAACTATTTCCACCAAAGGCATATCAAAGGTATTACAAATTTTGAAAACGTCTTTCCCAAATCCCGCTCCCTGAATTATCAGGTCTGCACCGGCATCTATAGCTGTCATCAGGAGTTCATAGAAGTGGGTTAAGGCGTACATTATGTTTACGCCTATTATTCCGTTGGGAGCAAGCTCTTTGGCTTTTCTTATCTCCTCTGCAAGTTCGTGAGCGTAGTGGTAGGGTTTAAGACCAACGCTCTCAACATCTATCCCTTTACAGGTGGTCTTTTTCGGTTTTGACCTGTCCTTTTCATGGAGGAGAACTGCCGAAATTACGCCTATTCCACCGGCGTTTGCAACCGCAGAGGCGAGCCTGTGGAGTGAAACTTTTGCTCCCATTCCACCCTGAATGATGGGATACTTAGGTTCAAGGTGCCTTATTCTAAGTTTAGGAAGTCTACTCATCTATCTCCTCTATTAGTTTCTCTATACTCTCTCTATCTTCTGAAGGTAGAATTTTAAACCCTTTAGAGCTTAAAAGTGCAGCCGTAACTCCCCTTCCATCTTTCAGGTCGTCATTTTCAAAACGGTAGATTTTCCTGACGCCACAGGAAGGGCTCTTCTCTTTCAGTATACAGGCTACACAGCTGTCTTTAAAAAGTTCCGCAACGTAAAGTGTTTCGTAAGCTCCCTTCAGAAAGTTCTCTGTAACGTCTAAATCTGAACCGTCAACTGTTTTAACTTTTGCCTTTCCGGAAATGACGGAAAATCCGTCTCCTTCTGTAATTTTGGCAGGAGGTCTTGGAGTCGGAAGTCCTCCAAGCTGTTCAGGACATAGAGGTACGGCAATTCCCCTTCTAAAAAGCTCAACTATTAGAGGGTCTCTGTTGTTCCCTCCGTTGTACTTACAGTTTATACCTAAAAGACACGCACTAACAATAACTCTCTTCATCTTTTACGACCACCTCGTGGAACGGTTCACACGATACTTTCTCTGCAACGTCTAAAATATCCCTTATACCGACGTTTTCTATCTCCTGCAAAAACCGAGTATCGTAAGAATAACCTATTCCCAAAACCTCCCAGAAGCCGAAATACCATGCTTTCTTCCCTCTCGTTTCGTGGTCAAGGAGGTAGGTTCCTCTAAAGTAGCGCTTACCCCTTTCTACCAGGTCTTCAGTCAGAAAGTCAGGTAGGTTAGAGATAATACTGCGGAGCTCCCCCCTCACAGCCTCTTCTTTTTCAGGAGAGGTACCTATGTAGATAAGGAGTCTTCCTGAGTTTATCCTTGAAGGGTAGAGGGAACCGGTTGAATAGGCAAACCCTCTTTTCTCGCGGAGCTCCTGAAAGAGAACCGACCCTATTCCCTCTCCCAAAACTGTATTTAAAAGTTTGTAAACGGGATATTTAGAATCCCGAACCGGAGGAGCATTTAAAGCAATAAGAATAAAGCTCTGAGCAGAGCCTTTCCTGTGAACAAACTCTGTTCTAAACTCCATTATTGGGCACTCAAATCTTTTAGTTTCCAGCGGCTTAAGAGCAATCACCTCAAGTTCTTTTAAAATGGAGTCAATTCCTCTTAAGTCTCCACAGAAAGAGACTAAAGAACCTTCTGGTATGAAGGCTGATTCAAACCAGTCAGAACACCTCTCAACAGTAAGGGAGGAAATGCTCTCTTCTCTGCCGTAGGGCATTTTGCTGTAGGGAACTCCACCGTAGGTCAACCTCATCATTGTTTCGTAGGCTAGAGTGAAGGAGCTCTCCCTCTTCGCCCTTATAGAGGCCAGAAGTGAGGCCTTTTCAATTTCAAAGCTCTCCTCTAAAAAACCGGGATTTAAAATGGTCTCTACCAGTAAAGAGATGTAATCTGCCGAAAACCGGGAAACAGACTGAAACCGAAGCTGAGAGTAGTCAACAGAAACTTCAGGAGAAAAAGGCGTCCCCATCTGCTCCTGAAGTGAGTAAAACTCCCCGGCAGGCCGTTTCAAACTCCGCTTAAAAGCCGTTCTAAGGGTTAGGAGAGTTATTCCCTCAACAGGATCTACAGAGGAACCTCCCGGCATAAAAAGGGTTCCCGAAAGTATTTCAAATCCCTTCTCCTCTTTAAGCAAAACCTTAAGACCGTTAGAGAGACTAACCTCTTCAACCATCAGAAATCCTCTAAAGCGGGAACTACCGGAAGCCGGCTGTAGTCTGCCCCTTCAACAAGAACTTTCCTCCCTTCCAGCTTAACTCTTCCGTCTGCAAACCACTTAACGGCCTGAGGATATATCCTGTGCTCCCACTTTAAAATTTTCTCAGAGAGGCTTTCAGGAGTATCATCGGGAAAAACCGGAACGGCAGCCTGGACAACGATAGGCCCCGTATCAACGCCTTTATCAACAATGTGAACAGTAGCTCCTGAAATCTTCACGCCGTAGGTAACAGCCTGCCAGTGCGGTTTTAAGCCCGGGAAAGAGGGAAGGAGAGAAGGGTGAACGTTCAGAACTCTGTTTGGGAAGGCGTCTATGAAAATTTCTGAAACGATGAGCTTATAGCCGGCCAGACAGACAAGGTCAACCTTAAGGTGTTTCAGTATCTCTACAAGGCGCCTGTCGTAGTCTTCACGGCTCGGGAAGGAGAAAGGGTCAACAAAGAGCCAGTTTACTCCAAGTTTCTCAGCTCTACTAATAGCCTGAGCGTTCCTCTTATTAACAATCAGGGCAACCAGTTCTCCCTTTATTTTCCTTTCCAAAAACGCCCGTGCAATGGCCTCAAAGTTGCTTCCCCTTCCGGAAGCCAGAACGGCAACCCTCATTCTATAACCACCTTCCCCTCTCCTTCCGTAATCTTCCCTATTTTGAAAACTTCTTCGCCTGAAGACTTTAAAACCTCAACGGCCCTTTCCACATCTTCCGGCGCCACAACAACGGTGTAGCCTATGCCCATGTTAAAGGTTTTAAACATCTCCTCTTCAGGAACGTTTCCCTTCTCCTCAATGAAACGAAATATCTCTGGAACTTTCCAGGAACCTTTCTCAACAACCGCATTAACGCTTTTTGGCAACACCCTTACAAGGTTTCCAGGTATACCGCCGCCGGTAATGTGAGCCATCCCCTTTACGTTAACCTGGTCAAGGAGTTTAAGGATGCTCTTAACGTAAATTCTCGTAGGAGTGAGGAGAACCTCGTAAACTTTTCCGCGGAGCTCCTCTACGTAGTCATCAACCTTCATGCCTAAAATCTCAAAGAAGAGCTTTCTAACGAGTGAGTAGCCGTTGCTGTGGATTCCCGAAGAGGCAAGGCCTAAAACTACATCTCCCGGTTTTATCTCCTCTCCGGTTATATACTTCTTCCTGTCAACAATTCCTACAACAAAGCCGGCAAGGTCATACTCTCCTTCAGGGTAGAAGTCTGGCATTTCTGCTGTTTCTCCCCCTATAAGGGAACACCCTGCAATCTCGCATCCTTTAGCAATTCCCTTAACGACATCTGCAGCAACGTCAACAGAGAGCTTTCCGGTAGCGAAGTAGTCAAGGAAGAAGAGAGGTTTCGCACCAACAGTCAGAATGTCGTTTACGCACATGGCAACAAGGTCTATTCCAACGGTGTCGTGGACGTTGGCCATCTGGGCAACCTTTAGCTTCGTTCCAACGCCGTCGGTTCCCGAAACCAGAACAGGCTCTGAGTAACCTTTGGGAAGGAGATAACCTGCTCCAAACCCTCCTATCCCAGCCAGAACATTCTCATCAAAAGTTCTTTTTGCAAAAGTTTTTATCCTGTCTACAAGTTTCTCTCCGGCTTCTATGTCAACGCCTGCATCTTTATAGGTAAGCTTTCTCTCCTTCATTCTTCCTCTCCGTAGTCAATTTTACCGTCAAAGTAGATTGGAACCTCGTAGGCAAAGTGGCGCTTAGTCCAGCCTGTTCCTCCACCAAGTTCTCTCTCTATGAACTCCTCAAATCCCTTTACCTTTGAATCAAGAGCATCGGCGTAGGCAAGGGCAACTGCCTCAAGGGTTTTTGGTTTTTTAGGAGAACCGTGCTCGTACTGGCCGTGATGGGCCAGTATGCAGTGGATAAGTTTGGTCTTCAGGTCTTCAGGAAATCCGTTAATTTCTGCTATTTTGAATGCCACCATTTCACAGCTCATGTAGAGGTGGCCAAGGAGTATTCCCTCTTTTGTCCTGTCAATTGAGGTCTCTACACTATACTCGTATACCTTTCCTATATCATGGAGAATTGCAGCAGTAATGAGCAGGTCTCTGTCTAAACTCCTGTAGCGCTTTGCCACAGTTTCACATATCTCTGTAACGCCCAAAGTGTGTTCAAGAAGCCCACCGATGCAGGCGTGGTGGATGGTTTTACCGCCGGGAGCTCTCAGAAACTTTTCAACAAACTCCTCGTCGTAGAAGAAGCCCTCAAGGAGTTTTTTCAGGTATACGTTCTCTACAGTCTCTATAATCTCAAGGAGCTTTGTAAACTGCTTCTCTATTGAAAAACGGCTCTCGGAGATGAACTTCTTAGGGTTGTACTCTCCCTCTTCTGCAACCCTTATCTCTGAAAGTTTTGGCTGAAGATTCCCGTTGAAGTACTCAACGTTTCCCCTTACAAATACTACGTCTCCCTTTTTAAAAACTGTAAGATCCGCATCTTTCGGCGGCTTCCACCAGAGAGCCTGAAATGTTCCAGTTTTGTCTGACAGAACAAGTCTTAAGAAGGGCTCCCCTGTTCTGTGTTTTCTTATTTCTACGTGCTCAATGACAAAGTAGCCTTCAAAGGGAGCTCCCACCGGCAACCTGTAAATATCCCTGACAAGCACACCATCTCCTTGAGGGAAAATAGGTAGTGGGAATTATAAACGATAGAGGAGAGGGAGCAGGAGCTCCCGCTAAAACCCGACCTTAGCTGCGTAAACCGCAGAAGCGTCAACAACCGGGTTGACCCAGATACCGAAAACTATGAGAAGAATTGCCATAACTGCTAAAGGCAGAAGAATCCAGTTCTTGTTGGGAGAGTCGTTAATCGGTTTCTCAAGTGTAGGCTCCTCAAGGTACATCTGCTTGGCAATCCAGATGTAGTAAGCAACAGAGAAGGCGCTGTTGAGAAGACCTACAAGGGCTAACCAGGTCATACCGGCATCAACTGCAGCGGTAAAGACGAAAACCTTACTGATAAAGCCCGCCATAGGAGGAACCCCGGCAAGGGAAAGGAGGAAAATAAGGAAGAGAGCTGCCAGGAGTGGTTCCCTTCTACCAAGCCCCTTGTAGTCGTCCATAGTTCTTGCTCCCCAAACAAAGAGGAAAACGGCAAAACAGAGAAATGCAGCCGTTTTCATAAAAACGTAGGCAACGGAGTGGTAGATGATACCGGTAACGCTCAACGGAACAGAAAGGGCTGCAAAGGCTACAAGTGTATAACCTGCATGGGCAACGGAAGAGTAGGCCAGTATCCTTGAAACCCGCCTTTGAGCAAGGGCTAATAGGTTACCTACAGTCATTGTAAGGGCAGCTATAATGGCAAGAATCAGGGTGAAGTGGCCGGCAATCACCGGAATTGCCTCGTAGACAACCCTCATAAGCCCTATAAAGGCAGCACTCTTAGAGATACCGGTAAGGAGAGCAGCAACGCCAGGACAGGTTCCATCGTAAACATCAGGTCCCCAGAAGTGGAACGGAAAGGCCGTGATCTTAAAGCCAAAACCTGCGAATATGAAGACAGCGGCAAGGGCAACAAGAGGATCTATAAATAGGTTTTTAACAAGGGCTGAAAACTCAAAACTGCCGGTCATTCCGTAGAGAAGAGAGATTCCAAAGAGCATAAACCCTACTGCAAGGGCTCCGTTGAAGAAGTACTTAACACCGGCTTCAAAAGACTTATCGTCAAAGGCAAAGAGAACCATAAGGTAGGTAGGCATCGTCATCAGTTCCATCGCAATGGCGAGGGAGACAAAGTTGTTGGCGCTAATGAGGAGGAGAGCTCCAGCCGTAGATATCATAAGGGCAGAGATCAGCTCGTTAACGAACTTATCCTTCTCCGTAATCCAGTAGATAACCAGCATCACCATCCAGGAAGCAATTAAAATAAGAGCTCCCAACAGAATAGAAACCGGATCTGTAGTGTAGAAAACTTCTAAAACGTGTTTTCCCTTATCTGATATAAGAACTAAAAAGAGGGAAACCACATAACCTATAGAAGAGATGAGAGCTCCCTGAATCCCCGATATCCTGAAAAGCCTGTTTATAACGGGAAGAAACGCTCCCGTTAAGGCCAGAACCATTGTTGCTGCAAGGTAGTTAATGTTCACCTGTTACCCCCTACTGAAAGAGTTGTGAAAAAGCGTTAACCACAGGGTTATAGAGGTTAAAGACAACAGCCGGAATAACTCCAACCAGTATAAAAGCCCCTATGTAAAGGGCAAGAGGAATGTTCTCAATTAGAGGGAGCTCCGTAAGTGACTTCAGGTTCTTGAACTCCTCTCTTAAAGGACCAAAAACTGCCCTCTGGAGCATCCACATAAAGAAACCGGCACCAAGGGCACTGGCAAGAGGAACGATAACCATAACCCAGCCATAGTAGTCAAAAGCAGCAAGCATGACAGAGAGCTCCCCTACAAAACCTGCAGTTCCAGGAAGCCCAACGGCAGCCAGAACTCCTATAACGAACATCGTCATAAGGCCGGGAATCTTCTTCATAAGACCACCAAGCTCAGAAATGTACCAGGTGTGGGTTTTATGGTGAATGTAGCCTGCAATCATAAAGAGGAGAGAAATAACAAGGGCGTGGCCAACCATCTCATAAACGGCAGCAGAGATTCCAGCAGCAGTAAGGGCAGAAAGGCCTAAAAGGACAAACCCCATATGGTTAATACTTGAGTAGGCAACCATCCTCTTAATGTGGTCTTCTGCAAGGGCTCTGAAGCCAGCGTAGAAAATCGTAAGAACGGCAATAAAGGCCATAAGCGGAGCAAAGAACTTACTGGTTTGAGGAAAGAGGAAGATCTCCCACCTTAAAAGACCGTAAGCACCCATTTTAAGAAGAAGTCCTGCAAGGAAAACAGAAATTGGAGAAGGTGCCTGAACGTGTGCATCGGGAAGCCAGGTGTGGAAAGGAACAACGGGCATCTTAACGGCAAAACCTATAAACATCAGTATCCAGACAAGCTTTGCAACAGAAGGATCAAGGTGGATGTTCAGTAGTTTTTCAAACTCAAATGTGTGTGTAGACAGGTAGAGAACGATAATTCCAAGAAGGAGGAATACGCTCGCAAGGTGGGTATAGATAAAGAACTTCATCGCAGCGTAAATCCTGTTTTCTGCTCCCCAAATACCGATGTGGAAAAACATAGGAACCAAAGTAAACTCCCAGAATATGAAGAACCAGAGAAGATTAAGTGAGACAAAAACTCCAACCATAGGGCCAAGGAAAATAAGAATTAAGAAAAAGTAAGCCCCAGGCCTTTCAACGTGCCATGAAGAGAGGGTAACTGTAATGGCAAGGAAAGCAACTATTCCCAAAAGAACAAGAGATATACCGTCGGCAGCAAGGTGGAGGTTGAAGTCAAAAGGTGGATAAATCTGATAGAACTCATGAAATGCAAATCCATTTCCTGGATACTTGGCGATTAAGTAAGCTGTACAGAAAGCCAGGAAAACACCTACAGCCAGAGAAAGGTATTTTGGAATGTCCCTGTTAACCTTCTCACCTATCCAGGCAAAGGGTGCTACCAGAACAGGGAGCAGAATCATACTCAGCAGAACCATCCACTCCTCCTAAACAAAGAGAATGAGCAAGACAAGTGTTATTACGCCAGCAACAAAGTAAGTAAGGTAATCTATAACATCGCCAGTCTGAATCTTCCTGCACCTATCCCAGCAGGCAAGGGAAAGTCTGGCAGTTCCGTTAACTGCACCGTCAACAACGTGTATATCCACCCACTCAACAGCTTTGGCAATTGAGCCGTAGAAAACGTGGCGGCAGATCCACTTTATTGCAGCGTCAACATACCATCCGTTGTAGAGAAACTCATTTATCCCTTTACCTAACGGATGGGCTAGGAACTTGACAGTACTGATAACCCTCTTGTAGTAAATAAGGAAGACAATACCGAAGAGGATAAACATTACCGTTAAAGTTGCAACCAGCAGGTTCAGGAAGAAGGGCTCATGGACTTCACCGAAGAGGAAGTGGATAATCTGCTCTTTAAAGAAGGGAATAACTACCGTAAGTACAGCGAGAACATAGAGTGGAACGAGCATTATGGGATAAGCCTCTCTGGCGTGCTTTGAGTATTCAGAAGGCTCTCCTGTGAAGACAACAAACCAGAGCCTGAAACCGTAAGCAATACAAAGGACAGCAGCAACAAAGGTAAGGCCAAAAATCACCGGGTTACCGTAAGCGTAAGTCGCTCCGATTATCCAGTCTTTACTGAAGAAACCGTTGAAGGGCGGAACACCGGCAAGGGCAAGAATACCCACAAGGAAGAGAAGAGCTGTTTGAGGCATGTATTTGTAGAGCCCTCCCAACTTAAAGGCATCTTTTTGATGGGTCATGTGGATAACGGCACCTGCTGCCAGGAAGAGGAGGGCTTTGAAGATGGCGTGGTTCATAAGATGGAAAATTCCTGCAGCGGCTGATCCAACACCAAGGGCAACAAACATTAGAGCAAGGTGTTCCATCGTAGAGAAAGCAAGTATTTTCTTGATCTCTGTATGGGCAAGAGCTCCCGTAGCAGCAATGAATGCAGAGAGAGCTCCCACAAATCCAACAACTATTAAAGCATGGGAGTAGTCAAAGAACGGGAACATTCTTGCAACCAAGTAGACACCTGCGTTAACCATTGTGGCAGCGTGGATGAGAGCAGAAACTGTTGTCGGACCTTCCATAGCATCAAGAAGCCACGGGAAGAGGGGAAACTGGGCAGACTTTCCAACAGCTCCAATGAAGATGAGTAGTGAAATCAAGAGTCCCAGCTTAACGGAAAATGCTCCTGCAAGGGCAAGGGCGTTGAGCTCCTGGAAGTTAATTGTTCCAAGAAGAACCCAAGCAACAATTATGCCTGCAAACATAAAGACATCACCGAAACGGGTCATAACAAAGGCTTTCAGTGCAGCTTCTGCAGCACTCCTCTTCCAGTACCAGTAACCGATGAGGAGGTATGAGCAGAGACCAACACCTTCCCAGAAGATGTAGAGGCCGACAAGGTTGCTGACAAAAACAAGACCCACCATAGAGCCTATGAAGAACAGCTTTTCAAAGTAGTACCTGTGTGGAGACTCATCGTCTTCCATGTAACCTTTGGAGAAAACGATATCTAAGAAACCGATTCCTGTAGCGATTAGAGCCATAACAACAGAAAGGCTATCAACGTAAATTCCAAGAGGAATTTTAAAGGAACCGAAGGTAAACCAGTTAAACTTATGAACTATCGGATGCTCACCAAGGTTAAGTGCAATATAACAGGTAAGGATAAAACCTATTAAACCTGTTAGAACAGCCACCCAGAAGGAGTTCCATCTCTCTGTAAACTTCCCTATCAGAAAGGCGGAGATGCTTCCAAGGAAAAAGATTCCAATTGTGAGATAAGTTATCCAGACCAGCTTCTCCATCCTACCACCTCAGGTTCCTGATTTTTGATGGAATAACCTCACCAAACCGCTTGTAGAAGACGATAACTATAGCCAGACCAACGGCAGCCTCAAGGGCCGCAAGACCTATGGTGAAGAACGCGAATATCTCACCGTCAACGTTCCTCTGAGCTGAAAAGATGGCAAGATTCAGGTTTGCAGCGTTGATAATCATCTCAACGGCAAAGAGCATCCTGATAACTGATCTCCTTGAGAGAAGGCCGTACACCCCCACAGCAAGGAGAGAAAAGGATAGAAATAGGTAAGCATGAACGTCCGCTTCAAGAAGCATTACTTAGCCTCCCTCTTTTTCGTAATGATGGCGTTTGCCATGTAAAGGAGGGCTGACACGATAAAGCCCAGAACTATAGTGAAGAAAGAGTACTTCTCAACAAAAACAGTTCCAAGAACTTCCGTTGAAAATGTCTTAAATGGCAAGGTATCTATAGCACTTAAGAAAGAGAAAAAGGTTCCCAGAATAAGGAGAAGCAAGCTCAAGACTATAGCCTTAACGGCTTTCCCTTCAGGCTTCTTGTAGCTTTCACCGATCATCATTATCGCAAAGAGAACGAGAATCGTTACACCACCTGCGTAAATGGCAAGCTGAACACCACCCAAAACGGGCATATTTAGACCGAAGTAGACAAGGGCTATCTCTGAGAGGAGAACGACAAATGAAACGGCCGCCCAGAGGAGTGAAGTCGCCTCAAGGGCTATTATGGCGCTCCCTATAACAACGGCATAGATAATCCAGAAGTAGACGTTCCCCATTACTCCTCTCCTTTACTTCCTTTCTGAGAGTTATCTCCCTGTTGTGGCTTTTCCTCTTTTCCCTTTTCTAAAGAGGGCTGTTCTTTTTTAGCTTCAGCTTTTGCTTTGGCTTGTTGAGCCTGCTGTTTCTTCTTCAAGGCTTCCTGTTTTTTCTTCTCAAGGAGTTCCTCCATCTTTTTAGCCTTCTCAAGGGCCTCTTCAAGGTTTTCAGGCTCAAAAACGTACTCTGTTAACTTATCCCAGGTAACATCTTCAAGAATCATTGAGTAGTGGTCTGTAAGTTTTATTGCTTTCTCTGGCTTTGTTGGACAGGCATCCTCACAGAGCCCGCAGAACATACACTCATTGGCCCTAACCTTTGGAACAGCCCTTGGCTTCTTAACCCCTGTTGGAACCATATCTATACAGTTAACGGGGCAGGCCCTTGAACACATTCCACAGCCAATGCAGAGCTCCGCATTTATGATGTGTTTGCCACGATAGTGGAGCTCCCTCTTTATCCCTTTATCCCACCATATTTCCGTAGCCTTTGGAGCAAAGAGAGCTTTAGTTACCCTTATAACTTTTTTCGTTGCCTCAAAAGGTATCTTTAAAGCGTCTTTAGCTTCCATCTAACCTCCTTAAGAGATGAACATTTTGACGAGAATAATGAAGGCAAGGTTCAAAAGGGCTAAAGGAGTTAAAACTTTCCAACAGAACCTCAAGAGCTGGTCCATTCTGATACGGGGAGTTGACGCCCTTACAACGAAGGTAAAGACGTAAAGCCCAAGAATCTTTATGAAAAACCAGACAATTCCCGGAAGGACAGGCCCTTTAAACCCTCCTAAGAACAGAACAACGGCAACAGAATAGAGAGCAAAGAGCTCTATCAGCTTAGAGAGAACGAGGATTGCGTAGTTAAACCCGCCAAACTCTGTAAGGAAACCATAGACAATTTCCTGCTCAGCCTCCGGTATGTCAAAGGGCGGTCTGTCTGTAACTATGAGAGTTGCAGTCACAAAGATGAGAAACGCCGGAAGAAGGATAAAGAAACCTAACCAGGAGCTCTCATGAACTATCTGAAGGTGGTTGAGAGTTCCGTAGAAAACAGCAGCAGCAAGGGCGGAGAGCCAGAGCGGGATCTCACCCGAAATCATCTGGTTAACAACCCTTAAACCACCGATGAAAGAGTACTTACTCTTTGAAGCCCAGCCTGCGTAGAAGAAAACCGGAGGCATACCGGTAACAAGGGCCAAAACAATAAGGAGATCAAAACTTGTGCTTACTATATAGCTGTGCTCAGAGAACGGTATAAAGGCAATCAGAGCGGCAACCATCAGGAAAGCAACAAATGGAATGAGAGAGAACAACAGTTTGTTCGCCCTCCTCTGAATGATGAACTCCTTTTGAAGGAGTTTAAAAACGTCTGCTGTTGTCTGAAGAATTCCCCATTTACCAACGTAGTAGGGTCCCGTCCTCAGGTGAACATCGGCAAGAATCTTCCTCTCCATGTAGAAGATTGTAAGGAAAACGACCAACAGAAAGAGAAAACCGGGGAAAAATATCGCTTTAATCCAGGCTTCCATTCCAGGCCTCCTACCTGTCTATATCACCGTGACACATGTATAGTGATGCAAAGATAACGGGAACGTCTGCAAGCTTAACGTTTTTCATCATTTCGGGCATCGCCCAGAGGTTGGCAAAAGAGGGAGCTCTCATCTTCAACCTGTAAGGCCCGGTTCCACCATCGCTAATAAGGTGGAAGCCGAAGCATCCACGGGCCCACTCAACGTTAACGTAAGCCTCTCCAGGAGGAACTTTAATGGGGAACTTTGTTCTCCACTCTCCCTCTGGAAGTCCCTCAATAGCCTGCCTGATAATCTTTGCAGACTCTATAAGCTCCTCCCATATGACCAGATACCTTGCGTAGGCATCACCTTCTTCCTTCGTTACAACCCTAAAGTCAAGCTCTCCGTAAGCAGTATACGGGTAGTCTTTCCTAACATCTGAAGCAACGCCAGAAGCCCTAAGAGCAGGACCCGCAAGACCGAGCTCTACAGCTTTCTCCTTTGGGACAACACCAATCCCCTGGGAGCGGAGTTTTAATGTAGGATTATCAATAAACACTTCTGTATACCTTGGAATAAACTCTTTTTCAAGGAAATCAACAGCCGAAATCATTTTCTCTATAAACTTTCCTGTTGGTTCATACCTGACACCGCCAGGAACAATAGAAGCAGTTGCAATTCTCTGCCCGGAGTAAACCTCAAAGGCGTCAAGGAACTTCTCACGGGCAATCAGTGCCCATTGCATAGGGGTATGAACACCGAGAACACCGATAAAGCCACCAAGACCTATGAGGTGGCTTACAATTCTTCCACCCTCACAGAGGATAGTCCTCACGTAGTCTGCCTTCTTTGGAACTTCAACGCCTGCAATCTTTTCAGCTGCAATGGAGTAACCGGTCATCGTTCCAAAGTTATCTATGAAGCAGGCCCTCTCAACGTTTACAATGGCGTTCTGCCATGTTCTATACTCAACCAACTTCTCAAGGAGCCTCAGAACGTAGCCGATATCCGGGTCAACCTTTACAACCTCATCTCCGTCAACCCAAACCTTCAGCCTCATAGGACCTGAGGCTGGATGCTGAACACCCCAGTTGAGCTGGAGAAGTTTCTCCTGTAAAAGACCTAAATCCTCTCCGGAAACCTCTTTTGTCTCTTCAACGACAAACGTGTATCCTGCAAGAGAGATGCTGTTTCCCATTACTTCTTCTCCTTAGAGGGCTTCCTGTGTTTTTTGAAGTCGTAAGACTTCCTCAATGGAAACCAGCCTTCTGCCCACTCTGGAAGGAGCATAACCTCAAGACGTGGGTTCCCTATGAACTCAACTCCAAACATCTCCCACGCTTCCCTCTCGTGGGGCTGAAGGGGAGGGAATATGTCTGAAACTGTTGGAATTGATAAATTGTCTTCCGGTAAATTGACTCTAACCATAACGAACTTTTTATCGTTCAGGTTTTCCAGAATGTAGTTAACCTGAAAACCCTCTCCCTTTGGAGTGTAGTCAACAACAGAAACAGTATGGGGGTAGTTAAAACCATTGCTCTTCAGAAACTTCATCAGATCCCTGAGCTGCTCTTTCTTACACTCTATAAGGAGCATATTGGTATCGTAAGCTTCCGATTCAAGCCCAAACTCAGACTTTACTTTTTCCCTTATCTCCTCAAGCATGGCCACTCCTTAATACTCCAGCTCTTCCATACGGTTCGGGTGTTTTTTAGCAGCGTTTTCTCTATCTCTGAGAATTATCTCTTTAAGTCTTAAGAAACCTTCAAGAGTTGCTTCAGGGTTTGGTGGACAGCCTGCAACGAAAACGTCAAACGGGATATACTGAGAAACGTCAACGGCAACGAAGTCTGAATCCCAGTAAGGACCTCCGCCTCCTGCACAGGCACCCATACCGAAAACGTATCTTGGCTCAGGCATCTGCTGGTAAACCCTCAACAGAACGGGAAGAACCTTCCTTGAAACAAGCCCTGTAACGATGATGAAATCTGCCTGACGGGGGCTGGGAGTCATCATAAAGCCGTACCTTTCCCAGTCAAAACGTGGTCCCATAAGGGCCAGAACTTCTAAGGAACAACAACCGCTGCAGAAATGAACTCCCCAGGGGGAGTTTGACCTTGTCCAGTCAAAGAACTTAAGTATCATCGTCTGTTTCCTCCAACCATCACGTAGGTAAGTGGAATCATTAAGAGGAGTGAGAAGAGGATGAATATCCAGCCGAACTTTGGATCGCCTTTACCAACGGAGTAGAGAACGAAGAAGACACCGGCTATATCCATTGCAATGAAGATAATTGCGTAGAAGTAATACTGAAAGTTAACGCTTGAAATGATAGGCTCTGGAGCTGGAAGACCACACTCGTAGGTGTCTTCCTTTACAGGGTGCGGGTTTTTGGGAGCTACAGCAACAGACATCACCCACAGAGTGAGACCTGCAAGCGCCATAACGACTATGAAAACGATAAAGCTGTAGAGCATCTCTCCTCTCCTGAGCTACCGTTTAGGTGATATTACCAAATTGTAAAAGAAATGTAAACAATCTGTAAAAATCCCGGTTGAGATTATTTTAAGATAGAAGAGACGGAAAGGTCAAGGATTATGAATTTCTAATTTTACCCAAATCTTCCTGTAATGTAGTCTTCGGTAAGCTTTTCTTTTGGCTTAACGAAGAGCTCCTCTGTTTTGTTGAACTCTATCAGCTCTCCCATATACATAAAGGCCGTGTAGTCAGAAACCCTTGCAGCCTGCTGCATGTTGTGGGTAACGATTATCACAGTGAGCTTATCCCTGAAGCTGACAACTAATTCCTCAATCTTTGCAGTTGAGATGGGATCTAAGGCAGAGGTGGGCTCGTCAAAGAGGAGAACTTCCGGTTCAACAGCTATAGCCCTTGCGATACATAGCCTCTGTTGCTGTCCGCCTGAAAGTGCTGTTGCCGGTTTGTTGAGTTTATCTTTAACCTGATCCCAGAGAGCTGCATCTTTTAGAGCCTTTTCAACCCTATCGGCAAGCTCAGTTTTGTTCTTTATACCCTGGAGCCTTAAGCCGTAAGCAACGTTGTCAAAGATAGACATGGGGAAGGCCGTGGGCTTCTGGAAAACCATTCCAACCCTTATTCTGAGTTTTATAACGTCGTAGTTGGGGTCAAGTATGTTCTCTCCATCAAGGAGAATTCTCCCCTCGTACCTGTTCCCGGGGTAGAGGTCGTGCATCCTGTTGAAACACCTGAGAAGTGTCGTTTTACCGCAACCGGAAGGGCCGATGAGGGCAGTCACTTTTTTCTCTGGAACCTTGAAGGAGATGTCTTTCAAGACCTGATGGTTGCCGTAGTAGAACTTGAGGTGGTCTACAACTATTTTCTCAGGCTCTGAAGGCTCTATAACAAAGGCCATTTTCCCTCCTACTTTTTGAACTTATAGTGGGCAATAACTCTACCTAAAATGTTTGCCCCTAAAACGCCAAACGTGAGGATTATAGCCGCTGCCCAGGCAAGATCCTGCCAGTACTTGTAGGGGCTCATTGCGTAGTCGTACATGGTAACGGTTAAAGAGGCCATTGGCTGGAAGATGTTTAAAGTGAAGAAGTTATTGTTGAAAGACGTAAAGAGGAGTGGAGCTGTCTCTCCGCCTATTCTGGCAACGGAGAGTATTACGCCGGTTACTATTCCCGTTATTGCAGCCCTGTAGACAACGTCTTTTATAACCTTGAACTTTGTTGCTCCGAGGGCGTAGGCGGCCTCGCGGAGCTCCGGCGGAACCATCCTCAGCATATCATCCGTTGTCCTGAGGATTATGGGAATCATCATTATGGCCAGAGAAACTGAGCCGGCCAATCCCATAAAGTGGCCGAAGGGCTTAACCATAATGGCGTAAACAAAGGTGCCCACAACTATTGAGGGAATGCTCATCATAACGTCAGACAGATCCCTTACAAAGTTTGCCCATCGACTTCCTTTCCCATATTCTGAAAGATACGTTCCTGCAAGGATTCCAATGGGAATTCCTATAACTGTTGCAAGAAAGACAATTATCGTCTGGCCAACTATTGCGTGTTTCAGTCCACCGGTGTTGTCTCCAGGGGCAGGCGGATCCCCGATGAAGACTTCCCAGGAAAGGGAACCTAAACCTTTATACAGAAGAGTTCCCAGTATCCAGAAGAGCCACATAAGGCCAAAAAGGGCTGCAAGGGTTGAGAGGACAAGGACTAAGCCGTTTACAAACTTTCTTTTCTTAACTGCGTCCAAGATCTACCTCTCCACCTTTTTAAGGAAAAGGAACTTTCCAACAACTATTACAAAGAAGCTCATAACGAAGAGAATAAAAGCAAGGTAGAACAGGCTTGAAAGGTAGATGTCTGTATCTGCCTCTGTGAACTCGTTTGCCAGAGTAACAGTAATAGAGGTTGCCGGCTCTAAAAGGGAGTGGGGGATTACAGGCTGGTTACCCATAACGAAGGTTACTGCCATCGTTTCGCCTAAAGCCCTTCCTAAAGAGAGGATTACTCCACCTACAACGCCGAGCTTTGCGTATGGAATAACAACGTCTTTCATAACGTCCCACTTTGTAGCTCCCAGGGCGTAGGCAGACTCTTTCAGGATGTCTGGAACCATTTTGAAGGAATCCCGGGATATGGCGGCAGTGTAGGGAAGTATCATTATTGAAAGGACAATTGAAGCCGTTAAAAGGCCGATACCCGGAGTGTAGCCTTCAAACCACTGGCCGATTAAGGGAAGTTTCCCTAAAGTGGCGTGGATTACCGGCTGGAGCTTATCCCTCATAAAGGGTGCAAAGAAGAAGAGCCCCCACATTCCGTAGATGATACTGGGAATGGCTGCGAGGAGCTCTATGGCCACACCAACGGGAGTTCTCAGGTAGTGGGGAGCAATCTCTGTGAGGAAGATTGCAACGCCGATAGCCACGGGAACGGCTATAAGAATGGAGATTATGGTGCTGACAACGCTTCCGAAGATGGCGGGAGCTCCCCCAAACTTATTCATTGGGGGATTCCACACCGTTGAGGTTATAAACTTCCAGACGCCAAAGGTTTTAATGGCAAGTTCGGATTCGCCGTATAGAACAACTGCAAGGGCAATCAGTATAAAAATGACCAGAATTGCCGAAAGAGCTGCAACCTTACCGAAAGTCCAGTCTGCCCAGAATCCACGGCTTTTGGCCATACTCCAACTCCAAGCCTTTATGCAGGCCAATTTTATAACAAGTCTACTCAACTGATAGAATTTTCAAGAAATTCTTATCAGGAATAGCTCTTGAGCAGAGTAGAAAAAGAGATTGAGTTCTACAAAGAAATTTCGGGAAAGCTCATTTCCATTTCTATTCTTGTAGGAGCTGGCACCCTGGCCGTCTGGCATAAGGAGGGTTTCTCCATCTGGGTTGCGGCTGGAATTGTAGGTTTTTACTTCTCCATCTTGGCTGTTGGGATTAGTTTGAAAAAGTGGAAAAACAGAATCAACTCACTGGAGGATTAATGGCAACAGTTGCAGGTCTTTTGATATTTATAGGCATACTGCTCCTCATAGGAGTTCTACTCTGGAGCGTTGTCTGGACACCAAAAAAAGCCTGATTCCCTCTGTGGACAGAGAAATCCTTTCAAAGTATATTGACCTTTCTAACGAAACGTAAAGGGAGAAAAGAATGGCAGTAAAACCCGGAGACTTTGTCCACCTTCATCTCCACTCACAGTATTCCATCTTAGACGGTGCAATAAAGGTAAAAGACCTTGTTGATAAAGCTGTAGAGTATGGAATGCCTGCCGTTGCAGTAACGGACCACGGGAACATGTTTGCCTCTTACGAGCTCTACAAAACCTGTAAAGATAATGGGATAAAGCCAATAATCGGCCAGGAGTTCTACATAGCCAGAGGCTCCCGCTTTGACAAGAGCAAGGGAAAAGAGGGAGAGAAGGGGAGCTACCACCTGATACTCCTTGCAAAGAACGATACAGGACTCAAGAACCTTATGAAGCTCAGCTCAATAGGGTTCATTGAGGGTTTCTACTACAAGCCGAGAATTGACAAAGAGGTTCTGGAAAAGTACAGCGAAGGTTTAATAGCCCTCTCTGCCTGCATTCAGGGAGAAATTCCTCTTCTTTACCTTATGGGTAAGGAGAAAGAAGCCGAAGAAGCTGCAAAGTGGTATAAGGAACTTTTCGGAGACGACTTCTACTTAGAAATCCAATACCATGGAATTAAGGAACAGGAAAAAGCCAACAGGTTCCTGATAGAGCTCTCCAAGAAACTTGACATAGACCTTGTTGCAACAAACGACGCCCACTACCTCAACAAAAAGGACTGGGAAGCCCACGACGTTCTCCTCTGCCTTCAAACAGGCAAAAAACTTGCTGACGAAAAACGAATGAGGTTCCCGAGCAAGGAGTTCTACTTCAAAAACGCCCAGGAAATGATGGAAGTTTTCAGTGAAGTTCCCCAGGCCGTTTTTAACACGCTGAAAATAGCAGAAAAGGTGGAAGACACACTGGAAACATTTGAGAACAGAGGATACCTGCTTCCAAAGTACGAGGTTCCAGAAGGTCACACTTACGAAAGCTATTTAAGGAAACTTGCAGAGGAAGGCCTTGAAAAAAGGTTTAAAGAACAGGGAATTTTAGACGGAGAGGAGAGACAGAAATACTACGAAAGGCTCAACCACGAGCTGAAAATCATCAGTGATATGGGATTCCCGGGCTACTTCCTCATAGTCTGGGACTTTATCAACTGGGCAAAGAGAAACGGAATACCAGTGGGACCGGGAAGGGGTTCGGCGGCAGGCTCTTTAGTTGCATACGCTATAGGAATTACAGACATAGACCCGCTGAGATTCAATCTTCTCTTTGAAAGGTTCTTGAACCCTGAAAGGGTAACGATGCCAGATATTGACGTTGATATCTGTCAGGAGGGAAGGGACAGAGTAATCCAGTACGTTCGGGATAAGTACGGAGAGGACAAGGTCTGCCAGATTATCACCTTTGGAACCATGAAAACAAAAATGGTTGTTAGGGATGTTGGAAGGGTTCTTGGAATCCCGCCGAAAGAGGTAGATAAGTTAGCAAAGCTCATTCCCAACGACGCAAAGTCTGTTGAAGATGCTGTTGAGAGAGCTCCCGAAATCAAAGACCTGATGGAGAAAAACCCGACAATTGAAAGGCTCATAAAAATAGCCAGAAGGCTCCAGGGGCTTGCCCGCCAGACGGGAGTCCACGCAGCAGGCGTCGTTATAGCACCTGAAACCCTCACAGACTACATCCCCCTTGCAAAGAGTAAAGACGGAGACATCACAACACAGTACGACATGGGTCAGGTTGAAGCCTTGGGTCTTCTGAAAATGGACTTCTTAGGCCTTAAAACATTAACAATCATAGATAGAACCATAAAGCTCATAAAGGAAAGGCACGGCGTTGAGATAGTTCCGACAAAACTTCCTTTAGACGACAAGAAGACCTTTAAGCTTCTTCAGGAGGGGAACACAATCGGCGTCTTCCAGTTAGAATCAAGGGGAATGAGAAACCTGATGAAGAGGCTAAAGCCCAGCGTTTTTGAGGACATAATCGCCCTTGTTGCCCTCTACAGGCCCGGTCCCCTTAACTCAGGAATGGCGGAAAGCTACATAAAGAGGAAACACGGAGAGGAGGAGGTTGACTACATCTTCCCCGAGCTTGAGCCGGTTCTTAAAGAAACCTACGGCCTCTTCATCTACCAGGAACAGATAATGCAGATAGCCAACATACTTGCAGGCTACTCTTTAGGAGAGGCAGACCTTTTAAGGCGGGCAATGGGTAAGAAGAAGAAGGAGATAATGGAGGAGCAGAGGGGAATCTTCGTCTCAAGGGCTGTTGAGAGAGGATACCCGAAAGATAAGATAGAGAAGCTCTTTGACGATATTGCAAAGTTTGCAGAATACGGATTCAACAAGTCCCACTCTGCAGCCTACGGATTCCTTGCCTACGTAACCGCCTACCTGAAAGCCCACTACCCGAAAGAGCTGATGGCAACAATGATGTCTATTGATTTTGACAAGACAGACGAGATTGTGAAGTTCATGAAGGACTGCAAGGAGAACGGAATTCCTGTATTCCCGCCGGACGTAAACAAGAGCGGTGCCTACTTTGAGATTGAAGGTGAGGGAATTCGTTTTGGGCTTGCAGGAATTAAGGGCGTTGGAGAGAAAGCCGCTCTCCACATTGAGGAGGTAAGAAAGAAGGGTGGGGAGTTTAAAGACCTCTACGACTTCTGCCAGAGGGTTGACCTGAAGATTGTAAACAGGAAGGTTATTGAAGCCCTTATAAAGGCTGGAGCTTTTGATTCAACGGGAATTTCAAGGGCTGCAAACTACGAGGTTTTAGACAGGGCAATGAACGCAGCCCAGAGCATTCAGAAGTCAAGGAGCAAGGGGCTTATGAGCCTCTTTGGAGATGAGACGGCAGTTGTTGAAAAGGAGTTTCCCGATATTCCAGAGTGGAACGACAGGATTAAGTGGGAGTATGAGAGACAAGCCATAGGATTCTACCTCTCCGGCCACCCGTTGGAGGAGTATAAGGGTGTTGTTGAGCTGAAGTTCAACTCCTCGTCTGAGAAAGAGGAGTGGAAGGATGGAGAGGAGGTTTTCCTTGCAGGAGCCATAACTGAAGTGAAGCTTAGGAGGACTCAGAGGGGAGAGCTCTGGGCAACCTTAGAACTTACAGACCTTGACGGAACCGTATCCGTTCTGGTCTTTCCAAACGTTTACAGGGAGGTTTCGGAGCTCCTCACTGAAGGAAACCTTATAGCCATCAGAGGACAGGTGAGAGAAGAGGAGGAGAGCAAGAGCGTTATAGCAAGGGAGATAGTTTCCGTCCGTGAAGCGGTTTCTGGGCAGGTAAACGAGATTGTTATAACAATTGAGGGAAATCAGATTTCAGAGGAAACCCTAACGAAGCTCAGGAGCTTCATAGAGGAGAACTCCTCACCCGACGGGAAACCGGTTGTTGTTGAGGCGGAGCTCCCCGACTGTTTTGTAAAGTTGCAAATAGACCCGGACTTGAAGCTACCCCTTGATGCACATATTCTTAAGGAGCTTCAAAACAGCCTGCAGCTCAAAAAAGTGAAGGTAAACTGAGGTTGAAAAAATGGCCGGACTGCACGAGTTTGAACTTCAGGTAGATAGACTCAGAAAGAAGATTGAGGAACTAAAGAGCATGGGAAAGCACGACCCTGCCGTAATTGAGGAGATAGAAAAGAAGTTCCAGAAGAAGATTGAGGAGTTCTACAGGAACCTCTCCGCCTGGGATAGGGTTCAGATTGCCCGCCACCCCAACCGCCCCCACGCCGTTGACTACATAAGGGCAGTTTTTGAGGATTTTGTGGAGCTCCACGGCGACCGCCACTGCGGAGACGGAAAGGCGATAGTTGCAGGATTTGCAAAGTTTGAAGGCGAGAGCGTTTGTGTAATCGGCCAGGAGAAGGGAAGGGAGACAAAGGAGAAGATAGAGAGGAACTTCGGAATGCCCCTTCCCGAGGACTACAGGAAGGCCCTAAGGGTTATGAAGCTGGCAGAGAAGTTCAAAAGGCCCATCATCACTTTAGTTGACACCCCTGGAGCCTTTCCCGGAATAGAGGCAGAGGAGCACGGCCAGTCTGAGGCCATTGCAAGGAACCTCTTTGAGATGTCAAAGCTGAAAGTTCCAGTAATCAGCGTTGTTATTGGAGAAGGAGGAAGCGGAGGAGCTCTTGCAGTTTCAGTTGCAAACAGGCTTTTAATGTTTGAGAACTCTATCTACTCAGTAATTTCCCCAGAAGGGTGTGCAGCAATTCTCTGGCAGTCTCAGGATAAGGTTAAGGAGGCAGCAGAGGCTCTAAAGCTGACCGCTGAAGAGCTCAAAAAATTAGGAATCGTTGATGAGGTAATTCCTGAGCCTTTAGAGGGTGCCCACAGGGACTGGGAAACAACATTTGAGAACTTCAGAAACTACGTTAAGAAACACCTTGACGAACTGAAAAAACTCTCACCTGAAGAACTCGTTGAAGACAGGTATCAGAAGTTCAGAAAGATTGGAGCTTTTTAAAGAGGCAGGCGGAAGGCCTACCTCATAACCTTTGAGAGGAGGAGAGAAACAATCTCCTCAGCAGGTCTTTCCTGAAGGAGCTCCTTTGCAAGTTTCCTAACCCTTTCAGGAACTCGGCTTACATCTGCAGAGAGGAGCTTCTCCTTCAGCTCTTTAACGTCGTTTACCCTGAACCTCTCAGGCCTTATGCCTTTAAGTCCCTTAATCCTGTACATTCTTCTCTTCTCAGGCTCTGCAACAAGGCTTATCGCCGTTCCTTCCCTTCCGGCCCTTCCAGTTCTACCGATTCGGTGGACGTAGCTCTCAGGGTTTTCAGGGAGTTCATAATTAATAACAAGGCCAACGTCTTTAATGTCAAGGCCTCTGGCTGCAACGTCTGTAGCAACGAGAACTTTAACTTTCCCTTCCCGGAAAGCCCTTAAAACGTTCTCCCTCTGCCTCTGTGAAAGGTCTCCGTGGATGGCCCTTGCGTTTATGCCCCGGCGCTGGAGCTCCCTCTCAATATCGGCAGCGTCCCTCTTTGTCTTCACAAAAACGATAGTTGCCGTTCCCTCGTTCTCCTTCAGAATCTTCTCAAGGGCTTTCAGCTTGTCCTCACTCCTTACAAGTAAAACCCTCTGCTTAACCTTAGGAGTGATAAGCTGTTTGCTGACCTTGATGAACTTATAGCCGGGCTTCAGGTAGCTATCTATCAGCTTTCTAATCTCGTAAGGCATCGTGGCCGAAAAGAGCATCGTCTGTTTCTCTTTGGGAGTCTTTGAGAGGATCTCTTCAATGTCCTCAATGAAGCCCATGTCTAACATCTGGTCTGCTTCATCTAAAACGGCGTAGCGAACTCTATCAAGCCTTAAAATTCCCCTGTTTATAAGATCTTTCACCCTTCCGGGAGTTCCAACAATTACCTGGTTTCTGCCCCTTCTCAGAATGTTTGCCTGCCTCTCTATGGAAACCCCGCCGTAGATAGGGTAGGCTGAAATTCCCTTGTTCTTCCCTATCAGCGAAATCTCGTGGGCAACCTGAATGGCAAGCTCCCTTGTTGGAGTCAGGATTATCGCCTTAACTCCCCTCTCTCTCGGGCTTATTCCCTCAACAATGGGAATTCCAAAAGCTGCCGTCTTTCCCGTTCCTGTCTGCGCCTGACCAACAATGTCTTCGCCTTTAAGAGCAACAGGGATAGCCTCTTTCTGAATGGGAGTAGGCGACTCAAACCCCATCTCTTCCAGAGATTTCTGAATTCTCTCATCTAATTGATCAAAACTGAACTCCATGTGTCCTCCTTAAATAAAAATTGCCACGATTCCCGCCGCCGTTTCAGACGGAAACCGTGGCAACTATTCTAATTAAAGTTGTTCTCTAAGTTAAAGCCTTTCTACATCTACAGCTTTAAGGCCTTTCTCGCTCTCTGTAACGTTGAAGGATACTCTTTCACCCTCTTCAAGGGTTCTGAATCCTTCTCCGCTGATGCCTGTGTAGTGGACGAAAACGTCCTGTCCGTTGTCGGCTGTGATGAAGCCGTACCCCTTCTTTGAGTCAAACCACTTCACTGTTCCTGTGAGCTTTTCCATGTTCCTTACCTCTCTAAAAGTTTCTTAAAAAGTTAAAAGCCCCAGAAGGCAGAAACGGCATGCCTTCTGGGGCCTTACTCAGTTTCCGTCGTGCTGCCTTCCGTATCTGGGAAGCTAATTTAACACTTTAAAGAAAAAGCGTCAACTACAGGTAAAATTTTTTCCCGTTGAAAGCAAAGGAGGACAAAGGATTAAATTCTTCTCAATAAAAAATAACAGAAACTTGATAGAATATAAATTCAGACATTTTAACGGAGGTGTAGTATGGCCAGGAGCTTTAACGACGGCCTTGCCAAGGGGCTTGGGATAGGAGCAACAATCGTAGGGCTCTACATGATGACAATGTTCTCTCTTCTTCCACTCGGTATCTTTTCAAAGGTTTTAAACCTTAAAGACTACTTTGGACTGAAAATTGGACTGGCTGCCATTTTCTCACTCATAACTTTTCTCTACTATATCCGCTACGTTAAAAGCCTTAAGCTTCCACCTATTGTTTGGGGATTTGGCGCAATGATTTCAATAATCATGTCTGGAGTTCTCTTCTTCGTAACAGTTGACGTAGTACTAAAGATTTTGGGGTTAGAGTAAGAGATGGACATTAAACAGTTAGAGGTTTTTGCTAGGGTTTTTGAGAACCAGAGTTTTTCCAAAGCTGCACAGCAGTTGGGTCTATCTCAGCCCACTGTCAGCACCCACATTCAGCACCTTGAGGACGTATTAGGGAAAAAGCTCTTTGACAGGGTTGGAAGGAAGGTAATTCCTACAGCAGAGGCCAGGATACTCTACCGCCACGCCGTTGAGATACTGAAGAAGAGGGAGGAGGCTCTGGCGGAGCTCCTCTCGTTAGACAAGAAACCCCACACGGGAACTGTAAAGATTGCAGCCAGCAACATTCCCGGAGATTACCTGATTCCCCACGTTTTAAGAAGATTGAGGGATATCTTCCCTGAGGTGACGTTTATCGTTGAGATATTTGACTCAAACAAGGTTATAGGAATACTTAAAGAACAGCTCCCCGCTTTTGACATAGGGTTTGTTGGCCTTGAGGTTAAAGACCCAAAGCTTGAGGCAAAGAAGATTCACGACGACGAGATAGTTCTGATAGCTCCACCCTACCACAAAGGGGATTCCGTAAACCTTGAGGAACTCCCCAAACTTCCCCTCATATTCCGTGAGGCAGACTCCGGAACGAGGAGAACTGTTGAGGAGGAGCTGAAGAAAGCCGGAATCGACCCGAGAACACTGAACGTTGTTGCTTACCTTGGGAGCAACACGGCAATTAAAGAGGCCGTAAAGCGAGGAGCTGGCTACGGTCTGGTTTCCAAATACTCCGTTGAGGATGAGGTTCAGTGCGGGAAGCTGAAAGTTCTAAAGGTTAAAGGGCTTTCAATAAAGAGGTGCTTCTTCGCAGTAAGGAGAAAGGATATTACTCCCCTACCGGTAGTGAGAACGCTGTGGGAGAGGTTAGACAAGCTCTTCAAGAACGGGAAAAACGGAGAGTGTTAAGGGCACTTTTGTAAATGGGCTGGTCTATGAATTTCCCACTGTAGGCCACTCCTCCCTTTCCCTCTTTCAGCGCTTCTTCGTAAACTTTAACAATTTCTCTCGCCTCCTCTATCTCCTCTTCCGTTGGTGAGAAGACCCTGTTTGCAATCTCAACCTGCTTAACGGATATGCACATCTTACCGGCAAACCCCATCTCTTTCTCAGCTTTTGCCTCTCTCTCAAAGCCCTCAAGGTCTTTGTAGTCCTGATACGCAGGAGCTATAGGGTAAACGCCGCGGGAACGGGAGTGGAAGACGAATGATTCCCTTATGAACTCCCCGAGCTTTCCAGACTGGAACTTCTGGGGAAGGGAGAGCTCCCCAAAGAGGTCTAAAATCCCAAGGTAAACGGCGTTAATCCTTTCTGATGCCGAAAGAATTTCAGCTAAACGCTCAACGGCCTCTGGAGTCTCTATGGAGAGCTGAATCTTTATGAAGCCCTTTTCCACTCCTCTTGAAGTTTCAAAAGCGGAGATTAGCCTGTCTAAAGCGACAACGTCCTCAGGAGAGCGGACTTTACTGAGGCGAAAAGCGTGGGGAATGGTAGGAAGGAGCTCCGTTAAATCGTCGTATAAGAACCGGGAGTCTATCGGGTTAACCCTGACAACTATCTCCTTACTTCCGTCAAAATCGGTGTTTAGTAGGAGCTTTCTGATTAAGAGCCTTGCAAAGGGCTTCCTCTCATCTGAAACCCCGTCTTCAACATTGAATATGATTACATCGGCAGGCCTTGAGAAGACTTTTCTTAAATGTTTTACACGGTCTCCAGAAACGATGAGTGCAGACCTTTTAAAGGGGTTCTCAACAGGCTTCCTTACCGGTTTCCCCTCGGGGAACTCCTTTAACTTCTCTACGCTCTCTTCTCCCTTCAGAACCCTCTCTGCAGTATCAAAGAGCTCATCTAACCTTTCCAACCTCTCCTCCGCAGGTGTTGTCTTTAATCATCTTAAACTGCTCTAAGTCAAGGCCTCCAATTTTCAAAACGGCAAAAGGAAACAGGAAAACTTTTGGAACCTCAACAACAGGCCTCTTTATTCCCATCTCTTTTAAAGCTCTCCTGAAGAGCTCCCCCATTGTAATAACCTCATCTCCGCAGAGCTCAACGGTTCCAGAAATCTGGCACTCAACAGCTTTCAAAACAGCCTCAACAACTTTCTCTACTTTAACGGGCTGGACTTTCATACGGGGAGCTCCCAGAACCGGAAGAAACCGTGAGAGCCTCTTTAAATCGTCGTAGAGCTTCTGCCCTTTTCCAAGAACTATTGAAGGTCTTAAGATTGCGTATGGAATTCCACTATTTCTAACAATCTCCTCGGCTACCCACTTCGTTTTAAAGTAGCGGCTCTTCTCTTCCGGCGACGTTCCAAGGGCTGAAATCTGGACGAACTTTTCAACGCTGTGTTTCTTAGAGAGCCCCACAAGTTTCCTTGTAAGCTCAACGTGAACTTCCTCGTAGGTTGAGCCTTCCTCTTTTAAAATCCCAACAGAGTTAACAACTGCAAAGGGTTTTAGCAAAAAGGCCTTTTTGATATCTGAAAGGGAAAAAACAGAGAATTCGGGAAATCTTCCTCTGAGCTTTTCAGGATTCCTTGAGATCAGAATGGGCTCATAACCCTTTTCAGATAAAACTTTAACCGTATGGGAACCTATGAAACCTGAAGCCCCTGCAATCAGAACTCTCTTTCCCATAAGAAAAATTATAGCGGGGCACAGAGCCCCGAAAAGGAGTTAAAACCTGAAATCGGTTCCGATAAAGAGAGCTCTCCCCATAGTGTTGTAGCCGTAGGCAAGCTCGTAGTCCTTATCTGTAAGGTTAACTCCCTTAGCGTAGATGTTAACCCTGTCGTTAAGCGCGTAGGAAACGTAGCAGTTGTATGTTGTGAATCCGCCAAGAGTATTACCATTTGAATCTTCTCTATCGGAGTAGTGAAGAGCCCATAGAGAGAACTTAATATTTCTATATCCACTTTTTAGACCAACGGTATAGTTAAACTTCGGTCTTCTTGCAAGCTTACTCCAGCTAACGCCATCAAACTCTTTTGCCCTTGTATGGGTATAGCTACCAAAAATGGAGAAATACCTGCAGGGTTTAACGTTAAGCTTTATTTCTACACCCTCAGTAATGGCTTTCTTGTAATTTCTATAACCTCCCCAGGGAGTTACAGGAAGGTTGAAATCCCAATCAATAATATTCCAGACGTGGTTCTTGAAGTAATCAACTTCAAAAGAGGTTTCAACTCCATGAACTTCTGGAACAGACTGTTTAATACCTACAATCCAGCCTTCACTTGTTTCAGCTTTAAGATTCTCATTTCCACCGTAGCCGTAAAGCTGGAAGATAGAGGGAGCTCTAAATCCTGTTCCGTACTCTCCCTTAAAAGTCGTTCTCGTCTTCTCAACTCCGTAAGCTGCAGAAACTTTATAGGTTGTCTTATCTCCAAAGGTGCTGTGAAAATCCCTTCTTACAGCTCCGGTCAGATAAAAACCGTAGTATTCGCTGTGCGCCTCTAAAAAGAGGGATTTCAAGTTTACTGCATGTTTTGATGGTATTTCTGCTTTCTCCTGTCTGTAGTTAGCTCCACCGGTAATGAAAAGATTATCTGTCAGGTAGTAAACAGGTTGAAATGAGAAGTATCTAACAATACCTATATAATCACTTCCGTAATTTCTTAACTCTCTATTATTTCCCAGTAGCGTAGAAACAGTAAGCTTATCCGTTAGAATGGTATCCACCTTTAAACTAGCAAAGAACTGATTAAAAGATGTTTTAGCTCCCGAAACAGAAGAATCATAATCTGCAGAACCCCCTTTCATCTTCAGATTTCCTGTTATCTTAACTCTGGAAATGGGATTCCATCCGAAACTAAACCAGCCTGTTTTATATCTGTAACCGTCGTTATCAGGCTCGTAGGAATAAGATTTCTTATTAGTAGCACTAAAACCGTTTGTCTTAAAACCTTCACCGGTGAAAGAAAGAAAACCATCTTTGAGCTTTAAAGCCGAATAAATACGCTCTTTAAAAGTTTTATACTTACCTCCCTCAAAATTCAAAGAAATCGTGCTTTTTTTAGGTTTTTTTGTAATGATATTTATCACACCAGCAACTGCATCGGAGCCGTAGAGAGCTCCCTGAGGTCCCTTTAAAACCTCTATCCTATCAACGTTGCTTAAATCTATATATGCCAAATTTGGTTGACCGTCTGTCGTAGATGGATCGTAAACAGGAACACCATCAATCATTAAAAGAATGTGCTTTGTTGGAAGACCTAACATGTAAAGACTCGTTGTTTGACCGGGGCCTCCGTTTGATGAGATAGTTAATCCAGCAACGTATTTAAGAACATCTGTTATTGAGGTAAAGCCCATCTCTTTTATCTGTTCCTGTGTGATGATGTCAACGTCGTCTCCAACGTTTTCAAGTGGAACTGAAACCCTTGTGGCGGTTACCGTTATCTCCGGTTCATTACTCTGGGCAAAGGCAGGAACCGACAAAGCTAAAAGAGTTGCAGCGGCTAAAAATCTCCTCACTTTTCACCTCCTTAAACAGTTTTTATGAAAATTTCTCCGTTGCACTCAAAGGCCTTCAGCTCAACACCGAAAATTTCACGGCTCTTTTCAAGGAGCTCCCCTCCACTTCCAAACAGACGGAGCTCCCCCTCTTTAAGCCCCAAAAACAGCTGGCAGAGTTCATAGAGGAAGTTGACATCGTGGGAAGTTATGAAAACAGTTTTTCCCCTTTTAGAGATTTCCCTGACAAGCTCTCCAATTAAAGGAACAACAGAAACGTCTAAGTAAGCAACGGGCTCATCTAAAAGGTAAACTTCAGGGTCTATCAAAAGGAGTCTTGAAAGGTGAACCTTAACCTTTTCTCCTCCGCTCAGGCCGTTTAAGAGCCTGTTCTTGAAAGCTGAAATTCCAAGGCGGCAGAGAACTTCCTCTATCTCTTCATCTCTCTTTCCCGTGGTAGATGAGAGAAACTCGTAAACTGTGAATGGAAACGGGTGGTAGAAGTCCTGAGGCAGGTAGTTAACCGCTTTTATTCGCTCTTCCGGTGGGAGCTCCCTAATCTCTCTGCCGTTAACCTTTACACTCCCAGAGTAGCTGTAGAAACCGCCCAAACACTTTAGAAGGGTAGTCTTCCCGGCACCGTTCTTCCCAACAACTCCAACAACAGAACCTTCCGGAACGGTAAAAGAGATATTCTTTAAAACCCTGAGGGAGAGCTCCCTAACCTCTACCACCTGTATACCTCCAGAGGATATAGAGGAAAAGTGGAACTCCAAGAAGAGCCGTAATAACTCCAGCAGGGAGAACAGTCGGGTAGAGAAGAGTCCTTGCAAGCCACTGGGAGAGGGAGAGAGCTCCACCACCTACAAGGAAAGAGACAGGGAGAAGGAGTTTCCCCGTTCTGTATCCCAAAAACCTGACGGCGTGGGGAACAACTATCCCCACAAAGCCGATAACACCGCAGTAGGCAACAAAGAGTGAAACGGGAACGGAAGAGATGAGAAAGAGGAGAAATCTCTCTCTCTTCGGGTCAACGCCGGAGAAGAAGGCGGTTTCATCTCCTAAAGAGATGAGGTCAAGGTTCCTTGAACGGAATATAAGGAGCGCAAGGGAAACAAGAGAAACGACGAAGAGAAACAGTGAAAGGGAAATTTTCACAGGCATAATGTAGCCGAGGGTAAAGAGAAGTGCCTCCTGAAGGGTGTAAACGGGAAAGAGCGCGTAGAGGAAGAGAATTGAGGCTGAGAAGAAGGCCGTTAAGCCAACGCCGAAGAGGAGAACGGAGAGAGGGTCGCTGAAAACCCTGAAAGAGAGAACTATGAAGAAAACTGAAAGGAGCCCCCCGACAAGAGCCCCCCACTCAACAGGAAATCGGAAAACAGAGGCTACCGCCGCCCCAAGGGCAGCCCCTGCAGCTGTTCCCAGGGTATAAGGTTCGGCAAGGGGATTCTTCAGAGTTCCCTGGAAAACGCCTCCGGCGGCAGAGAGGGAACCGCCGAAGCCAAAGGAGAGGAGAAGCTCGGGAAGTCTGAGCTCCAAAACAATATTCGTTGGGGGAAAGCCCCAGAAGAGGAGAAGAAGAGAAGGTATAAAAACTGCCAGAACAACAGCTACTTTCCGCAAACCGCCCTCCGGAGCTCCCCAATTCCCTTTAAAACCTGAGGGCTGGGGTGGAGCAGCTCATCGGCAGGCTTCACCCTTACAACGTGAAAACGGGCTAACAGATACAGGTTGCCATTCCCTACAAGAAGAACAGTATCGGGGCGGAGCTCCACCAGGGATTCGTAAGAAATAACAGAGAATGTAGTATCCGGAACAACCTCTGCTCCGGCCAGTTTAAGGATTTCTCCTAAGTAGCTCTTACTCCCGGCAACGTATAGAGGCCTTGAAGAGATAACAATAACTACCCTCTTTCCCTTTAAACACCGGGAGAGGGGGAGAACAGCTCTTCTTATTCTTCTTAAGAGTTTCCTCCCCTTTGCCCCATCTCCTCCAAGGAGCTCCCCCAGTCTCCCGGTAGCATCAACTACATCCTCAAGAGAAACAAGTCTGAAAACAAGAACTTTTAAACCTAAACGTTTTAAGGCTTCAACATCTCTTTTTGGTGTTAAAGTCGTGGCTATAACAAGATCTGGATGGAGGGAGTAAATTTTTTCAACGTTGGGGTTAACAATTCCGCCAACTTTCTCCTTTCCCCTGCAGACTTCTCCCGAACAGAAAACCGTTACGCCGATTAACTTCTTCTCCGCTCCAACGTAAGCGATAATGTCGGTAAGGGCAGGAGAGAGAGAAACAACCCTGTCAAAACAGAAACCGTTTAAACCAAATAGAACTACCCAGAAAAAGACAAAAAGAACCCTCTTCACTCTACCTCCCTGCCCTGACCCCCCGCAGGGCAGACGAGTTTTCGCACGGGCCGGTCTCCCGGCTCGCAGGGTTCATTTAGGCCAGTGCCTTCCCGGAGTGGCGGCTCTTAACCTCTCCACTCCAGTGGCAAAGGCCCGGTTATTCCCTGCTCACGGTTGCGGGGACAGCGCCGGACTCTCACCGGACTTCCCGTTCACCCGTGCAGCCAAATTCTAACAAAAGGGCTGTATAATTAGGTCTTACTCAAAGGTAGGAGTAAGAAAATGCCCCAGTTTCAGTTTGCAAGGATAGACAGGCTTCCACCCTACGTTTTCGCAGTTGTAAACGACCTGAAGATGAAGCTGAGAAGGGCGGGAGAGGACATCGTTGACCTTGGAATGGGAAACCCCGACCTTCCAACCCCACAGCACATAGTAGACAAGCTGTGTGAAGCTGCACAGAACCCGAAAAACCACAGGTATTCCCAAACAAAAGGCCTTTTTAAACTGAGGGAAGCCTTAGCCCTCTGGTATAAGAGGAAGTATGACGTTGACTTAGACCCTGAAACTGAAGTTATCACAACAATTGGCTCAAAAGAGGGGCTTGCCCACCTTGCGCTTACACTCATAAACCCGGGAGACGTAGCAATAGTTCCAACTCCGGCGTATCCGATTCACCCCTACTCAATAATCATTGCCGGCGGAGACGTTCGGAGCGTTCCCATCCTCACAGACGAAGGGTTTGATGAAGAGGCATTCTTTGAGTCCATCGTAAAAGCCTACAAAGAGAGCTGGCCAAGGCCAAAGGTTTTAATTTTGAACTTCCCTCACAACCCTACAACGGCAACCGTTGAACTACCTTTCTTTGAAAAGATCGTTGACTTTGCGAAAGACAACAACCTCATAGTGATTCAGGACCTTGCCTACGCAGAAATAGCCTTTGACGGCTACGTTCCGCCAAGCATCCTCCAGGTAAAAGGAGCGAAAGAAGTTGCCGTTGAGTTCTACTCCCTATCAAAAACCTACTCAATGGCCGGCTGGCGGGTGGGGTTTGCCGCCGGAAATAAGGAGATAATCCACGCCCTCTACAGAATGAAGAGCTACTTAGACTACGGAATGTTCCAGCCCATCCAGATAGCGGCAATAATAGCTCTAAAGGGAGACCAGTCCTGCGTTGAAGAGTACAGGAAGATCTATGAGAGCAGGAGAAACACGTTAGTTGAAGGGCTAAACAGGATAGGCTGGCACGTTGAGAAGCCGAAAGCAACAATGTTTGTCTGGGCAAAAATACCCGAGAAGTTCCAGTCTATGGGCTCTCTGGAATTTGCGAAGATGCTCCTCTTAGACGGTAAAGTTGCAGTCTCCCCTGGAATAGGCTTTGGGGAGTATGGAGACAAATACGTCCGGTTTGCGTTGGTTGAGAATGAGCTGAGGATAAAGCAGGCAGTTCGGGGAATAAAGAGGGCATTTGAGAAGTATGGTCTGCGGAACATCAACGTCTGACTCTGGAGGAGGTGGTGGAGAGTTTCAAGGTTGGAATCGTCGGCTGCGGAACGGTGGGGGGCGGTGTTGTGGAGCTCCTTTTCAAAAACCGAGAACTGATAGAGAAAAGAATCGGGAAACCGGTTGAAATAGCCTTTGTTGCAGATAGAGACACGGAAAAAGTTAAAGCCCTCGGTGTTCCTGAGGAAAAAGTTTTTGATGATGGTCTGAAAGCCCTTGAGGTCCAATGTGATGCCGTTGTTGAGCTGATAGGCGGAACGGGAATTGCCAAAAGAGTTGTTGAGGAGGCCCTAAAGAGAAAGAGGCATGTAGTAACGGCAAACAAGGCACTCCTTGCAGACTACGGAGAGGAGCTCTTCAATCTGGCAAGGGAGAACGGCGTTTCGCTGAAGTTTGAGGCAAGCGTTGGTGGCGGTATTCCTGTAATAAAGGCCTTAAGGGAAGGGCTTGTTGGAAACAGAATAGAAGCCATCTACGGAATCATAAACGGAACGGCGAACTTCATTCTAACAGAGATGAGCCAGAAGGGAATGAGCTTTGAAACAGCCCTTAAAGAGGCCCAGGAGTTGGGATTTGCCGAAGCCGACCCCACCTTAGACGTTGAAGGATTTGACGCAGCCCACAAAATCGCAATCCTCTCAAGCCTTGCATACTGCAGATGGGTGAAAACAGAAAACGTTTTCGTTAAAGGGATAAGAGAGCTTACTCCCTTAGACATAGAGATAGCCCGTGAGGAGTTCGGCTATTCGGTCAAGCTCCTTGCAATAGCAAAGACTACAGACGGAGAGCTTGAGGTAAGGGTTCACCCAACAATGATTCCAGAGGAGAATATCCTCTCAAGCGTCAACGGAGTATTCAACGCCTGCCTTATAGAGGGAGATTTTGTCGGGGATACCCTTTACTACGGCAAAGGTGCAGGTAGAAGGCCAACGGCAAGCGCAGTAGTTTCAGACATAGTTGACGTTGCTCTGGGAAATACCTACGATGTTCCAGAGTGTTTGATAAAGGGTAGAGAGGAGCTCCCCCTAAAACCCCCCAATCAGTTTACTTCAAGTTTCTACTTAAGGTTCACAGCTGTTGATAGGCCGGGAGTTCTTGCAAAAATTGCGGAAATACTTGGAAAAGAACAGATAAGCATAAAGAGCGCCCTCCAGAAGAGTTTAGACTTTGAGGGGGGCGTTCCGATAGTTATGACAACCCACCCTGCCAGAAAAGAGCAGATAGACAGGGCAATAGCCGAAATAAACAGGTTGGACGTGATAGTAAAACCGACATTCATCTGCATGATTGAGGAGCTCTGAGATGGTAATCGTAGCCCTTGACTTTGACAGGTGCGAAAAGGCTCTAAACCTTGTTGACACACTTGGAGATACGATAAACCACTACAAAGTTGGCCTGGAGCTCTTTTCAAGGTGTGGAATAGAGGTTGTAAAAGAGATTTCAAAGAGAGGGAAAAAAGTTTTTTTAGACCTCAAATACCACGACATTCCAAACACAGTTAAGTCTGCAGCAAGGGTTGGCATAGAAGCTGGAGTCTGGATGTACAACGTCCACGCCCTTGGTGGATTTGAATTTTTAAAACAGATTGCAGAGTTCAATAAAGAATACGCTGAAAAAATCGGCGCTGAGAGGCCGCTTCTCATAGCCGTAACAATTTTAACCAGCATGGATGAAAATGACCTTAAAAGTGTTGGAATAGAGTCTTCAGTGGAAGATGAGGTTTTAAGACTGGCAGAGCTCTCCAAAAAAGCAGGGCTTGACGGAGTAGTCTGTTCTGCAAGAGAGGTAAGGCTCATAAAGGAGAACCTCGGAGAGGACTTCATAACCGTTACGCCGGGAATAAGGCCAACCTGGGCTGCAAAGAACGACCAGAAGAGGGTTGTAACGCCGAAAGACGCTGTAAAACTTGGAACGGACTACATGGTGATAGGAAGGCCGATAACGGGAGCTCCCGACCCCAAAGAAGTAGCAGGGAAAATAATTTCTGAAATTTCAAAGTAAGAATTACCAGAGAAGAAAAAGAGTAAACCTTAAAATAGAGGCTTATTTCCGATATCTACTTCTATTTTCTTCCTGTTAGAAACGTTAACGTTCTGGTTTTCTATTTTCTTTTAAGAAAGGCGAGATTTTACAACTATAGTCCCTTTTGAGTTCTCTTACTTATCTTAAATACTCATTGAAATCCTAATTTTTACAAGACGACTCAAAACTTGAAACGACTTCTTTAAGTTCGCCGTAGAGCTCTGCAGCCAACCTCTGGGAAATTTGCCTGCTCCTATCAATTGCTTTCAAGTTATTCCTCAAAACAGAAACAACCTGAGTATCAAGCTCTCCTTCTTCTGAAAGTTGAATCATCATTCTTACAGCTTCAGAGCTGGAAATAGATTTCTTGTAAGGTCTTTCTTCTGTTAAAGCTGTGAACATATCTGCAACTGCCATAATCCTTGAACCGAGAGGGATTTTGTTGGCCTTAAGCTTAAAGGGATAGCCTTTACCGTTTAACCTTTCATGATGGTAAGAAGCCCATTCCACCACATCTTCATTCTTTATAAATCGGCTAAGTATTCTGTAGGTATGGTAAACGTGTGATTTCATAATGAAGAACTCTTCCTCTGTTAACTGTGCCGGTTTCTCCAAAATTTCGTTGGGGATAAAAATTTTTCCAATATCATGTAAAAAACCTGCAATCTTCATTTTTCTTAACTCTTCCTGAGAAAAATGGAAATAAGAGGCCAAATGGGTTGCCGTCTGAGAAACTCCAGAGGAGTGGGTGGCGGTAAAAGGGCTTTTGAAGTCTATAATGAAACCAAAAAGGTTAACCGTTCTGAGGAGCTCCCCAATACTCATAGCAAAATCTAACCTGTCAAGCCAGTCAACAACAGTCTCTCTAACATACTCTTCTTCAGTATAAAGGTTAAACCAGAATGCTTCCTTCTCGTAGTAAAAGTTGAACAGTATATCAAGCAATTTTGGACTAAATAGAAAACCGCGCCCTTCCTCCAGTTTTCCTTTTAAAGAAGAAATAGCATCAAGGAGAGAATACCCTTTTAACAGTCTATTGTTAATCCATACATCTACTCTATCTGCAAGAAAAAGTATCTGTGCTGGAAAAGAAAATTTCTGGGGACTGCCAATAAATTCAGAATAGGATCTATGGTGGTCTCTTATTATTTTCGCAGCTTCTTTAAAAAAGGGATATCTGTTTAAAAGGTTAAAACCTATCTCAGCATGAAGATGGATTGCTCTACTATTGAAGTTCTCTTCTTTTAAAAGAGCTACCTGCTCCTTTTCTTTAAAAAATAAAATACCAATATCGTGGAAGAGCGAGGCTATGAGAATATTTAAAAGAAACTCACGGGAAAATGAGAGCTTATTAGCAATCGCAAGAGAAATTAAAGCAACCCTTAAGTTGTGTCCTCTAAGTGAAGGGTCAAAACAGGCACTAAGATTTGAAATTTCAATTAAGAGCTTGGATATATTGTAGTAATAACCGAGATTAAATACCAAATTAACCCCTTCCCGCCCTCACAAAAATAAAAAGGGGGCAGAATGCCCCCGATGGTTGCCGATTACTCGGCTGAGATTGCGTCTGTTGGGCAGACCTCTACGCAGGCACCGCAGTCAATGCAGTCGTCTGGGTTGATGTAGTATTTTCCGTCGTCAGTTGGGCTGATGGCGTTCGTTGGACATACAGATGCACACGCGCCACAGCCGATGCAGAGTTCAGGGTCAATCTTGTGAGCCATAGTACTCACCTCCTTAGATGGTAAGAATTTCCTCCTCTTTCCTTGAGAGGAGGTTATCCACCTCTTTCACGTGTTTATCTGTAATTTTCTGGAGTTCATCTTTAGCGCGCTTAATGTCATCTTCTGAATATCCGCCCTCTTTCTTCAGTTTGTCAAGTTCCTTCATTACCTCGTGGCGGATGTTCCTTATTGCAATCCTTGCCTGCTCGGCAAGTTTACCGGCCTTTTTGACAAGCTCTTTTCTCCTCTCCTCCGTTAGCGGTGGAAGAATAATCCTGATGATATTTCCATCCCTCTGGGGCTGAACGCCAAGGTCTGATTCTCTAATAGCCTTCTCCACGTTAGGAACAACGGATACGTCCCACGGCTGAATAACTATCTGGTTAGCCTCTGGAACCGAAATCTGTGCAATCTGCTTTATCGTCATAGGTGAACCGTAGTAGTCAACCTTTATATCTTCAACTAAAACGGTAGATGCTCTACCCGTTCTAAGACCTGCAAACTCTCCCTTAAGAACCTCAACTGCCTTTTTCATCCTCTTATCTGCGTCCTTCAGTAGTTGGTCAATCATAGCCCCTCTCCTTCTACAAGTGATCCTACTGCCTCTCCTTTAACAACTTTCTCAAGATTTCCCGGCTTCCGAACGTCAAAAACGACAATGGGTATGTTGTTCTCCATACAGAGAGAAACTGCGGCTGAATCCATAACCTTTATACCATTTGTAATTACTTCTTTGTAAGAGAGTTTGTCAAGCTTCCTGGCGTTCTGGTCCTTCATAGGGTCGGCCGTGTAAATTCCGTCAACCTTTGTTGCCTTTAAAAGAACGTCTGCATTTATCTCGGCAGCCCTTAGAGCGGCCGCCGTATCTGTTGTGAAGAACGGATTTCCCGTTCCAGCACCGAATATGACAACCCTTCCTTTCTCAAGGTGCCTTATGGCTCTTCGCCTTATGTAGGGCTCTGCAATCTCTCTCATCTCTATTGCAGTGAGAACCCTTGTATGGAGTCCTTCCTTCTCAAGGGCATCCTGAAGAGCAAGGGCGTTTATAACAGTTGCAAGCATTCCCATGTAGTCGGCCGTTGCCCTGTCCATTCCCTGAGTAGCTCCGGAGACTCCCCTGAAGATGTTTCCACCGCCGATGACTACGGCAACCTGTGCTCCAAGGTCAACAACCTTCTTTATCTCCTGGGCAAGCCTTCGGAGAAACTCAGGGTCTATACCGTACGGCTTGTTTCCCTGAAGCGCCTCTCCGCTGAGCTTAAGGAGAATTCTCTTGTATTTAAGGGCCATTCCCACCTTCTCAAAAGGATTTTCGGGAAATTATACGAAAAGGGGGCAGAACGCCCCCGGGAATTACTTGCCAACTTCAAAACGGCAGAAGCGCTTAACCTTGATGTTCTCACCAAGCTTGGTGATGTAGTCTGTTAAGAGGTCTTTTATTGTCTTGCTGTCATCCTTTATCCAGGGCTGCTCCAAGAGGCACTTTTCGGAGAAGAATTTGGAGAGCCTTCCCTCAACTATCTTCTCAACTATGTGCTCGGGCTTGCCCTCGGCAAGTGCCTGCTCCTTAAGGACTTCTTTCTCTTTTTCAACTATTTCAGCAGGAACGTCCTCTCTGCTCACGTACTCGGGAGCCATTGCAGCAACCTGCATTGCTATCTCGTGGCCTAAGTTCTTGAAGTCTTCAGTCCTTGCAACGAAGTCAGTTTCACAGTTGAGCTCAACTAAAGCTCCAACCTTACCGCCTGCGTGGATGTAGGAGACAACGATTCCCTCAGCTGTTGCTCTTTCAGCTTTCTTTGCAGCCTTAGCAGCACCCTTCTTCCTCAGTATCTCAACGGCCTTCTCTATATCTCCGCCGGCCTCCTGAAGGGCCTTCTTACAGTCAACAATTCCCGCTCCTGTCTTCTCACGGAGCTCCTTTATCATCTGAGTTGTTATCTCAGCCATTTCTCCTCCTCCTTTCATTACTCTTCAGGCAGGAAGTCAAGCTCTTCCTCGGCAGCTTCCTCACCTTCGGCAAGCTTTATAGCCTCTCTCCTCATCTTTCCTTCAAGAACGGCGTCTGCAATCCTTGACGTGAGGAGCCTGATAGCCCTTATAGCGTCGTCGTTTGCTGGAATCGGGTAGTCTACGAGATCTGGGTCTGCGTTTGTGTCAACGAGGGCAACAATAGGAACTCCGGCCTTCCTGGCCTCTCTAACGGCGTTTTCTTCCCTAACGATGTCAACAATGAAGAGGGCGTCGGGAAGGCGGTTCATGTTCTCAATACCGCCGATGTATTTCTCAAGCTTCTCCTTCTTCCTGCGGAGCCTTACAGCCTCTTTCTTTGGAAGCTGCTCTAAAACCCCTTCCTCTTCCATCTTCTTGAGCATCTTCAGTTTGTAAACGGATTTCCTGATGGTCTGGAAGTTTGTGAGGGTTCCACCTAACCACCTCTTGTTAACGTAGAACATTCCGCAGCGCTTTGCCTCTTCCTCAACAATGTCCTGACCCTGCTTCTTTGTGCAGACAAAGAGAACTGTTCCGCCGTTTGCAACTAAGTCTGCGATGTAGTCGTAGGCTTCCTCAAAGAACTTGATGGTCTGCTGAAGGTCAATGATGTGGATGCCGTTACGCTCTGTGAAGATAAACTTCTTCATTTTGGGGTTCCAGCGCTCCTTCTGGTGGCCGAAGTGGACGCCGGCCTCAAGGAGCTCCTTCATCGTAACCCTCTGGCCAGGCGGCCTTGGCTTAAAGGTCTCCTGCTCCTGAACTTCTTGAGTCTGCTCCTGCTGAACTTCCTGAACCTCTTGAGTTTCCTGAGGCTGCTGCTCTTTCATCTCTTCAGACATTTCTACCTCCTGATATGGGTTTTTCCTCCCGAGCCTTCATCCTCCGGAAGAACCCGTAAAGGGCACCCCTTCCGGAGTCTGGCCGGTGAGTTTTCAACGGGAAATATATCCGATTTGGTTTCAAAAAGAAACCTTAACTTCCCCAGCCGCCGCCTCCGGGGGTCTCTATTCTCAGCTTCTCGCCGGGGTGGAAACGGCGGGTGAACTTGGCGGGGAGCTCCACCTCCTCCCCCTCTGGTTTTACGAGGACGTTTCTTCCTCTCTTTCCAGGCTTTCCCCCGTTTAGTCCATAGGAACTGTGGGTTCTCCTCTCAGAAACAACCGTTACGTCAACTTCCTCTAAAAAGAGGAGTTCTCTAACTATTCCGTCTCCTCCTCTCCACTTTCCATCTCCGCCGGAACCCCTCCTTACGCCGTAGCGGGTAACCATAACGGGAAACTGGAACTCAAGGGCTTCAACGGGAGTGTTGAGGGTGTTTGTCATGTGGGTATGAACAGCGCTGGCTCCGTCAAAACCGTTTCCTGCTCCCGCTCCCCCTCCAATTGTTTCGTAGTAGGTGAACTTCTCGTTTCCAAAGGTCAGGTTGTTCATAGTTCCCTGAGAAGCTGCGGGGATTCTCTCGGGGATAGCTTTTGAGAGAGCTCCAAGTTGAACGTCTGTTATCCTCTGTGAGGTTTCAACGTTTCCACCTGAAACGGCCGCAGGGAACTCAGCATCAACAACTGTTCCCGGCTTCGTTATAACCTTTATCGGCCTTAGTATTCCCTCGTTTGTCGGTATCTCCTCCCCTGCAAGACACCTGAAGACGTAGAGGGTTGACGAGACAACTATTGAGCGAACTGCGTTTAAACAGCCACGAACCTGAGGGTCTGATGGTGAGAAGTCAACTGTTGCCTCTTCTCCTTTTATTGTAAGAACAACCCTTATCCTTACGTTCCTGTTTCCCGCTCCGTCGTCGTCTAAGAAGTCCCCAAAGGTGTAAACGCCGTCGGGAATTTCTGATATTACTCTTTTCATCATTTTCTCTGAGTAGTCTAAGAGGGCTTCCGAGTAGGCCTCAAGGAACTCTGAACCGTACTTCTCAAGGAGCTCCCTTAATCTCCTTATCCCAATTCTGTTTGCCATAACCTGAGCTTTAAAGTCTCCCTCCCTCTCATCGGGAGTTCTTGTGTTGGCCTTTAAGAAGTTCAGGAAATCGGTTAAAACCTCTCCGTTTTCAACACACTTAACAGGGGGAATTACAAGCCCTTCCTGAAAAATTGAAGTTGAGAGGGGCATTGAACCGGGGGTTATTCCACCAACGTCTGAGTGGTGGGCACGGTTTGCAACGTAGAAGAGGAGCTCCCCTTCGTAGTAAACGGGGGCAACAACGGTTATGTCTGGAAGGTGTGTTCCCCCTTTAAAGGGGTCGTTGATAGCTGCCATATCTCCTTCTTTCAGCTCAACGTTTTCAACAACGCTCCTTACAGACATGGGCATTGAGCCAAGGTGGACGGGGATGTGGGCTGCCTGTGCAACCATCCGGCCGTGGCGGTCAAAGATGGCGCAGGAGAAGTCTCTCCTCTCCTTTATGTTTGGCGAAAAGGCTGTCCTCTGGAGAACTGCTCCCATTTCTTCGGCAACCGAGATAAGGGCGTTCTTTATCACTTCAAGCTTTATCGGGTTAACCATTCTTTACCTCTAAGATAAGGTTTCCAAAGCTGTCAACTCTCACCTCTGCAAAGGGTGGAACAACTGTTGTTGAGCTGTACTCAACGATAACTGCAGGGCCCTTAAACTCGTGGCCTGGAAGTAGCTTTTCCCTATCAATAACCGGAGTTTCTACCCACTCACCATCAAAGTAGACTTTCCTGCATTTTAAGAGAGCTCCTTCCGGGAACCCCTCTCCGCACTCCTTCATCGGCTCAAAAGAGGGTTTTTCCGTTATCCCAACCGCCCTTAGCCGAACGTTAACAACTTCTACATCTCGGCTGTGCCTGTAACCGTAGAGTTTCTCGTGGGCTTTCTCAAAGGATTCCTTAAACTTCTCTGAGTAGGGAACTGTTATCTCAAAAGACTGGCCTCTATACCTGAGGTCTAAGTGCCTCTCTAAGAGGAGCTCCCCCTCAAAACCCTCTTTCTCCATCTCTGCTTTAGCCCTCTCCTCAAGTTCTTTGAAGTGCTCCTCAAGGGTTTCAGCTGTCGCTTCCTCCTCCTTCAGCATAACGGTTCTGGAATAGTCTTTAACAACATCTGAGAGGACCATTCCGAGGGCAGAGAGGATTCCTGGATTTTTTGGAATAAGAACCCTTGGGATGGAAAGCTCCCTTGCAAGATAGGCCGAGTGCATTCCACCTGCACCGCCAAAGGAAAGGAGCGTAAACTCCTCCGGATCGTACCCCCTCTCAACGGAGATTACCCTTAAGGCCTTCGCCATTTTTGTATTTGCTATCTCTAAAATACCTTCAGCAAGCTCTATAGATGTTATTCCAAGCCTTTTAGCCATCTCCTCAAAGTAGGGTTTGAGCCTTTCCGGGTGGAGCTCCATCCTTCCGCCAAGGAAGTGTTCCGGGTCTAAACGGCCCAAGAAGAGGTTGGCGTCTGTAACGGTTATCCTCTCACCTTTTCCATAGCAGATGGGACCCGGGTCTGCACCGGCACTTTCAGGACCCACCTGGAGAGCTCCCCCGCTGTCAACCCAGGCGATTGAACCTCCACCGGCTCCAACTGTGTGAATCTCAATTACCGGAACTTTTATAGGAAGACCGGAAATCTTTGACTCAACAGAAAGTTGAGGCCTTCCGTCTATCAGAGAAACGTCTGTTGAGGTTCCCCCCATGTCAAAGGTTATGAGCTTCTCAAAGCCTGCTAATTTCCCTACCTTCCATGCCCCAACAACTCCACCTGCGGGGCCTGAAAGAACCGTTCTAACAGGCTCCTTAACGGCAGTTTCCGGAGAGATAACACCTCCGTTTGACTGCATAATTTTGAGAGTATCCTTCTCCTCTAGGTTTTCGGCTAAAAAACCGATGTATCCCTTCATTTTCGGCATAACGTAGGCGTTTACAACCGTTGTTGAAGCCCTCTCAAACTCCCTGAACTCCGGAACTATCTCAGAGGAGACTGAGACGGAAAATCCCTCCCTCTCAAGGGTTTCCTTCACTTTAATCTCGCCTTCAGGGTTTAAGAACGAAAAGAGGAAAGAAACAGCAACAGACTCAACACCTAACAATTTCAGCTTCTCTACCAGCTCCTCAACCTCTTCCTCTTTCAGCGTTTCAACATGCTTCCCTTTAGAGTTGAGCCTGCAGGAGAGGCCAAAGGTGAGCTCTTCAGGAACTAAATGTTTAACCTTCTTTACCCTGAAGGAGTAGAGCTCCTCCCTGTTCTGCCTCCCTATCTCTAAAAGGTCTTCAAAACCTTTATTCGTTATGAAGGCCGTCTTTGCTCCTTTCCTCTCAAGAACTGCGTTTGTTGCAACTGTTGTTCCATGGGTTATTCTCCTCTCCTCTCCCCCTATTTCCGAAAGACCTTTAAGAACGGCCTCTGCCGGGTTTTGAGGAGTTGAAAGAATCTTTAAAACCTGCCATTTGCCGTTTTTCAAGTAGATGAAGTCTGTAAAGGTTCCTCCTGTATCAACGCCTACGATAACCATCTCTCTCTCCAGCTAACGTTTTGGCTATTCTAAAATAGTTCAATCAAAGATTTAGAGGGAAAGAGTGGAAAGGAAAAAGCCCGTTGGCGTTGAAATCTTTGACAGAATAGCCCATAAATACGACTCTATCTCCCGATTCCTGTCGTTAGGGATTATTCCGAGGTGGCAGAGAGAATTGGTTAAAGGGCTGGAAAAAACTGGAAGAGTTTTAGACCTTGCCTGCGGAACGGGGGATGCGGGAGCTCTCCTTCTAAAGAGGGCAGAAACCGTTGTTGGCCTTGACTACTCACTGCCGATGCTGAAAGTTGCAAAGGAGAAGTATCCTGAAATGCTCCTTGTTCGGGGAGACGCACTGAATACCCCCTTCCCCGATAAAGCCTTTGACACGGTTATCGTCTCATTAGGGCTGAGGCACTTTGAGAATCCAGAAAAAGGGCTGTCTGAAATCAGACGTGTTCTTAAACGTGGAGGAGAAGCGAGGATTTTAGAGGTTTCAATTCCCAAAAACCCGGTGCTGAAATTCCTGTTTCTCCAGTTTCTAAAGAGGATAATGCTTCCGTTGGGAAAGCTCAGGTCTAAGGCAGACGTGACGAAACACCTCTACGAAACGATAGTCAACTTCCCCCACTACGAAGAGCTCATTAAACTTGCTGAGGCAGTTGGTTTTAAAGGTGGAAGCTACAAACCTCTTATGTTTGGTATGGCAACAATTTACACGCTGAAAGGATAATCGTATAATACGATTTTGAATCCTTTATTTTCTTCTTTTCCGATTGGTGGAGGGAACTGTGAGAAGGCTGCTACTTGTGGCGGGAGCTCTCCTTTTAACCGCAGGCTGCGGCGGGGGTGGAGGAATTGCAAAGCCGGACGTCCACTACAGGGACTTTGGAATAAACGTCGCAAAGAGAAGTGCCCCCTACTTAACCCCCGAAAACCACGAAGACGGCTGGGGGCAGAGCGACTGTCTGGCCTGCCACCAGAACTTTAAACACACAATGGCAACCCCCGATATGCCCATAGATAAATACCAGGCCCTAATTGATAAGGCCGTTGAAACTGTTGGAAGGAACAATTCCATCCTCGTCTGTTCTGCCTGCCACGGAACAAACGGAGCAACAAAAACGGGAACAGGGCAGCCTGTAGAGAGGAAGTGTCTGGTCTGCCACGACAACTTTGAGAAACTCCACTTCTACAGAGGAACTTCTGGAAGAAAGCACTTCCACGACTTTAACGGAAACGGAAAGATTGACGACTTTGACTGCGTAGTCTGCCACTGGCAGCCCGACATGGACGGAATTGTTGAACCTGAGACTGACTTTGGAGAAATTGGAGGAACCATAAAGAGGAACTCTCAGGAACTCTGTTTAACCTGTCACTCAAACGGCTGGGGAAGTGTAGTTAAAGAACCAGTTGCAGATACAAACGGAGACGGAAAGGCAGATACTGAAATAACACCTCCGGAAAACCCGCCGGACGTTGCAACACTATGGGGAGGAAACTGGCACGGAAACGGAAGCTTCACCTCTGGAGATAGGCCGTTTAAGCTCGTAGACCTCTCAGGGGAGCTCCTCTTCCACACAAACCACGCAGCCCTTGAGTGTGTTGACTGTCACAACCCCCACGGAAGCAATAACGACAAGCTTATAGTTGAAAAAGTGGGTGAAACCTTAACCGTAGTGAAGGTTGTTAAACAGGTAGATAACTCTGCAGAAGTTAAACACGCTTTAGTTGACCCTGAAACAACAGCGTTCTTTGAAGACCTTTCTTACAACGGAGAGGTAAACGGGAAAGACAGAACCTACAACCTCTCTAATCCCGAAGACCTTAAGGCCTATGTAAACCTACCTGTTAAGAACGACGACTCCTCAGTTGATGCCAACAGGAGCACAGTTCCATCCCTCTGTGCAGCCTGCCACGACGGAACGGAGGATTACTCAACCGTTAATGGACTGGGGCTGCCAATTGATATTAAGAACCACAACGCCGGAGATACTTGCGTAAGCTGCCACTCCCACGGTGGAGGAACCTTCTAAGGTTCCTTCCCCTTTACCTTATCAGCATTTTCAGTCCGATAAGAACAAGAAGAATTCCAAAGAGCCTTCTGAGAAGGTGCTGGTTTATTTTATGGAGGAGCTTCACTCCAAATCTGCTTCCCAAAACCCCCCCAAGGGCAACAAAAACGGCTGCCGGGATGTAGATGTAGCCCAACTGCCAGTTCAAAATCCTATGGGCTGGAACGAACATGTAGAGAAGAGTTCCAAGGAAGGCGTTTACAAACGAAATTACAGATGCAAGGGCAACAATCCTTTTTGTTTCAACCCGAGAGAGGCTAAAAAGAAGGGTGTTAACAACAACTCCGCCCCCTATTCCTAAGAGGGCGCTGGAAAAGGCAGATAATAGGAGAACAGCAGGAAGAAGAACGTTCTCTCTGAAGGAGAATTTGGGAACTCCCCCTCTATCTGTAATCAGCTTAACACTCAGCAGAAGCAGAAAAAGGCCGAAAATCTTTTTTAGAACGTGGCCTGAAACGAAATGGGAAAAGAGGACACCAAAGAGAATACCAACCAATATCCAGGGAAGGAGTTTAAGGAGTTCCCTAACATCAACCTTCCCGCTGATAATGTGAAGACCAGATGTAAAAAGGGTAGAAACCATTATGACGGCAAGGCTCGTTGCAACAGAAATCTTAAAGCCTAACTCTTCAGAAATTCCAAGGTAAGAGGTAAAAAAGTAGCTGAACATTGGAACAAGGATTACACCGCCCCCTATACCGAAGAGGCCGGCTGCAAAACCGGCAATTACTCCAGCAAGGAAGAGGAGAAGATAGACTTCCAAGCTACTTAACCTCTTCTTCTAACCACTTCAGGTAAGGGGTAAAAACGGCAAAGGATGGAAGGGCAACTATCTGCGGAACCTCGTAGGGGTGGAGCTCCGCCAGCCTCCTCTCAAGCTCTGGGTAGGCTTTTTCTGTCGTTTTCAAGATGGCAAGATATTCTTTTCCCTCCTCTACTTTCCCTTCCCACCAGTAGAAACTCTTAACCTCTCCAGCAATCTGGGCACAGGCTGAAAGCCTCTCTTCCACAAGGGTTTTTAGTATAGATTCTGCAGATTTTCTATCGGGGAAGGTTGTTAAAACCACCAGAGCTCCCATCACTCCCCCTAAAAGGAGATAATCTCCTCGGTCTCCATAGCCCTCTTAATGTCCTCTTTAAGTTTATCAACATTGACGGTATGAATCGTTCCAGAATAACCTCCAAGGAGCTCTAAGGCGTTCTCAAGGAGGAGCTTAAACCCCCGGGTGTTGTAGTTTGAAAGGTGGTAGTAGGCAACGCCTATCTGAATCAAGGCCTGAAGGAAGTCCCTCTCCTTCCCAAATTCTCCCATCCAGACCTCTTCTAAAATCTCGTGAACCTCAAAGTAAAGACCTTTCTCAAAGAGGAGCCTGGCAATTTTTACGTTTTTATCTATATCTTCTTCAACAGGTTCAAAATCTTCAGGAAGAGAGCTCAGAAAGTTCCTGTAGGTTTCAACTTTTTGAAGAATGTACTTCTCTGTAATAGGATCGTCTGGAACAAACTTAAAAGATCCATTTCCTTTTTTAAAGATGGGAAATTCTGAAGAAACCTCATTTAAAACCTTCTCCGGAACATCAATCTTCTCTCCTGAAACTGCCGAGATAACGGCTTTTAGTTTTAAAAGGTCTTCTTCTTCTTTTTCCCTAAGGTAGTCACAGAGGTTGTGGGCAAACCAGTTTCTGATTTCAAAGAGATCCATTGTGAGTTCCTCAAACTTTTGTGAAAGGGGGGAGGGAACTCCCCCAAAAATCAGTTCTCTGAGCCGACAACTTCGTCTGGGTGGGCAATCCTTCCAAGGACTGCAGAGGCTGCAGCAACGGCAGGGGAGGCAAGGTAAACCTCGCTTTCAGGATGACCCATACGGCCGACGAAGTTTCTGTTCGTAGTAGCAACAGCCCTTTCACCTTTAGCGAGAATTCCCATGTGTCCGCCAAGGCACGGACCGCAGGTTGGAGTTGAAACAACGCACTCTGCGTCAAGGAAGATGTCAATGAGACCCTCTTTCAGAGCCTGCCTGTAGATTTCCTGAGTTGCAGGGATGACGATACAGCGGACGTTAGGGTTAACCTTCTTGCCCTTAAGAATCTGGGCTGCAACCCTCAGGTCGCTGAGCCTTCCGTTTGTGCAGGAGCCGATAACAACCTGGTCTATTGTTACGTGTGTAGCCTCCGTTACAGGCCTCGTGTTTGAAGGGAGGTAGGGGAATGCAACCTGTGGCTCAATCTTTGAAACGTCTATCTCGTAAACCTCTGAGTACTCTGCATCGGGGTCGGACTTGTAGAGTTTGTAAGGCCTTTTTGCCCTTCCCTTAACGTACTCAAGAGTTATCTCATCTGGCTCAATAATTCCGTTCTTAGCTCCAGCCTCAATGGCCATGTTGCAGATTGTAAACCTGTCGTCCATGGGGAGCTCCCTTATAGCTTCACCTGTGTGCTCCATCGTCTTGTAGAGAGCTCCATCAACGCCGATCATCCCGATAACGTAGAGGATGATGTCCTTTCCACCAACCCACCTCTGGCGCTTTCCGTAGTAGATGAACTTCATCTGCTCCGGAACCTTAAACCAGACCTCACCTGTAAGCCAGGCATAGGCCATGTCTGTTGAGCCAACCCCAGTTGAGAAGGCACCTAAAGCCCCGTAGGTACAGGTGTGGGAGTCTGCTCCAATAACAACGTCTCCAGGAACCACAACCCCCTGCTCAGGGAGGAGGGCGTGCTCAATTCCAACCCTTCCCTCAGGCCAGAAGTGTTTAATGCCGAACTCTTTTGCAAAGTCCCTCATCATCTTAACCTGTTCGGCAGCCTTTATATCTTTGGCGGGAACAAAGTGGTCGGGAACCAAGGCAATCCTTTCCCTATCCCACACGTTTCTGGCGCCTACAGCCTTAACCTGTTTAATGGCAATGGGAGCTGTAACGTCGTTTGCAAGGGCGATATCAACCTTACACATAACCAATTCACCGGGGTAGACCTCTTTCTTCCCGGCGTGGTCTGCAAGTATCTTCTGGGTTATCGTCATTCCCATTCTCTCTCTCCTTAAAGTGGAGTTTTAGAGTTTCAAATTATAGCAGCGGTTAAACTTTAGCCACTCTACAAAACGGGATAGAATAGAAATAGGAGGGAGTCTTGAAACTGCTCTTTGGAGGAAGCTTTAACCCGGTTCACATAGGTCACTTGCTCATTGCCAGAGACGTTTTAGAGGACTTTGGCCTTGAAGAGGTAATCTTCGTTCCGGCATACATTCAGCCACTAAAGGGGGAGCTCCTCATCCCTCCAGAAATCAGACTTAAAGCCCTGAAAGCCGCAGTAGAGTCAGAACCCCGGTTTAAAGTGTGGGACTACGAGCTCAAAAAAGGGGGAATTTCCTACACATACCAGACTTTAGAGGAGTTCCACAGAGTTTACGGCGAAGAGCCGGTTTTTATGATGGGAGCAGACTCGTTCAAAACGTTCCACCTGTGGAAAAGACCTGAAAGGATCCTAGAGCTCTCCAGAATTCTCATTGTCTCAAGGCCGGGAGAGGAGGTTAACCCGGAAGAGGTACTGAAGAAACTAAAACTGAACACTCCTGTTGTCCGTTTTAAACGGAGAAAGGCAAGTCTTGACGGCTGGAGAGTGGCCCTTTACAAGGGGAGGTTAATTGAAATCAGTTCAACAGAGATAAGGGAAAGGTTAAAATCCGGGAAACCGATTTCCTATATGGTTCCAGAAAAAGTTGAAGAAATAGTCAGGAGGTGGCGGGAAGATGCCTTACAGGAAAATGTTCAACAAAATGACGCTGAGGGACGTTCCACCACAGGAGCTTGAGGGAAAGAGACTTTTCGTAAGGGTTGACTTCAACGTTCCCATTGAAGACGGCGTCATCACAAACGACAAGCGGATAAGGGCAGCCCTTCCAACGATCAACTACCTGTTAGACCACAGGGCTAAAGTAATCCTCTGCTCCCACTTAGACAGGCCAAAGGGCTGGGACCCAAAGCTCTCTCTGAAACCTGTTGCAGAAAGGCTCTCAAGACTTCTTGAAAAAGAGGTTAAGTTCATTCCAGACTGTATTGGAGAGGTTGCAGAAAAGGGCGTGGCGGAGCTCTCCCCCGGAGAGGTGGCACTCCTTGAAAACGTCAGGTTCTATCCTGAGGAGACGAAAAACGACCCTGAGTTCGCTAAAAAACTTGCAGCTCTTGCAGATATCTACGTCAACGACGCCTTTGGAACGGCCCACAGGAAACACGCCTCAACCTACGGAATAACAAAGTTCGTAAAGCTCGCAGTTGCAGGATTTCTGCTGGAAAAGGAGATAAAGTACTTAGAAAGAGCCCTTGAGAACCCAGAAAGGCCTTTAGTTCTCATTATCGGAGGTTCAAAGGTTTCAGGTAAGTTAGAGGTGATAGAGAACCTTCTGAAAATTGTTGACAAGATGCTTGTAGGCGGCGGAATGGCCTACACATTTTTAAAGGCTGCCGGATACAGCGTAGGGAAGTCTTTAGTGGAAGAGGAGTTAATAGACACTGCAAAAAGGATTATGAAAGAGGCTGAAGAGAACGGTGTTAAGTTCTACATTCCCGTTGACAGCAACAACGCAGACGAGTTCTCCCCCACAGCCCACACAAAACTGACAACCTACAAGGAAATTCCAGACGACATGATGGGACTGGACACCGGCCCTGCCACTGTTGAGCTCTTTAAAGAAGCCCTTTCAGATGCAAAAACAATTCTCTGGAATGGCCCCATGGGAGTCTTTGAGTTTGAGAAGTTCCGCTTTGGAACGATGGCAATAGGGAAGATAGTTGCAGAACACAAAGAAGCTCTAAGGATAGTCGGCGGTGGAGACAGCGTTGCAGCAATTGAGATGTTGGGCTTAGAACACCAGATAGACCACGTTTCAACAGGTGGTGGTGCCTTCCTTCAGTTCCTTGCAGGGAAGGAGCTCCCCGGCGTAATGGCACTTACAGACAAAGAGTAAGCTGGAAGCGGGAGCTCCCGCTTCCTTAATAAACAATAAGATTTACTCCTCTGTAACGGAGATACGGAATTTCCTCGGGTTTGTCAAACGAGTCAACCATAAACCAATCTTTTTTTAGAGAGGAGATAAGAAGCCCCTCTATAACAAACTTTGACCTCTCCCCTTTAGTCCCTGGAGGTTCGTAGAGAACAAGCTTTACAAACTTATTTGCCATAGGAACTAAAGAGAGTATTGACTCAACGTCGTTGAGGAAGTTTCCTGTAAGGATGAAAACTTTATTACCCTGAAGCTCAAGTTCTGTTCTTCTCTCAGGCGTAATGTAATCGTAAACAACTGCAAGTTTTAGATCAGGAAAAACAATTCCTTCCGGAACCTTCTGTCCCTTTTTCCCGGTCAGCAGGTAGATAAGCTCTGATATCTTATCAAGCCCTCCGCCAGTCAAAATTTTTAACTCTCCCCAACCCTCTTTACTGTCAGGAACTTCAAATCGGGGCTCAACAACGGCAACGCCATAAGCTAACAGGAGATTTTTGAGTGTAGGCGGAGTATCGGGAGTAGTATTTATTACTGTTCTCTGACCTGTAAAACGATTGTAGGCAAGGTAGTCGTAGTGGTAAGTTAAAACGTCATTCTCTCCAATAATAAGAGTTCCATTCCTCTGAAGTGAAGAAAAGTTTGCAGAAATGGCAGATTCAAGAACTTTATTGAGAGTGTTTTTATCTACAACTGTTATTCCCAATCCAGAAAGGAGTTTTCTAACTTTCTCTGGAATACCTGTAAAATCTAACAGAAATCTCTTTTCTCCAACGGTTACAAGAGGATTTTTCCTGAAAGAAATGTTTTTATCTCCTACAAAAAGATAACCCTCTCTGTTTATTTTCCCTCCAAGACGCTGGATGAGTTGAAGTTCTCTCTCTTCTTTTAACCTTTCAGAAACCTTGTGGGAAAGTTTAAGAGAGGGAGCTCCCTCTCCTACTGGAAGCTTTATCACCTGACCAGCATATATCAGGTTTGGATTCTTTATACTGTTAAGTTTGGCAATTCTATACAGTAAACGGCGGGGAATTTTAAAACGCTTCATTATCTTTAAAAGAGTGTCTCCTCTCTTCACTTTGTAAACAATAAATCTCTTTTCCATCTTTGGAGAAACCTGTTCTTTAACAACGCTTATCTGATAAGTTGCTCCACAAACGGTAGAGGAGAAGAGAGAAAGTATCAGGAGAGCTCTCTTAACCATCTTTCTAAATCCCTCAGTGCCCTCTCGGCAAGGTATTTTCTACGGTTAAGTTTACCCTTTATTCTCCGCTCAGGGGGAGGTAGAAGGCCAAAGTTTGCGTTCATGGGCTGAAACGTTTTAGGATCTGCAGTTGTAATGTACTTAAGGAGAGCTCCAACCATTGTGGTTTCTGGAGGGTAAACCGGCTCCCTGCCATCGGAGAGCCTTGATGCATTAAGCCCTGCAATTATCCCGGTAGCTGCAGACTCAGGATATCCCTCTACTCCTGTAATCTGGCCAGCAAAAAGAACTTTAGGGTTCTTCTTCAGCTGAAGAGTTCTTAAAAGTAGTTTTGGAGAGTTTATAAACGTATTCCTGTGGATACTCCCGTAACGGGCAAACTCTGCCTTTTCAAGGCCGGGAATGAGCCTGAAGACCCTTTTCTGTTCGGGGTACTTAAGCTTTGTCTGAAATCCAACAAGGTTTAAGAGGGTTCCTTCCCTGTTCTCTTTCCTCAGCTGAACAACGGCAAAGGGCTGCTTCCCAGTCCTCGGGTCAATGAGGCCAACGGGTTTTAAAGGACCAAACAGCAGCGTCTGTTTTCCCCTCTCTGCCATCTCCTCTATCGGCATACATCCCTCAAAGTAGCAGGCCTTTTCAAAGTCCTTAAGGGGAACCTTCTCAGCCTCCATAAGGGCGTTGTAGAACTGCTCGTACTCCTCCTCCGTCATCGGGCAGTTAAGGTAGTCGTCTCCTCCTTTCCCGTAGCGGGAGCCCCAAAAACACTTTGAGTAGTCAATCGTATCTGCGTAGACAATAGGGGAGATTGCGTCGTAAAAGTGGAGCTCCTCCTCTCCAAGGTATTCCCTGAGAAACTGAGAAAACTTATCTGAAGTTAAAGGTCCCGTTGCAACAACTGTTATTCCCTCTTCCGGAATTTCTGTAACCTCTTCTCTAACAATCTCTATGTTGGGATTACTCTCTATTTTTTCGGTTATGTAGTCTGAAAACTTCTCCCTGTCTACTGCCAGAGCTCCCCCTGCAGGAACAGCAGTTTTCTTTGCAGCCTCAACAACTAAAGAGCCAAGCTTCTCCATTTCAGCTTTTAGAAGACCTCTCGGTGTAGTTATGTCAATTCCGCCTAAAGTGTTTGAGCAGACGAGCTCTGCCAACTTGTCAGTTTTGTGGGCAGGGGTTGTCTTTTTCGGCCTCATCTCAAAGAGGCGAACCTTTTTACCCTCTTTCGCAGTCCTGTAAGCGGCCTCAACCCCTGCAAGTCCTCCACCTATAACGTTAATGACTTTCATATCTCTCCCTTTATTAGGAATTTGCCGGTATAAATTAAGTCCTGCCATGGAAAGTAAAAAGGCAGAGATTATCATAGCTGTTGTTACTATTATCTCCCTTTTGGAGCTTTTCCTTTTCGAGTTTGACCTAAGACTCCTCTTTACTCGTTGTCTTAATCCTCTACACGGTTTACAACAGGGTGCAGAAGCTAAAGAACGGAGCTGAGGCAACGTTTAACCAAATTAAGGTGGTATTGAAAAAGAGTTTAGACCTTATAAACCAGTTGGTTGAGTCTGTTAAGAGCTATGCAAACTTTGAGAAGGAAACGCTGACAAAAATAACGGAGCTCCGCAGATCCATTTTCAAAACTAACTCTCCAAAAGAGATTGAGAAGGCAGAGGCAGAATCCAAAGCAATTCTCGGAAACATACTGGCAACCTTTGAAAACTACCCTGAGCTTAAAACCTCAGACATTGCAAAAGACTTAAACAGGAGTATTCAGGAAGTTGAAGATGAAATAGCAAGGCTTCGGTACACCTACAACAACATTGTTCAGGAGTTCAACACAGCCCTTGACCTGTTTCCATCTGGAATTATCGGGAAGCTCTTTGGCTTCACAAAGCTTGAATATCTCCAGTTTGGAGAGGAAGTTGAGAAAAGACCGGAAATAAAGTGGTAGGGAGGGAAACCCCTCCCCGGAGCTTTAGAAGAAGTAGAGAACGCTTCCCTGGAACCTGTTGACAGTTCCGTCTCCGTAGGAATCTCCAGCAAAATCTGTATCTGGGTATTCAGTCTTGACCCTTAAATACTCTCCCATAAACCCTAAAGAGTGGGTAAGCCTGTAGAATGCGTTGGCGTAATACATTGTGTTCTTAAGCCTTGCAAGAACGGGATACTTGCCGTTGTACTGAAGGTCGTCGTTATCGGGGTTGTCAACACCGTAACCTAAATGGAAAATCCACTTGGGATCTGGCTTTAAGGTTACCTCTATCCATCCACCTTCAGCGTCAATCTCTTTTGCGTCAACAAGCTTAACGGTATCATGAACTATATTTTCATCAACGAGTTTTGTATTTAAGTAAAGGCTATTATCCTTAAGTTTTCTGTAAACATAGAGAACTCCTTGACCTACACCGCCCGTATACCATCCTCCAAGATTCTTTCCCTTCCAGATCTTTCCAGAAATCGTCAGCCAGGCCGTTGGTGAAATAGCCCCCTCCAAACCGTAGGAGTAAGTATCAAGGTTTTTCTCACTACCATCTGAGAGGGTAACCTGCTCCTTACCAACGTGACCTATAGCTCCAACGTGGAGTTTTACACCTCCAAGGTTGAAGTCGTAAGCTAACCTTCCCTGAAAATCAGGCCTTCCGGAGTTTGCTCCTGTATCAAGATAAGGCTTCATAACCGGATCAGGGTCTCCCCAAACTTTATCAAGGGCAAACTGTGTGGTCAGCTTGCTATTTTCAAACTTAAAGAGCTTTGTAAACCTTATCTGAGGAATACGGTAACCGATGTTACCCATCATGGCACCAGAGGGGAAGTTTGAAAGGTGCGGGTAGAGCTGAGTTAAAAGCATCCAGTCAAGACCTGCCCTTACGTTCCAGTCCTCTTTTCCAAACTGAATCCAGGCCTTCCTTACCCTTATGCCTGCATGGTTGGGGTTGTCATCGTTCTCGTCAACGTTACCGTAGAAGTCAAACTCAAAGTTTCCAAGTATGTTGTAGTCTCCCTCTTTCGTCTTTATGAGGAACCCAAAACGGCTGTGCTTAAAGTTAATGTTGAAGTCGTTATCGTTGCTGTGTAATGTGTAAGGGAACCAAATTGACATTACTTTTCCACTTGCATTTTCAGGAAGGGCAAAGAGGATAAAGTCTTTTCCAACGGCTTTTGAGTCTGAGTAGGCAGCGTCAATTTTGAAGTAGCCGTAGAAGTCAACGGCCTTTCCAGTTTTGCTCTTAAAAGAGGGAGCTCCCTTTCCCACCCTTACTGGAGCTCCCGCCAATTTGCTCCTTAAAATCTGAACCTCCTGCTTGAGCTCCCTGTTCTCCTCCTTAACCTGCTGGAGCTCCTGTCTCATCTGTTCAACCATCTGCTTCAGCTGTTCAACCTCTGGGTCTGAAGCCCTTGCAGGAACCAAAGAAGTAGAGAGCAGAACGGCAGTTGTTAGAAGTAGAGCTCTCCTCATTTCCCAACCTCCTCCTCTAATTGAACTTTTTAACCCTCACGGCCTTCCCTTCGCTCCTTGGTATCTCCCCCTTCTTCTTGAGGGTTACCTTTATGTGAAGGCCTAAAAGGCTGTAGATCTCCTCCTCTATCCTCTCCTTTAAGCTCTCATCCTGTCTCTCAGACTCAATAACAACCTCAACAGTATCTTTCCCCTCAACCTTCCCTATGATTATCTGGTAGTTGGGAAGAACCTCGGGGTACTTCATTATCACTTCCTCAACCTGTCTCGGGTAGAAGCAGACGCCCTTAACCTTCAGCATGTCGTCTGTTCTTCCCTTAATCCTGTCAAGCCTCAGGTGGGTTCTTCCGCAGTCGCACCTATCCCTTGAAACAACTTTTGTTATATCCCTGGTTCTGTACCTGATAAGTGGAAGTCCCTCCCTCGTTAATGTAGTAACAACAAGCTCTCCCTCCTCTCCATCTGGAAGAACCTCTCCCGTTTCGGGGTCAATGATCTCAACGATGTAGTGGTCTTCCCACACGTGGATTCCACTGTGGGCACTGCAGTCTATACCAAGGCCTACTCCTCCCGTCTCTGTCATCCCGATAATGTCAAAGGTCTCAATTCCCATTTCCCTCTCTATATAGCGGCGCATCTCATCACTCCAGACCTCTGCGCCGAATATTCCCACCTTAAGGTTTGTTTCAGAGAAGTCAAAACCCTCCTCCTTGGCAACCTCTAAAAGCCTTATGGCGTAAGAGGCTATACCTGCAAGGGCTGTAGTCCCAAAGTCTTTCATGAATTTTAGCTGTAAAAGGCTCCTTCCGGGGCCAATGGGAACCACAAAACAGCCAATCTTCTCTGCTCCGTAGTGGAAGCCAAAACCTCCGTTGAAGAGACCGAAGGAAGGGGTAATCTGGAGGACATCTGTGTAGTTGAGGCCTGCAGCGGAGAGACACCTTGCCATAACCTCTCCCCACTGCTCTACGTCGTTTGGGGTGTAGGGGTTAACTACCGGAGTTCCTGTTGTTCCAGAAGACATGTGAAACCTTACAAACTCGCACTTTTCACCGCAGGCAAGACCAAAAGGGTAGTTCTGCCTCAGATCCTCCTTTGTTAAAAAGGGCAGTTTTTTCAGATCATTTAAACTCTTTATATCCTTAGGCTCAACTTTTCCAATCTTTTCCCAGTACTTCCTGTTCTTCTCCTTTATCCTCTGAACCGTTTTCCTGAGCCTTTCAACTTGGATTTTCTCAAGGAGTTCCCTGTCTAACGTCTCAAGCCGCCTCTGGAACATCCCTCCTCCAAGATTTTGAAAACTCTAATAATAGCTAAATTTTATACAATATTTTCATACTCAACTGAAAGGGAGGTAGGGAATGTCCTTAAAGGAAAAGGACTACATGCCGAGGGAGGAGCTCCAGTCACTCCAGCTGAAAAGACTGAAGGAGACGGTAGAGAGGGCTTATCACCTTGTCCCTTTTTACAGAAAGAAGTTTGACGAGGCAGGGATAAAACCGTCAGACGTCAAGAGTTTAGAAGACCTGAAGAGACTTCCATTCACAACCAAGCAGGATCTAAGGGATAACTACCCATTCGGCCTCTTTGCAGTTCCGCTTGAGCAGGTAGTGAGGATTCACTCCTCATCTGGAACAACAGGAAAGCCCACGGTTGTAGGCTATACCAGACACGACTTGAGCGTCTGGACTGAGGTAATGGTAAGGACTTACCTGATGGCAGATGTGAACGAGAAGGACATCGTCCACAATGCTTACGGCTACGGCCTCTTTACAGGAGGACTGGGGTTCCACTACGGGGCAGAGGCAATTGGAGCTTCCGTCGTTCCTGCAAGCGGCGGTTTCACGAAAAGGCAGCTCATGCTCATGAAAGACTTTGGAGCAACTGTCCTCTGCTGCACCCCATCCTTTGCCCTTCACCTTGCAGAAGTTGCAAAAGAGGAGGGCTACAACCTGAAGGAAGACTTCAGGCTCAGGGCAGGATTCTTCGGGGCAGAGCCGGCATCTAAAGCGCTGAAAGAGACAGTTGCAGAGGAGTGGGGAATTCAGTACGTAGAAGCCTACGGCCTTTCAGAGATAATCGGCCCCGGCGTTGCTGCAAGCTGTAAACACGGGAATCTCCACGTCTTTGAAGACCACTTCATCCCGGAAGTTATTGACCCTGAAACGGGGGAAGTCCTGCCAGACGGAGAGGAGGGGGAGCTTGTCTTAACAACTCTGACAAAACAGGCCCTCCCGATGATCAGATACAGGACGAAGGACATCACAGTAATCCACAGGGAGCCCTGCCCCTGCGGAAGAACGATTCTCTACATAGAGAGCATCAAGGGAAGGGCAGACGACATGCTTATTGTCAACGGCGTAAACGTTTTCCCGTCTCAGGTTGAGCACGTAATCGCAAAGGTTGAGGGGGTAACCCCAAACTACGTGATTGTTGTTGATAAGAAGGGAGTTCTGGACAAGTTGGAAGTGTGGGTTGAGGTTGACGAGAGTATTCTAAAGGACGGCGTTGGAACGTTAGAGAGGCTTCAGAGGAAGTTGGAGGAGGAGCTCCTCAACAACCTCTACATAAACGCTAAAGTGAAACTTGTTGAGCCAAAAACCCTTGAGAGGAGCATGGGTAAGGCAAAGAGAATCGTTGACAGAAGACAGCTTGAAGGAGGGAGATAATGAGGGGAAAGTTTGCCGTTAAGCAGATATCTGTCTTTTTAGAAAACAGGAGGGGAAGGCTTGCAGACGTTGCAAGGGCTCTTTCAGAGGCTGAGGTAAACATAAGAGCTCTCTTTTTAGCAGACTCTTCAGAGTTTGGAATCCTGAGGCTGGTTGTGAACAATCCTGAAAAGGCAAGGGCAGTTCTCTCTGCAGAAGGGTTTGCAGCCAGCGAAACTGACGTTTTCGCCGTTGAGGTTGAGGACAGGCCCGGAGGCTTCTATAAAGTGGTCAAAACCCTTTCTGAAAACGGAATAGACGTTGAGTACACTTACGCCTTTGCAGGGGCTTCAAACAGGGCGATTCTCTTCTTCAAAGTTCCGGATTCAGAGTTTGACAGGGCGCTGGAGCTCCTCTCAAACGAGGGGCACAAGTTAGTTGAGGCAGCAGAGTTCTACACCTAAAAAGACCTTGTAGGGGGTGTCGGTATGGACTTCCTCATGGCAGTTCTTCCCATTCTAATAGTTCTAATTGGAATGCTCCTCTTTTCCCGCTCAGGGGTCTTTATGTCTGTTGTCGGCTGGGTATTTGCAGGGATTGTTGCCTGGCTCTACTTCAAAACGCCACTTTCAGTTGTTTGGGGAGCGAGTATTTACGGGATAGTTAAGGCCTTCGCAATTACGTTCGCCGTTGCATTTACTATGTTCATGATATTCCTCATGAAGGAGACCGGCGCCTTAGATGAAATCGTAAAAACGATACTCTCAATAACGAAGGACAAGGTCCAGCAGACACTCTTCATAGGAATGGGGTTTGGCTCTTTAGCAACATCCTTAGGAGTTGTAACTCCAGCCCTTTTCCCTCCCGTTTTCGTGGCTTTAGGGTTTACGCCGTTGGCGGCCGTTGCAATCTCAGTCCTCTGCTACGACCCACTTACTTCCTTTGCACTCCTCTCAATCCCAATAACCCTGCCTGCCCACGTTGCCTGGGGGCCCTTTGGAATTCACCCTCCTGGAATTAGGAACCTTGACCATTTCATCTGGAGCTTCACGCAACACATAACAGTATTCCTGCCGGTGGTCTCTGTAGGATTTGCCTTTATGATGCTCTACTTCGTTGGTGGATGGAAATCAATAAAGAAGCACTGGGTTGGCGGAACAGTTGCAGGCCTTGTTTTATCGTTAACTGCCCTACTCTTAGCTTTTACGAAAATCGTTCCCGTTGAGGTTATAGGAATAATCGCGGGCCTTACAACAATGGTTGTCTCTTACTACATGTACAGAAAGAACGGAGAAGGGAAGGTCAAGTTTGACACTGATTTCCTGAGAGCTGCCTCTCCATGGCTGTTCCTTTTTGCGTTCTCCCTCATAACCAACTACCCGCCGGTAAAGAAGTTCTTAGCTCAGCTTCCGGGAAACCTTGAAGTTTTAACAATTGCAGGAAAGCACGAAGACTTAAACATCCTTGCCCACGTTTACTTCTGGATTTTAGTTTCAATAATCGTCTCTCTGCCAATACTGAAACCTAACAGCCAGCAGCTCAGCAAGGCTTTTAACACCTGGATAAAGAGCGTCTGGAAACCGTTTATCGCCTACTCCCTCTTTTTCGCAGTTGCGTTCATAATGGCCTGGTCTGGAATGGACTTTGTAAACGGAAAGCTCCATCCAATGGCAAACTTTAAAGAGCTCAATATGGACTTTATAATCGGGAAAACCTTTGCCGACTGGTTTGGAAGCCTCTACCCGCTGATCTCTCCATTCTTAGGGCTCCTTGGGGCATTTGTAGGGGGCAGTGAAACTGCATCAAACGTTCTATTTGCAAAGATTCAGTACGGAGCTGTTGTTTCAACGGTGGGAGCTCCCGCCTTCATGGCCATCTACGGAGCTCACGCAGTTGCAGGGGGAATCGCAAGCGCCATAACTCCCTCCAAAGTGACAAACGCTGCCGCCTTGGTTGGAGTTAAAGGAAAGGAAGAGGGAGAGCTCCTCAAAACCCTGATTCTTCCCGTTCTGGCCTTAACCCTTTTCGTTGGAATTATGGTTCAGCTGATAGTTCTTCTGAGCAAATAGTCTGAAACTAGAGGCCAGTTTCTCGCTGGCCTCA
>WFNZ01000052.1 GCA_015488335.1 Thermovibrio sp.
CTCTCTTTCCCAATCTCTCTGCTACCTTCTCTAATGCATGGAGCTCTCCCTCAGACTCAACGTTGACCATTAAAATCTCTCTTTCAAGGGAAAATAAGAGCTCATCTTCCCTCTTTCCAACCCCTGCAAATACAACCTTTTTAGGGTCAATTCCCGCAGTTAAAGCTCTGAAAATCTCCCCCATAGAGACCGTATCTGCTCCGGCTCCAAGCTCCTTTAAGACCTTTAAAACGTGGACGTTTGAGTTTGACTTGACGGCAAAACAGGTTGTGTGGGGAACGCCTGAGAAAGCAGAGTCAAACTCGTTAAACCAGTGTTCTAAAGCTCCTCTGCTGTAAACGTAAACTGGAGTTCCGATAGATTCTGCAACTTCTTTTAGAGAAACCCCTTCAAAGCAGAGCTCCCCGTTTTTGTATCCCAGCTTCGGGTAAATCTCCTTCATTTAACCACGCTCCTCTTCTCTTTTGCTCTCTGGAAAAACTCTTTAAGCCCTTCTTTATCCTCTTTCTCTATGAGTTTTTCAACCTCCTCAAGAGCTGCTTTAAAGGTTTTCAGCGAGTTTAACAGGTTTTCCCTGTTGGCTATGCAGATGTCCCTCCACATTATCGGATCGCTCATGGCTATTCTGGTAAAGTCTTTGAAACCGCCGCCAGTATAATCAAAAAGGTTCGTCTTTACCTCTTCTGAAAGTCTATCTATTGCTGAAACTATTGAGTAGGCAACAACGTGGGGCAGGTGGCTCACAGCTGCAAAGACCCTGTCGTGGTAAAAGGGATCCATCTCTACAATCTCGGAGCCTAAGTTCCTCCAGAGTCTCTTTACTTTCTCAAGGGCTTCTGGATCTGTTCTCTCCGTTGGAGTTACTATGAACTTTGCGTTTACAAAAAGGTTCTCAACTGCGTTCTCAACTCCCGATTTCTCCGTTCCCGCTATCGGGTGCCCACCAACAAAGGGGGCTACTCCCTCAAGGAGTTTTTCGCACTTTATTACAAGCTCTCCTTTAACGCTTCCAAGGTCTGTTACTACAGTTCCCTTTCTTATGTAGGGTTTTATCTGCTCTATAACGGTTTCATAAACTCCAACAGGGGTTGCTATCACAACAAGGTCTGCACCTGAAACGATTGAGTGTTTTATGCTTCCCCTATCTATGAACTCAAGCTCTAAGCCTTTCTCAATGGCTTCAGGGTTTATATCTACGGCCGTTATCTTTCCGGGAAAGCCTTTGAGCTTAAGATTCAGCGCAAATGAACCACCTATGAGCCCCAGTCCTATTATGCAGATTTCATGAAAGTCCCACTCCAAGGGAGCTCTCCTTAAAGGTTTTTAAGTGCTGTCAGAATTTTACAGGAGTTTTCAAGTGCAGAGATGTACATAAGGGCTTCTTCCGGCGTTTTCCCTGCTGCAAAAGGACCGTGGCTGTAAACAACGGCAACAGAGGTTTCTTTAAGCACTTCCGAGAGCTTTTGGGCGACCTCTGGTGAGGAAACAACTTTTTGGGCTTTTACAACGGGGACTTCACCTAAAAGGAGCTTTCCTTCTGAATCTGCAGGGACTATTTTCTCGGTTTTCAGTGAACAGGCAACTGTAAACGGTGAGTGGGTGTGGAGAATCGCTTTAACGCTTTTGTTTGCTCTATAAATTGCTCTGTGAACAACCAACTCCATAGAGGCAAACCTGTCAAGTGCCGGATTCTCTTCTAATGTTGTTAGAACGAAATCCTCTTCTTTCAGGTAGCCTAACATTTTTCCTGAGCGCTTTATCAGAATGTTTTTCCCAATCCTCATGCTGATGTTTCCACCGTGGGTATCTGTAAGACCTGCTTCAAAGGCGATTCTTCCTACTCTTATTAGCTCTTTCCTCTCTTTCAGGAAAGGAACCATTTTTCCTCCAAATGAAAAGGCCGCCAAAAGGCGGCCTCTTTTGTGTTTAGTAGAGATAAAACTTTACTTCTTCCTCTTTCTCAACCTCTCCATAGCTATCTGGATACTGGCCCTTAATCTGTCTATTGCAATTGCCAGTTTTGTTATCTCGTCTTTAACCTCTTCCTCTTTCAATCCTCTTACTCCAAGGTCTAAGTCAAGTTTTCCAACGCTGATATCGTGGGCTGCCTGTGTAAGTTTTTCAATTGGTTTAATTATCTCGTTTTTGGCAAAGTACCAGAAGATTATGAATGCTAAGAGGAGTGCCAGGACGTTCCAGATATCTACCATTTTCATGGCTGTTCCTATAAGGCTTGGTGGAACGATTATTACGCTGATGATTCCACGGAGCTCCCCTTCTTTGTACCCAGAGGCCCTCTTGAAAGCCTCTTCTCCATACTTTGCAATAATGGCCTTCTTGAAGATAGGATCAACCTGATCAGGGGTTCCATGACACTTTAAACAGCCTTTTTCAACCTTGAGGGCTTTTGCAAAACGGAACTTATCTCCGTCCCATCCCCAGTACTCTCCAGATGAGTTTCCTTTCTTAAGCTCTTTCTTTATTTCTCTTATAGCTTTTGCTTCCCATTTATCCGGTTTGTCTGTAGGTGATAGATACCTATCTGAAACTGCTTTAAAGCTCCAGCCGTACTCTATGTTTGTTAGCTCTGAAAGTTCCCTCGTTGCCAGAGCCGGGTTGTGGGCGTAGAAGTGGACTTCATCTAAGTTCTGGAGCTCTTCTCCTGTCCTGTAGCTTTTTAAAACACCGTTCTGGGCATCAAGTGCAACGAGGTAGCCGGTATCGGGGTTGTACTTGTCTTTCGTCCATACAGTTCCAAAGCCTGCTATCCAACGTCTGAAGATAATAACCTGTTGTGCAATTAACCTACCTTCTTTTATAAGCTGTTGCTGGTAATTCTTGTCAAGGAGGTGGAGGAAGGAAGCAGTTGCAAGTGCAACAACTATTATGAAAACGATGAGAACTTTTTGTGAAATGCTCAGATTTTTAATTCCCATCAGCTCCTCCTCTCAACAAGAGTGTTATCTCATCCTTTAACCTCTCCCTGCAGCTCTCCCCCTCTATTAGGCATGTGTCTGGAATTTTCTCTATCAGGTTTTCAACGAAAGTGTCTATCATATTGACAGGAAGCTTTGTTATTTCCATATCTTCAAATGTTTCCTCAACTAAGAACTCTCCCATAGGTCCCATTGCTTCCACCAACAGTTCCCTTATTTTCTCAAAGACTTCTGGGTTAACGAAGCCTGTTTTTTCCTCTGTCTCTTTTTCTTTTGTTGTCGGTTTGGAAATTTCCTCTGCTTCCCTGATGAATCCTTTTTCTTTTAAAGCGTATATCTTTTCCAGTCCGCTCTTAAAAGATTTTGCTCCGTGAAAGATGGCTTTTGCAAGGTTATTTCCTTTAGATATGAGGGAGATAAGCTTCCAGCTTTCCGGATCTATAGTCACCGGTTCTCCTATGTCTTCTGAGAGTTCAAATACGGGGTTTCTCTTAAAGAGCTCCTTAAGTTTTTCTCCCATTTCATCCTGTTCTTTTGTGAAGTCCATCATAACAGCAATAGTATCTATCTCTTCTATGGGTTCTGTTTTTACTTCTTTCTCCAGGAAAGAGAACCTTCCCTTTTCCCACATTGCAATGTAGTGGAGGATAAACTTTACGGCTTCCGATAGGGAGATTTCTCCTTTTCTTACTCTTTCCTTCAGCTCTTCTAAGAACGGGACGTTGGTTTTGAAGTTTATAACTTTCCCATCCTTCAGCTGTAGAGTTATACTTTCTCCATTGCTGTTGAGGAGAACCTCACCAGTTTTCTTCCCGATGCTTACTATCTGGAGCAGATCAAGAATTTCTGAGTAGGAGGAGAAATCGCCCCTCAGTTCCATGGTATCTCCCAGTATTACTTCGGTGTTAGAATAATCCTAACACATATACCAGTATAGGAGAAGTGGGAAATGGCAGTTTCCTACAATGAGGATGTTAAACTGGGTAATTCTGTTTTTCACGTTCAAACAGAGTACTACAAAAAGAGCGGTAAGGTTGTTTCAAACATCTTTAAAGACGGCCTTTCTATAAAGAGGTTAGAAAAGAGTGTTGAAGAAGGAGCAGATGTTGATTCGGCTGTTGCTCAGTTTCACAGTTATGTTGTAGAACGTCTCAGGAGCAGCGTTAAAAAGAGAGTTTCTCAGAAGAAAGGAGTTCTTTCTATTTCTGATTCTGTTAGGGAGGAGCTCCTCAACGTTCTTAACCCATACTTCGGTGTTGCCTCTTCTTTTGTTATAGATGAGGCTCTTTCACATTCTGGAAGTGTTGATGATTTTCTTGATAACCTTCTTGAAGGATTACCGAGTAATATTAGAGATGCACTTAGTGAGAAACTCTCGTCCCTCCTTCCTTCAATTTCGGTTTCCCAGGTGCCTTTAGAGGAAAAGGGCGGTGTAGAGCCAGAAGAGTTTACCGAAGAGAAAAAGGAGAAAGCCCTTAAGATACTCTCAGATTATTTTGGAATAATGTCCCTTTCAGTTCTGGAAGATGCCCTTGAAGAGTGGAAAAGCGGAGACTACAGTGAGCTTGTAGAGCTCATAGTTTCCCACCTGAATGATGAGAAGGAGAGGGAAGAGCTCTACCATAGACTTATGTTTCTATAAACTCAGGATTGAAAGATCTATTAACTTTTTCAGAAAAGAGTTTCAGAGATTGTAGCTCTTTTTCCGAAAGGTGAAAGTTAAGACATTTAAGGTAATTTTCACAGAGTTTTTCCGGGAGATTTAGTTCAGGAGCATATTCTCTGCAAATATCAGGATAGTGTTTTTCTCCATAATCCCTTGATTCTATAAGTTTTCGGTAAAATTTTACTACTTCCTCTTTTTTTCGGCTATAGCTCTCTCTTCTTACTGCCCATAGTGCAAAAACAAATGGAAGTCCGGTCAGGTTAAACCACTCCTCTGCCAAATCGTAAACAAAGGGAAACTTTTTCATCTTCATCAGCTTCAGGGCATCATCACCTATTGCCAGAACTGCCCTGGGGTTCCGCGGCAGTGTATTCTCTTTCAACGAGTAGTAGTAGAAGTTTGGTTCAACACCGTAGACCTCTCTCAGGAGATACTTGAGGAGCTCCTTTGAGGTCATGGAGCTCCGTGTTATCCAGACATCCTTCCTGTGGAGCTGGTGGATGGGGACAGTTGAGAGGAAGAGGACGCTTACAACCCTCTTCTCTGCAGAGATTGAAAGGTCTGGAAGTAATAGGTATTTCTCGCTGTTCTGGATATACTCGTAGGAGGAGATTACAGAGATGTCTAAAAATCCTTCGTTTAGCAGTCTGTTGAGCTCAGATGGAACGTCCTCAACAAACTCCACCCCGGAGCTATCAACAACTCCTTTTATAAAGCCATAGTAGACGGGAACGGTGTTCAAGTATTCAATCTTTCCAACCTTCAGCATCCCTTCTTCAACCTCTCTAAAGTCCTGCAGACCGAGCAGACAGGAGCCGTTGTCGGCATTCCGCACACCTCACACTCGTTAAGCTCAAGTTGCTCTTTAAGCTCTTTCTCAAAAATGGGCTTTGCCTTTTTCAGGAACTCCTTGTAGAACCTGAGCTTCGTTCCGGGCATTTCGTGTTCTAACAGTGCTAAGGCCTGCTTGTATATTTTTGAAGTGGCCTCTTTTGCGTTGGGGCAGCCGGTTTCCATATACTCAATTCTGTTAAGAATTGCGTAGCTTACTGTCTCCTTTTCCGTCAAAAAGCAGAAAGGTTTAACCTTCCTTGCAAATCCTCTCTCTTCAGGGAGAACGGGATACTGCCTTCCTAAATAGCCTATCTCCCACCTCATAGTGTTTGACAGGAGGAGGGCCGACTCGTCGTCTAAGTTGTGTCCCGTTGCAACAACCCTGAATCCTTGTTCCTTAGCGATTCTGTTCATCAGATACCTCTTGAACGTTCCGCACACAGAGCAGACGTCTCTCCTCTTTGCCCCTTCAGCTATCTCCTCTATCGTGTATCCGAACTCCTCCTTCAGGTTAAAGACAATGAGAGGCCTTCCTATCCTCTCTGAGAACTTCCTGCAGACTTCAAGTGATTTTTCTGAATACTCCCAACCTTTTATTCCGAGGCTTATGTGGATTCCGTAGGTTTCGTATCCTAACCTGTGGAGTGCTAACCAGAGCGAGAGGCTGTCTTTACCTCCTGAAACGGCTACGGCAACCTTCTCCTTCCTTGAGAACATTTTGAACTGCTTTACGGTTTTCTGAACCTGCCTCTCAAACCACTCTATGAAGTGTTCTCTGCAGAGGGCTAACCTGTGGTGCCTTAGGTATATAACTGCTTTTGTCCTCTTTCCCTTTGACTTACAGATCTTGCAGAGCATTCCTTACCTGCTTTTGAGTTTTGAACTATTCTATCAGCCCTTTATCTCCTTCAGGGCCTCTTCAATCTCTTCAACGGTTGCCGTTGCCGTTCCCAGTTTCCCTACAACTATTCCTGCCGCAAGGTTTGCTATTTCTCCGGCTTCAACGGGGGTTGCCCCGGCTGCCACCGAGAGGGCAAAGGCGCTTATCACGGTATCCCCAGCTCCTGTAACGTCAAAGACCTGCTTTGCCCTTGTAGGAATGTGCTTAACGCTGTTTTTCATAACTAAAGAGAGACCTTTTTCGCTCCTTGTGATTACAGCGTAGTCAAGTTTGTACTTCTCTATCAGCCGTTTCCCGGCTTCTTCTGCCTTTTCATCAGTGTCAGGTAAAACTTTAACTGCTTGAAAGGTCTCCTTTATGTTTGGTGTCATTGCAGTAACTTCCTGGTAAAGCCTGAAGTTCTTCTCCTTCGGGTCTAAGAATACTGGAACTTCCCTCTTTATCTTCCCTGTGTGTTTGAAGAGCTCCCTCGTTACTACCCCTTTGCCGTAGTCTGAGATTACAACTGCATCAAACTCCCTGTAGTGGTTTAAGAGGAAAGAGATAACCTCTCTCTCTATCTTTTCCGGCAGGTAGTCTCTGCTTTCCCAGTCAACCCTTAGAAGCTGCTGTGAGCCGGCGATTATCCTGGTCTTCCTAGTTGTTGGCCGTGACGTATCGGTTATAAGGGTTTCCGTTTCTACCCCTAAGTTTTTAAGGAGCTCCCTTAACCTCTCCCCTGCCTCATCCTTTCCAACAACTCCTAAGGGGACTGCTTTTCCTCCCAGGGATTTAATGTTGGCAACAACGTTTGCAGCTCCGCCGGGTCTGAGGGTAACTCCTCTTGCCTCAACAACGGGAACTGGGGCTTCTGGAGAGATCCTCTCAACCGTTCCCTTTATATACTCGTCAACCATAAAATCGCCGATTACAAGGATTCTCTTGCCAGTGAAATTCCTGAGAATTTCCCTTCTAAACAAGGCCTTCTCCTTTAAGGCTTACAAACGTTTCTCTTCCAAGGATTATGTGGTCCAGAACTTCAATTCCAAGGAGCTTTCCAGCTTTTAAGAGCTCCCCTGTAATGGCAACGTCCTCCCTGCTGGGGGTAGGATCCCCAGACGGGTGGTTGTGGAAGAGGATAACGGCCTCGGCAAGGTCTCTAACAGCAGGGCTGAAGACCTCTTTCGGGTTGACTGCAGTTTTCCCGGTTCCTCCAACTGAAACGACGTGGACGTTTATGAGAAAGCCCTTCCTGTTGAGGGTCATAATTCCAAAGTGTTCGGTCTCTTTGTGGGAAAAGGGTTTCAGAATTTCAAAGGCCTCCTCGGGAGAGGATATCCTCTCCTTCCTGCTCCCCTTTACCCTCCTTGAAAGCTCAAAGGCGGCCTTCAGCGTTATGGCCTTTGCCCTTCCAAGCCCCTTAAACGAGCTCAGCTCCTCAACCGACGCTTTTGAGAGGTTCTCCAAACCCCCGAAGTGGTTAAGGAGCTCCCTTGCAAGGTCAACAGCGTTCTTCCCGCTGGTTCCGGTCCTCAGGAGAATGGCAATGAGCTCTGAGTCTGTAAGGTTTTCCGCCCCTATCTCTAAGAGCTTCTCCCTTGGCCTGTCAGACGGGGGGAGCTCCTTCAGTCTATACCTCAAGCCTTCAACTCCCTTAAAACCCTTGCACACCTTTCACAGACGTCCGGATACTCCTCATCTTTCCCAACGGTTTCGCTGTAGATCCAGCACCTCTGACACTTCTCCCCTTTGGCCCTTTCTGCCAGAGCTTTAACTCCTTTAACGTCTTCGCTCTCAACTGCCGTTTCCGGCGCCTCTTCAAGGGGAAGAACCTCCGCCTGGGAGGTGATGAAGATGTAGGGGAGCTCCTCCTCATACTCCTTCAGGAGCTTGTAGTCCTCTTCACCTGCATAGACCTTAACTGAAGCCTCCAGGGAGTGGTTTATGAGCCCATCCTTCCTTGCAACTTCCAGAGCCTTGTTTACAACCCCTTTAACTTCAATGAGCCTGTTCCACTTTTTAAGTATTTCCTCGTCAAGCTCCTCACACAGTGGCGGGAACTCCTCTAAGAAGACCGATTCCTTCTCAGCCCCCGGAATGTGGCTGTAGGCCTCCTCTGCAGTGAACGAAAGGATTGGAGCAATTAAAGTTGTGAGGCCGTAGAGTATTCTGTAGATGGCCGTCTGGGAGCTCCTCCTCTTCTTAGAGTCGGGGTGCTCACAGTAGAGGGCGTCTTTACTTATGTCTAAGTAGATTGAGCTGAGCTCAACGGAACAGTACTCGTAAACTCTTCTGAATACCCTGTTGAACCTGTAGCTGTTGTAGTCGTTGACAACGTCGTTCACAACCTGCTGGAACCTGTTTATCGCCCACCTGTCAATTTCGGAGAGCTCCTCGTAGGGGAGTGCCTTTTCTGGGGTGAAGTCTGAGAGGTTCCCAAGCATAAACCTTATGGTGTTCCTAATCTTCTTGTAGGCATCGCTCACCTTTTTGAGGATGTTGTCTGAAATCCTCACGTCCTCTGTGAAGTTCTCACTTGCAACCCACAGCCTTAGAATGTCTGCACCGTATCGTTTAACAACGTCTAAGGGAGATATAACGTTCCCCAGAGACTTGCTCATCTTGTAGCCCTTCTCGTCTAACGTAAAGCCGTGGGTGAGGACTGAGCGGTAGGGAGCTCTCCCTCTCGTTCCGCAGGACTCTAACAGGCTTGCCTGGAACCAACCCCTGTGCTGGTCTGAACCTTCCAGGTAGAGGTCTGCAGGCCAGGAGAACTCCGGCCTCCTCTCAAGGACTGCAGCGTGGGAAGAGCCTGAGTCAAACCAGACGTCTAAGATGTCCATCTCCTTCTCAAACTCGTTTCCGCCGCACTTGGGACAAGTAAAACCTTCAGGCAGGAGTTCTTCAGCGCTTTTCTCATACCAGGCGTCTGCAGATTCCTTCTCAAAGATCTCTGCAACTCTGTCTGCAATCTCCTTGGAGTAGATGACCTCGCCGCACTTCCTGCAGTAGAAAGCAACTATCGGAACGCCCCAGATCCTCTGCCTTGAGATGCACCAGTCGGGGCGCTGCTCAACCATGTTCCTTATCCTTACCCTTCCCCACTCTGGAATCCACTTAACCCTGTCAATTTCAGAGAGGGCAACCTGCCTGAGGGTTGGCTCTCCCCTGTCCATTGCGATGAACCACTGGGGAGTTGCCCTGAAGATTACTTTCCCTTTACACCTCCAGCAGTGGGGGTATGAGTGGGTTATCTTACCTGCGTATAAGAGGTTTCCGAGTTCCTTCAGCTTCTCAATGATTACGCCGTTTGCCTTCCATATTTTCATTCCCTTCAGCCACTGGGGGGCCTCATCTGTAAACCTTCCGTAGTCGTCAACGGGAACTAAAACGGGCAGTTCGTACTTCAGCCCAACTTGGTAGTCCTCCTCACCGTGGCCGGGAGCAATGTGGACAAGTCCCGTTCCCGTATCAGATGCAACGTAGTCTGCGAGAACAACCCTTCCTTCTCTCTCAACGAACGGGTGGGTGTAGGTTATCCCCTCAAGCTCAGTTCCCTGAACTTCCTTAACTACCTCACCTTCAATTCCCGTCTTCTCTTTAAAGTCCTCAAGGAGGGGCGTTGCAACAACGTAGTGTTTCTCGCCGGACTTCAGGATTGAGTAGGGGAGCTCCGGGTTAACGGCAACAGCAACGTTTGCAGGAAGTGTCCAAGGTGTTGTTGTCCAGATTACTAAGTAGGAGTCCTCAGGGAGAACACCTTTTCCGTCTTTTACCTTAAACCCCACGTAGATTGAGGGAGAAGTCTCATCTCCGTACTCAATTTCAGCTTCAGCCAGCGCCGTAACACAGCTTGGACACCAGTAAACCGGTTTCTTGGCCCTGTAGACGAGCCCCTTTTCGTAAAACTTCCCGAGCTCTCTAACAATATCTGCCTGATATTTTGGATCCATAGTTATGTAGGGGTTTTCCCAGTCCCCAACAACTCCCAACCTGATAAACTCTTCCCTCTGGGTGTTGACCCACTTCTCTGCGTATTCCCTGCAGAGTTTCCTCACCTCTAACGGGTCAACCTCGTCTTTCCTCTTCTTTATCTTCTTAAAGACAGCTCTCTCAATCGGCAGGCCGTGGCAGTCCCAGCCGGGGACAAAAGGAGTCTGGTATCCCTGCATCGCCTTAGACTTGACGACAATGTCCTTCAGAATTTTGTTGAGGGCGTGGCCTATGTGGATGTGGCCGTTGGCGTATGGAGGGCCGTCGTGGAGTATAAACTGGTCGTCGCACCTGTGCTCTTCAATCAGTTTCCTGTATAGGTTAAGCTCCTGCCATCTCTTTAACGTTTCGGGCTCCTTTTTGGGTAAGTTTCCCCTCATTGGGAATGCCGTTTTTGGAAGGTTCAGCGTCTCTTTGTAATCTTTACCGCCCATAGGGTTCCTCCTGAGAAAAGTGGCTCTATTTTATCAGAGTTGAAATATAATTCAGGCCGAAATTCTATGTCTTAAAAGGCGGGAAGATGAAAGAGATTGTCAAAGAGAGGGTGGTAGAGGCTGTTAGAGAAATCTACGGGGAAGATGCGGTTTCTGTTGTTGATAGGGCTTCGTTTGAAAAGCCCAAGAGAAAAGAGTTTGGAGACCTTGCAACAAACGTTGCCTTTCTCCTTGCAAAAACTTTGAAACAGCCTCCAAGGGCTATAGCTGAAGAGATTGTAAGGGTTTTAAGGGGAAGGGGAGACTTTGAGAGCGTAGAGGTTGCAGGTGGCGGATTCATAAACTTTAAGCTCTCCCAGTCCCTCTATACAGAGATTTTAAAGTCTGTAGTTGAGACAGATTTCTACGTTTCAGACATTGGAAAAGGTGAGAGGGTTCTCCTTGAGTACGTCTCTGCAAACCCAACAGGTCCCTTACACGTTGGCCACGGAAGGGGAGCCGTTGTCGGAGACGTTCTCTACCGCATTATGAGGCTTACGGGCTACAGGCCTGAGAGGGAGTTCTACGTAAACGACGCCGGCAGGCAGGTAAAGCTCTTAGGACTCTCCATCTACCTTAGGGCCAAAGAACTTAAAGGTGAAAAGATAACCCTTCCAGAGGACGCCTACTCCGGTGAGATTGAGATATGGAGCAGGAACTACATAAGAGAGCTTGCAAAGAGACTCTTAAAGCTAAAGCCAGACCTTTTGGAACTGCCGGAAGATGAGGCCGTTGAGGTAGCTGCAGAGTTTGGAAAGGAGGAGCTCCTCAAACAGATTCAGGAAGACCTGAAGGAGCTCCGTGTTGAGTTTGACAGCTGGTTCAGTGAGAGGGAGCTCTACGAAAAAGGCGAAGTTGAGCGGGTTTTAAAGATTTTAGAGGAGAAGGATTACATCTACGAGAAGGACGGAGCTCTCTGGCTAAAGACAACCCTCTTTGGAGACGATAAAGACAGGGTAGTCCGGCGCTCAAACGGAGAGTTTACCTACTTCGCATCAGACATTGCCTACCACTACAACAAGATAGAGAGGGGCTACGACAGAGGGATAGACATCTGGGGAGCAGACCACCACGGCTACATACCAAGGGTTAAGGCGGCCATTGCAGCCCTCGGTAAAGACCCGGACTGGCTTGAAGTTATCCTCATTCAGCTTGTTAAACTCTTCAGGAACGGTGAAGAGATAAAGATGTCAAAGAGGAAAGGGAACTTTATTCCCCTTAAATGGCTTATGGACGAGGTTGGAGTTGATGCTGTTCGTTTCTTCTTCCTGTTGAAGCGCCACGACACCCCTCTTGACTTTGACTTAGACCTTGCTCTTTCTACAAAAAGCGAAAATCCGGTTTATTACGTTCAGTATGCCCACGCAAGGCTCTGCAGCGTTCTTGATAAAGCGGAAGAGAGGGGATTTAGACCTTCGGCCGACCATCTGAACCTTTTGAACACAGAAGAGGAAAGAGAGCTTATACTTAGGTGCTACAGCCTGAAGTACGAGCTTCAGCAGGCAGCTTTAAAGAGAGAACCCCACAGACTTACCTACTACTTGATAGAGCTCTCCTCTGCACTCCACAGGTTCTACAACAAACACAGGGTTGTAGACAGTGAAAACGGAGAGCTTACCTCTGCCAGACTCTACTTAGTTGAAGGAGTTAGGAAAACCCTTGAGGTTGGTCTTGGTATATTAAACGTTAAAGCACCGAGGAGGATGTAATGGAAGGAGAGAGGAGGGTCCAGATTATTATTGCCGTAATTGCCGCTGTTCTACTTGCTTTTGCCTACGGCGTGGGCTACTACGTAGGGAAGGGAACAGGTATTGAGGAGGAGAAAAAGGTCTGCGAGATTCAGAAGAGACAGCTTATTAAGACCCTTTCCCGAATAACGCCGGTTTCAAGGCCTGAGCCTGTTGAGGAGAAAGTTGTGGGAGCTCCCCCTCTGAAAAAGGAGAAGAAACAGGAAGTTTCCACTTCAACAGCTGTGGCTTCAAAGGAAAATAATGGGAAAGCTCAAAAGGAAACAGTTTCCGAAAATCAGAAAGTTAAAACTGAAGAGAAAACCCAGCAGGAGGTTGTGGCTTCTAAGGAAGCTGTAAAGAAAGAGCAACAGGTAAAAACGGAAAAGCCAGTTATTCCTGTGGTTGAAAGTAAAGTTCAGAAAACAGAGCCGGTTAAGAAGACTGCTGTTTCTGAAAGTGTTGTTTCTAAACAGGAGAGAAAACCTGGAAAGAGATACTACCTTCAGGTTGGTATATTTAGGAACAAGGTTAATGCAGTTAAGCTGGCTCAGGAACTAAACAGTAAAGGTTTTCAGTCAAAGACCGTTTTTGGAAAGAGATACGTAAAGGTTATTGTTGGTTACTACGATTCTCTTCACCAGGCGAGGGTTGTTCAGAGGGAGCTCCGCTCAGCAGGGTTTGATTCAGTCCTTAAGTGGAGGAAGAATTGATAGACACCCATGCCCACCTCCACTTTCCCCAGTTTGATAAAGACAGGGAAGAGGTAATAAAGGAGTGTGAGGAGAAGTTAGACGCCGTTATAACCGTTGGCTGCGACCTTGAAGATAGTAGAAGAGCAATAGAGGTTGCCCAGCAGGGGAAGAACATCTATGCCTCCGTTGGTATCCATCCCCACGAGGTGAAAAACTACTCTGAGAAAGACTACGAGAAAATTATAGAGCTTGCAAAGAGCCCTAAGGTTGTTGCCCTTGGAGAGATGGGGCTTGACTTCTACAGGAACCTCTCTCCAAAAGAGAAGCAGTATGAAATCTTCCTGATGCAGATTGAAGCGGCGAAAGAGCTAAACCTTCCTGTAATAATCCACACCCGAAACGCTGCAAAGGAGATGGCAGAGTTTATAAGGAAACACTTTAACGGCGTTAGAGGAGTTATCCACTGCTTCAGCGGAGAGAGGGAGCTCCTTGAGGCAGCGTTAGACGCAGGCCTCTTCATCTCATACGCAGGCCCCGTTACGTATCCGAAGAACGAGGAGCTCCGCCAGACCCTCAAGTTCGTTCCATCCTCAAGGCTACTAATTGAAACCGATTCACCTTACCTTGCTCCTCAGCCCGTTCGGGGGAAGAGGAATAAGCCCACCTACGTAGCCTACACTGCAATGACGGTTGCAAAAGTTTTAGGCCTCTCCTTTACAGATGTAGACAGAATAACCACTGTAAACGCCAAAAGGCTTTTCAACCTGCCAATGAATCCCGAAGAGGAGAAAGAGAGGCTCGTCTACCAGGTTGGAGATAGGCTCTACATAAACCTTACAACCAAGTGTCCCTGTAGCTGTAAGTTCTGCTTCCGAGGAACGGAGAACTACATACTCGGCTACAACCTGAACCTTTCAAGGGAGCCGATAGCCGAAGAGTACATGTACCGAATAAAGAACCCGAAAGTCTACAGTGAAATCGTCTTCTGCGGCTACGGTGAGCCCTTTGAGAGGTATGAGACTCTGAAAAAAGTTGCAGAGTGGATAAAGAAGTTTGCAAAAGATGTTCCTGTAAGGGTGGATACCTGCGGGCTGGCATACTTGATAACGGGAAACAGGAACATCTTGGAAGAACTGAAAGGACTTGTTGATACATTCAGCGTCAGCGTTAACGCTTCAAGCCCTGAAGAGTATTACAGGGTTGTCCGTCCGAAGTTTGGTGAGAAGAGCTGGGAGGAGCTCCTTTCATTCATAAAAGATGCAAAGGAAAAAGGCTTTAACGTTTTAATCACTGCCGTTGACTACCCGGGGTTCAACAAGCAGGCCTTTGAAAGGTTTGCCAGAGAGCTTGGGGTAAACTTTAAGATAAGACCATTTAAGAGGTTCAAGCCTTGGGAAGAGTAGTTCGGTTTACGGTTTCAATAGACGAGAAACTACTTGAGAAGTTTGATGCCTTTATAGATGAAAAGGGTTACGTAAACAGGTCTGAAGCTGTAAGGGATTTAATCCGCTCAGCCCTTATAGAGAAAGACTTAAAGCCCGACAGCTTCGCCTTTGGAACCCTTACAATCGTCTACGACCACCACCAGAGAGAGCTTGTTGAAAAGATTACAGAGATTGAGCACAGCTACCTTAATAACATCATTTCAACAATGCACATTCACATAGACCACCATCACTGCTTAGAGATAGTTGCTGTTAAAGGAAAGGTTAGAGAGATAAAAGAACTTGCAGATAGAATTTCTTCTCTTAAAGGAGTTAAACACGCAAAGCTTGTATTTACCGGCGTTGAACCTTAGAGGAAACTGTCTATATTCCCGTTGGAGTAAACAGATTGGGAGGTAAAGATGGCTGGCCACTCCAAATGGGCAAACATTCGCCATAAAAAGGCGGCTCAGGATGCTAAAAGAGGAAAGATTTTCACGAAACTTGCAAGGGAAATAACTGTTGCTGCAAGGGAAGGGGGCGGAGACCCTGAATCCAACCCCAGGCTCAGGGCTGCAATAGAGAGGGCACGTAAGTTCAACATGCCGAAAGAGAACATAGAGAGGGCCATAAAGAGGGGAACGGGAGAGATAGCCGGAGAAACCTTTGAGGAAGTTACCTACGAGGGTTACGGCCCCGGTGGAGTTGCAATAATTGTTAAGTGTTTAACCGATAACAGGAACAGAACAGCTGCGGAAGTCAGACATGCCTTCTCAAAACACGGGGGAAACCTTGGAACTTCCGGCTGCGTCTCCTGGATGTTTGAGAGGAAAGGGATTATTGTTGTTCCCGGAGATAAGTATGATGAGGAGACTGTAATGCTTGCGGCCCTTGATGCAGGGGCAGATGACGTTGTTTCAGAGGATGGAAAGTTCATCGTTTACACCCAGCCTTCAGAACTTGAAACTGTGAGGAAGGGTCTTTTAGATGCAGGAATTGAGATTGAAGAGGCAAAGCTTGACCTGATTCCAACGACCACAACGAGAGTTGAGGGAGATACAGCCCTTAAAGTTCTGAAACTGCTTGAAGCCCTTGAAGACCTTGATGACGTTCAGGAGGTCTACTCCAACTTTGACATGCCGGAAGAGGTTATGAATAATGCGTAAATTCTTGATTCTTTTTCTTCTCCTTTCCCTTCCGGCTTACGGTGGAGATTTAAAGAATATGGTTGAGAGGGAGTCTTCTTTTCTCTCTTCCTGCTCTTTTTCTTCAACTTCCTGTGATACTCTGCTTAACATTCCCTGGGATAAGCCATCTTTTCAGTTCTGGCTCTCTTACTACAGGAACAGGTGGAACAGGGTAAAACTCCTTTCGCAGGTTGACTCCTTTAAAGTCCTCTACCCCACAGTTAGGAAGATCTTTCGCCGCTACGGGCTTCCTGAAGATCTCTCACTCCTTGCCATTGTTGAGAGCAACGGGAACCCGGCAGCCGTTTCAAAGGCTGGAGCTGCAGGCCTCTGGCAGTTGATGCCGGGAACTGCCAGAAAGTTAGGACTTAAAGTAAACTGGCTGATAGATGAGAGGTTTGACGTTGTTAAATCCACTATTGCTGCTGCTAAGTATTTGAAGGAGCTCCACTCCCTCTTCCACCGCTGGGATCTGGCCATAGCCGCCTACAATGCAGGCCCTGGAACGATAGAGAAGCGTTTAAAGAGGCTTGGAGCAGACCAGTTCTGGGATCTAACAAAACTTCCAGATGAAACCCTTGAGTATGTTCCAAAGTTTTACGCTGTTCTCTCCGTTGTTAAGTCCTCTAAGGTTCTTAAAGAGAATTCATCTAACAATTTGGTAACAGTTAAAGTAGCTTCAAGGACTACTCTTTCAAGGGTTGCAAGGGCTTTAAAGGTTCCATATTCCGTTTTAAAGAGGTTCAACAAGCAGTTCCGAAGGGGCATAGTTCCGGCAGGATACTATGTTTATCTACCTTCCCGTTCTATTAAAAACTTTAAGGTGTTAAGGTATGCGAAAAACTCTAAAGTTTACGTTTACGTTCCTAAAAGAAGAGAGAAGCTCACAGTTATAGCCCGCCGGTTTGGTGTCCCTGCTAACTTTATAAAAAAATTAAACAGTCTTAGATATAACGTTGCCTTTAAAGGCCAGCCTCTTGTCATTGTGAAGTTGGGAGAAAAGAGAGAGAATGGAAACAGTTAGAGAAACCGATACGGTTATCCTTTTTGACCCGGAAAAAGGAAAAAAGTATTTCTTGAACCTTTCCCTTACCAAGGGGAAGTTCAACACGGAAAAGGGAGAGATTGATCTATCTCAACTTGTAGGAAAACCCTACGGTTCCGCCGTAAAAACCCACAAAGGGCATACCTATCTTCTCCTGCCCTCTACACTTTACGAGTTCATAATGTTCAAGCTGAACCGTTTGACCCAGATCGTTTACCCAAAAGACGCTGCCTACATACTCTTAAGGCTTGACGTTAAGCCGGGAGACACGGTTGTTGAGAGTGGAATTGGAAGCGGAGCTCTCACTGCCGTTTTTGCCCAGGCTGTTGGTGAAGCGGGAAAGGTTATCAGCTATGAAAAGAGGGAGGAGTTCATAAAAAACGCCCTCTCAAACCTGCGGAAAGTTGGGCTTGATTCAAGGGTTGAGGTAAAACACAGGGACATTTCAGAAGGGTTTGACGAGGAAGAGGAGGCAGATGCCCTCTTTTTGGATGTTAGGGAACCCTGGCTTTATTTAGATAAGGCCTACTCTGCCCTGAAGCCTGGTAGGTTTCTGGGGATTTTAGTTCCAACTGCCAATCAGGTCATAGAGACTCTTAAGGTTTTAGAAAGTATGCCGTTTATAGACTTAGAGGTTTCAGAGATTCTCCTGAGGAAGTATAAAACTGTTCCAGAAAGGTTCCGGCCTGAAGACAGGATGCCAGCCCATACAGCTTATCTTATATTTGCAAGAAAAATACCGGAGGGGAACTTTTAAATGGGAGGGCTTGAAATACTAACCAAGTCGGGGATTGTTGGCTATACCATATTTGCCCTTTCAGTTTTTGCACTGGCAGTGGTTATAGAGAAACTTTTAACACTCAGAGTGGGAAAGCTTATTCCTAAGGAAGACCTCAAACTTCTCCTTGACTTTCTCAGACAGGGAAACGTTGGAGATGCCGTTGAGCTCTGTAAGAGGAGGAAGAGTTTCCTCTCTCTCATTGTTCTTGATACTCTGAGGAACCTTGGGGAGCCGACCAAGGAGAACTTCCTCAACGCCTTTGAAGTAAGTGCCAGAAGGCGGTTTACTGAGCTTGAAAGGGGAATGGTTCTCCTTGCAACAACTGCCGCAATCTCCCCCCTTTTGGGTCTTCTTGGAACTGTTCTTGGAATGGTAAAGATATTTGGGGTTTTAACTGGAGGAGGAGCTATAGGGAGCCCCCAGCAGCTCTCTGCCGGTGTGGCAGAAGCCCTTTTAACAACTATTCTGGGTCTTATTGTGGCAATTCCCGCTGTTGTCATGTTCAACTTCTTCAATAAAAAGCTTGACAAGATAGCAGCTGAAGTTGAAGCTGCAGGTGTCCTTCTTGCCAACAACTTTAAGGGGCTCAAGTAGTGAGGGTAGCAACCTGGAACGTTAACTCTATAAGGGTTCGCCTTTCATTAGTTCTTAACTGGCTTGAAGAGACAGAAACAGACGTTCTGGGAATGCAGGAGATTAAGGTTGAGGAGGACCTCTACCCCTACTCATCTTTCAAGGAGACCGGATATACCTGCGAAGCCCACGGACAGAAAGCCTACAACGGCGTTGCAGTCTGCTCTAAGAGAGCTCTCCAGAAAGTAGTTAAAGGGTGGCCCGACGGCGAGGAAGATGAGAAAAGGATAATTACAGCTTACTTCAAGGATTTCACACTTGTTAATGTCTACGTTCCAAGAGGAGGTGAGAGGGGAACGGAGAGGCACGCCTATAAGATCTACTTCCTCACAAAGCTAAAAGTTTTCCTTACAGAGAACTTCTCCCCCTCAGATCCCTTAATTGTTTTGGGGGACTTCAACGTTGCCCGTTCGGAAATAGATGTTTACGACCCGGACATCTGGAAAGGAAGGCCGGGGTTTATGGACGACGAGAGGGAAGCACTTGAGGAATTACTCTCCTTTGGGCTTTATGACCTTTTCAGGGAGAAGAACCCTCAGCTACAGAAGTTCAGCTGGTTTGACATAGAGACCGGTGCTTTCTCAAGACACAGGGGATTGAGGATAGACTACATCTTTGCCACAAAACCTCTGCTTGATGCCTGTTTAAAGTGCGATATTGATTACAACGCCAGGAAGAAGAGAGATAATCTATTACCTTCAGACCACGCTCCTGTTTACGCTGAGTTCAGAATTTAGGCGTATACGCTGATGGAGCTCCCACCGCCTACGTTCTGATTCAGGGAGTTTATCAGAGTCATTATTGTCTGATACATAACTTCCTGAGCCTTAGACATTGCGAAAAGCCCTCTTATCTCGCTTAGAGCTCTCTTCCTCATCTCCTCAGGCATCTTCCCAAGGAGTGAGATTACCTGTTTCATCTGGTCTTCAGGTAGCCGTTTTAAAAAGTTCAGCTGGCCGGAAGACTGGAAGTTCGGGTAGAATAAAGAGTATCCGTAGTTTCCTACCTTTCCTATCACAATTTCCTCTGAAATCGGTTTACATTATTTATTATCGTCAAATCCTGCAAAACTTTGAATTTTGTAAGATATTCCCCACAAATTTCAGGGAGGTTCTGTAATGGAACAGCTCAAGAAAATGATAGAGGAAGCGTGGGAGAACAGGGAGCTCCTCAAGGATGAGAAATATAAGGAAGCCGTAAGGGAAGTTATTGATCTCCTTGATAAGGGAAAGGTCAGGGTTGCAGAGAGGATAAGCGTTGGAAACTGGAAGGTCAACGACTGGGTCAAGAAGGCCATTCTCCTCTTTTTCCCCATTTCAGAGATGAAGGTTATGGAAGTTGGACCCTTTGAATACTACGACAAGATACCCCTCAAGAAGGGCTGGGACAAGCTTGGCGTAAGGGTTGTTCCCCCTGCAACTGCCCGCTACGGCTCATTTATAGAGAGCGGCGCAATTCTCATGCCTTCTTATGTCAACATCGGTGCATACGTTGGCTCCGGAACGATGGTTGACACGTGGGCAACGGTCGGCTCATGTGCACAGATTGGGAGAAACGTTCACCTCTCCGGTGGAGTTGGAATAGGTGGAGTCCTTGAGCCACCAAACGCAACTCCTGTAATCATTGAAGACAACTGCTTCATAGGTTCAAGGTGCATCATCGTTGAGGGAGCAATCATTGAGGAAGAAGCCGTTTTAGGTGCAGGTGTTGTAATAACTGCCTCAACTCGCATTATTGACGTTACCGGAGATGAACCTGTTGAGTACAGGGGAAGGGTTCCTGCAAGGAGCGTTGTGATTCCCGGAACGAGGGTTAAGAAGTTCCCCGCCGGCGAATACCACATCCCCTGTGCCCTCATTATCGGAAAGAGGAAGGAGTCAACGGATAAGAAAACATCACTGAACGAAGTTCTTAGGGAATTTAACGTTCCCGTTTAAGGAGGAAGCCTTGAGCAGCAAGTTCTACGTAACAACGCCAATTTACTACGTTAACGATAAGCCCCACTTGGGCCACGCCTACACAACAACAGCTGCAGATGTTGTTGCCCGTTTCAACAGGTTTTTAGGTAAAGACGTTTTCTTCCTCACGGGAACTGACGAGCACGGCCAGAAGATACAGCAGGCGGCCGAAAAGAGGGGAATGTCTCCAAAGGAGTTCGTTGACTCTTTAGTTCCCGTCTTTAAGGAGCTCTGGAAGAAGTTAAACATCTCCTACGACCACTTCATAAGGACGACAGACCCATACCACGTAAAGGCTGTTCAGCACATTTTTATGGAGTGCTACAAAAAGGGAGATATCTACTTAGGGGAGTATGAAGGCTGGTACTGTATTCCCTGTGAGACCTACTACACGGAAAAAGACCTGTTAGAGGGGAAGCTCTGCCCCGCCTGTAAGAGGGAAGTTGTAAGGGTTAAGGAGGAGAGCTACTTCTTTAGGCTCAGCAAATATCAGGACAAACTCTTAGAGCTCTACGAGAAGAACCCCGACTTCATAGCTCCAGAGTTCAGAAGGAACGAGGTTATAAACTTTGTTAAGCAGGGTCTTAAAGACCTTTCCATCTCAAGGACCAGCTTTACCTGGGGAATTCCCGTTCCCATAAACGAAAAGCACGTTATTTACGTCTGGTTTGACGCCCTTACAAACTACCTCTCAGCCATAGGTTACCCTGAAGATACAGAGAGGTTCAACCGCTACTGGCCTGCAGACCTACACCTGGTTGGAAAAGATATTCTCCGTTTCCACGCCGTTTACTGGCCTGCCTTCCTCATGTCTGCCGGTCTTCCCGTTCCCAAGAGGGTCTTTGCCCACGGCTGGTGGACTGTTGAAGGAGAGAAAATGAGTAAATCTAAAGGAAACGTTATTGACCCGTTTGAGATCGTAGAAAAGTTCGGAGTAGATCAGGTCAGGTTTTTCCTCTTCAGGGAGGTTTCTTTCGGTTTGGATGGAGACTTCTCCTATGAAAAGCTCGTTGCCAGGATAAACGGAGAGCTTGCAAACGACCTTGGGAACCTGTTTAACAGAACCCTCTCAATGTTGAGGAAATATCGGAAGAGCGTTGTTCCAGAGCCGAAAGGTGTTGAGGAGGAGCTTGACGTAAAGCTGAAAAACAAGGCCCTTGCAACTCTTGAGAGTTTAAAGGAGCTCATCCCAAAGGCCGAGCTTACAAAGGCTTTAGATGAAATCTGGCAGTTTGTCGGGTTCGTCAACTACTACATAGACAGGAGAGCTCCCTGGAGCCTCAACAAAGAGGGAAAAGAGGAGCTTGATAGAGTCCTCTACAACATGGTTGAGTCTTTAAGATTCATAACAGCTTTTGTTTACCCCTACATGCCTGAATCTGCCCAGAAGATGGCAGACCTGTTAAGGCTCGGTAGAAAAGTTGAGGATTTACGCTCATCTGAGTTTGAGGAGTGGGGAGGGATAGAGCCCGGAAAAGAGGTTGAAAAGGGAGGGATTCTCTTCCCGAGAATTGAGTATGATAAAGAGACGGGAGAGGTTCGCCTGGCAAAGACGAAGAAAGGTTAAACTTAGATAAGGAAATACACGAAAGAGGACTACATAGAACTCATCGGGAGGGCTCTTGAGGGAGCTCTCCCCCCAAACTCCTTAATAATCTTCTTCGGCTCTATTCTCACAGACCGGTTTTCCAGAACTTCAGATGTTGACGTTGCCATCTACTCTCCGGGTCTTTCAGATTCTGAGTTCTTAAAGCTCTACGATGTAGTTGAAGAACTCCCCATTCTAAGGGATGTTGATATAGTTAACCTTGAGACCGTTTGAAATCCTGAGCTCTTGAGGAAAGTCCTTGAGGAGGGGCTCTTTTGGAAAAGAGACGAAGGGCTTGTGAGAGATTTGAGAGAGCGTTTAAAAAGGAATGAGCTTGTTCACGCCTACGATGAGGAGAGGGCAAGAGAGATTTTTGGTGAGTTAAAAAACCCGGAAATTTCGGAAACTTTTTCTGAAGTTTTAAAGGGGATAAAGGGGGACTGACCCCCTAAGTTCCCATTTCCCACGAGTTGAGGTATTCAACCTGTTCAGGAGTTAGCTCATCTATCTCTATACCCATGGCCTTAAGTTTCAGTTCTGCAACCTTCCTGTCAAGGTGTTCCGGAACAACGTAGACGTCAGGCTTCAGGTTTTTCCCTTCCTTAACAAGGTACTCTGCAGAGAGGGCCTGGTTGGCAAAGCTCATGTCCATAACAGACGCAGGGTGTCCTTCAGCTGCAGAAAGGTTTACAAGCCTTCCCTCTGCCAGCAGGTAGATTCTCCTTCCGTCTGCCATTTTATACTCATCCACAAACGGCCTTACCCTTCTCTTCTCAACGGCCAGTTCTTCAAGTGCCGGTATGTCTATTTCAACGTTAAAGTGTCCTGAGTTGCAGACGATTGCTCCGTCTTTCATTCTCTCAAAGTGCTCTCTCCTTATAACGTGGATGTTCCCAGTTACCGTGCAGAAGATGTCCCCAATTTCTGCTGCCTTCTCCATAGGCATAACCCTGTAGCCGTCCATTCTGGCCTCTATTGCCTTTATGGGGTCAACCTCTGTAACTATTACCTCAGCCCCCATTCCCTTTGCCCTCATTGCAACGCCTTTACCGCACCAGCCGTAGCCGGCAACAACAAAAACTGAGCCTGCAAGGAGCCTGTTTGTTGCCCTTAAGATTCCGTCTATCGTTGACTGCCCCGTTCCGTAGCGGTTGTCAAACAGGTGTTTTGTCATTGCCTCGTTTACAGCTATAACCGGGTAGCGGAGAGCTCCTTCCTTCGCCATAGCCCTCAGCCTTATAACCCCTGTCGTTGTCTCCTCGGTTCCACCGATAACGTTTTCAATTAACTCCTGGTGCTTCATGTGGAGTGTTGAGATAAGGTCTGCCCCGTCGTCCATCGTTATGTGGGGTTTTCTCTTGAGAACTTCCTCTATGTGCATGTAGTAGGTCTCTTCATCCTCTCCCTTAATGGCGAAAACGGGAATGTCGTAGTATTTAACCAGTGCTGCTGCAACGTCGTCCTGAGTTGAAAGGGGGTTTGATGCACACAGGTAGACCTCAGCTCCGCCCTCTTTTAGCGTTCTCATCAGGTTGGCCGTTTCAGTGGTTACGTGGAGGCAGGCTCCAATCCTTATTCCCTTTAAGGGTTTTTCTTCTATGAACCTCTCCCTTATCTCCTTCCTCAGAACGGGCATGTCCATCTCTGCCCACTCAATCCTGTTCTTCCCAAGGTCTGCCAGTGAAAGGTCTTTAACGTGGTATTCCATTCTCTCCTCCTCTCAGGAACTTCTTTATTTTCTCGTAGATCTCAGGGAGTCTGTCAATTAAGGCCTGAATCTTTCTCCACTCCCTGTAGGGCCTTGCAGGGAATCCTGCGTAAGTTCCCGGCTCTTTCAAACTCTTTGTAATTCCAGACTTTGCCGCAACGGTTATGTTGCTCCCTATCTCTATGTGGCCTGCAACTCCAACCTTTCCGGCCAGAGTTACAAAGTCTCCAATCTTTGTGCTTCCGGAAATTCCCACCTGAGAGACGATAAAGCAGTATTTACCTATTTTTACGTTGTGGCCTATCTGGACAAGGTTGTCTATCTTTGTTCCCTCTCCAATTACCGTGTTTCCAAGGGTTCCTCTGTCTATGGTTGTGTTTGCTCCTATCTCAACAAAATCTTCTATTACAACCCCTCCAACCTGAGGAATCTTGTGAATCTTCATCTCCTTTTTGCTGAATGCATATCCGAAGCCGTCTGAACCGATTACGGCTCCAGAGTGAATTCTCACGAACTTCCCTATTTTCACCCTGTCGTAGATTGAGACGTTTGGGAAGATAACCGTGTTGTCACCTATCTCACAGTCCCGTCCTATGTAAGTTCCCGGGAAGATGTAGACGTTGTTTCCTATCTTCGTTCCCCTTGAGATGTGGACGCCGTTCCCGACGTAACACTCCTCCCCTATTTCAACTCCTTCCTCTATCCTTGCGTTTAGGCAGATGCCCGGTTCGGGGAGCTCCTCCGGGTAGAAAATCTCTAAGAGCTTTGCAAAGGCAACGTAGGGCTCTTCACAGATGAGCTGAGGGATTTTGAGCTCTTTGAGGGGAGCTCCCGTCAAAACCGCAGAGGCCTTTGTCTCCTTCAAGAACTTTTTGTATTTGGGGTTTGTGAGAAACGTTATCTCTCCCGCTTCTGCCCTGTGGATCTCTGAAACGCCTGTTATCTCTATATTTTCATCACCAATAACCTGACACCCGATAAGTTCAGCAATTTCGCCTAACTTCATTTCCCGGCCTGCTGGTTGTAGAGTTTGATTATGGTTTCTGTAAGGTCATACTTCGGAGAGGCTGCAATTATCCCGGCCTCTCTTGCGTCAACTATCATCGGGATGTTCTTCTCCTTCTGGTAGTTCTGAATCAGCTTAACAACCTCTTTAATGAGCTCCATCGTGTATTTCTTCTCAAGGTTCATAACCTCAATCTGGGCGTCCTGCTGGTAGCGCTGCAAGTCCCTTATCTTCTGCTGGAGCTGGTCTTCAAGCTTGCTCTTCTCCTGTTTACTGATTACGGGGCTCTGGAGCTTCTGCTTGATCTGTTCAATTTCCTTCTTCATCTGTTCAATCTTCTTCTTAGCCTGAGAGATTTTATTCTCTATCAGAGTTTTGGCCTGCTTTCCCTTTACAGACTCGTTTATTATCTTCTGCATATCAACGTAGTAAACTGCAAAGGTCTGCTGGCTCTTCTTCTCAGCAGAGAAGGATGGAGTTGAAACTCCCGTTATCAACGCTGCTGAGATAACTGCTCCGATTAGTGCTTTTCTCATTTAAACCTCCGTTTTGCTTAGAAATAGCTTCCCATTCCAAAGTGCCACTCAGAGGAGCTCTCCCCCGTTCTCCTGTCAAGCTTCCAGCCAAGGTCTAACCTAATGGGCCCCATGGGAGTTAGAACCCTTAATCCTATACCTGCAGACTTTCTCATATCTCCTAACTTATACTCGTCCCACCAGCCGCCACCGATGTCTAAGAAGCCGATAAGCCTCAGCATCCTGTTGACGTCGTATCCCAGCTCAAAGTTAAATACAAGCTCCCTGTTGGCACCTTCAGGATCGCCGTTTTTATCCTTAGGTCCGGCTTCACCCCACTTGAATCCCCTTACTGTTGTATCGCCGCCAACGTAGAACCTGTAGTCTATCGGCAGTCTGCTTGTGTTTCCGAATGCGTCTGCATATCCAATTTTTGCGTGAACGGAGGCGATAAACGGCAGCTCAATGTCTATAGGCAGGTCGTTAAAGTTGAAGTAGTAGGCATACTCTCCAATTACCTTATAGAAGTCCTTATCGCCACCGAAGAAGTTTCCTGCAACCTGAGTTGTTACCTTGAAGTAGTCTCCCTTATGGGGAAGGAACCTGTTGTCCCTTAAGTCCCTTGAAATGAAACCTGTAACCATTCCAATTGTTTCAGTTCCTTCTTCCTCTTTAACGATATCTGGAGCGTCTTCGTCAATGTCTGTTATCTTGTCCCTCTCTATCAGGTATCCAGCTCCAACCTTCCAGTCTTCCCAGAGCCTTCTTGAGACGAGGGTTGAGAAACCGGTCTTCTTGCTGGTGTAGGTGAAGTACTCATACCTGTTGTGGTAGAGGCTGAGTGATAATGTTTGAGGTTTGTCAAGCCACCACCTGTGGTTGTAGTTGATAAAGAAGTCTAAAACTCTTGAACCAAACTGCAGGTTAACAGAACCTGAATCCCCGGTTCCAAAAAGATTACCTTTTGAAACGCTTAACATTCCCACCAGCTTTGAAACGGAGCTATAACCAGCACCGACAGAGAATACTCCGGTGAGCCTCTCTTTAACGTTTACGTCAACGTCAACCTTGTTTGTTCCTTCAACAACTTTTGGTTTTACGTCAACGTTCTCAAAGTATCCTGTGTTGAAGAGTCTCCTTATGGATCTTTCAAGGCGGACTGTGTTGAAAATCCCCGTCTCATAGAGGTCAAGTTCACGCCTTATGGTTCTATCTCTTGTTGAAATGTTCCCGTTTATCCTTATCCAGCGAACGTATGCCCTTTCTCCCTCGTATATGTGGAAGATTATGTCGGCAGTGTGGGTTTCAGGGTGTATTTTTACCTCTGGAACTGCGTTAGCAAATATAAACCCTAACTCTCCGTACTTCCTGATGATTTTCCTGGCCAGTTCGTCAACCAGTTTCTGGTTGAACCTTTTTCCAGATCTTAATTTCTTCTCAAGCTTCAGGAAATCTTTTGAGCTGAAGAGTCTATTTCCTACGAACTCAATTTTTCCAAACCTGTAAGGTTTACCCTCTTTAATAATTCTATAAACTACTCTGTAGCAGGAATTTCTCTCAAGTTCAACTTCTGGTTGGCCTACAACAACGTCTAAGTAACCCCTTTCTTTGTAGAGCTCCTCAATCCTCTTTACGTCTTCCTCTAAGTTTTCTTGGGAAAGTGGAGCGCTGAACCTGAGGTGGAATATTGATTTTGGTTTTGTTATCAGTACATCTTTTATGTCTCCGGAGCTTATAGCTCTGTTCCCCTTTACTTCAACGTCGCAAACTTCTGCTTTCTTACCCTCGTTTATTACGAAGGTAACTACTGCTCTTGTAGGTGATATCCTGTCTATTGTGTAGTAAACCTTTGTTCCCGGGTATCCCTTTTTGGCATAGAGTTCTTCTATTTTCCTGACAAGTGTATCTAAGTACTTGTAGTCAAGTGGTTTTTGGAGTTTTGTCTCTTTTCCCTCTTCTGTTACTAATCCCAACTCCTCTTTGAGTTTTTTAGATGAAATTTTTGAATTTCCCTTAAAAACAACGTCTGTTATTATCGGTTTTTCTTTAACGAAGTACCTTAGAATAACTCCGTTTTTTCCCTCTTTTGCATCAACAGAGATATTTTCAAAGTAGCCCAGTTTAAACAAACGTTTAATGTCCTGTGCAACTAACTTGGGTGAGAAGGGTTTTCCCGGTTTTTCAGATATGTAGTAGAGAATAGTGCTTGTTGGAACACTTTCATTTCCGATTACTATCACTTTTTCTACTTTTTCTTCAGCACCGTAGGAAAACTGAAATAGAGAAAACAGTAACAACAGGGTCAAGAGGACACTTCTCATTCTTCCCCCAGTTTCAAAGGTCGGTGGTAATAATATCACACCTTTTGGGAAGGTATATAGAGAAGCAACTTCCTCTTCCTTCTTGACTTTCAACTTCTACTTTTCCACCAAGTTTTTCCGTTGCCAGTTTAACTATTGAGAGTCCCAGTCCTGTTCCTCCAGATTTCCTTGAGCGGGAGCGTTCTACTCTGTAAAACCTCTCAAATATGAAGGGTAAATGGGATTTGGGGATCCCATATCCGGTATCACACACTTTAATTTCATCCTCGTTTTTAAGTTGTTTGAAGGAGATTTCTATCTTTCCCCCTTCTCTGTTGTACTTTATTGCGTTTTCTATCAAGTTTTTCAAAATGGCGTGAAGGAGTTTTTCGTCTGCACATACTTCAGCATCTTCTGGAATTTTTATTGAAAGCTGTATCCTTTTTTGAGATAGGAGCTCCGAAACGTTGTTAAGTATCTCCTTTATTAGGGGGAGAATTTTTACTTTTTCTAACTTCAGGGTTAGATTTGTACTCTCTAAAAGAGAGAGGGTTATCAGGTCTTCTATGAGCTGTTCCATGTAGTTAACCCTTTCCTGTGCTTTTGATATGTATTTGAGGGCTTTTGTATTCTCTTTGCACGTTTCTTCAAGTGTCTCAAGAGATATTTTCATTGCTGCCAGTGGTGTTTTGAGTTCATGGGAAGCGTTAGCTATAAAGTCTTTCTTAAGGGTTTCATACTTTTTCATTGGTGTCTGGTCTATAAGGAGCAGGACTTTTTCGTCCATGTCTGAACCGAAAATTACCTGTACGTAGCTGTCTTTTATCTTCTTTTCCTGCCAAACTCTATAACTTTCATTGAAAGCTTCATTTATCATTGATACTACGTCAAAGTCCTTTATTGCCTGGTAAAAGAACTTTCCAATGTCTTTCTCATCTATTCCGAGGAGCTCCCTGGCGAACCGGTTTGTGAATATAACCCTTCCGTAAGGATCCATTACCACTATTCCTTCCTTGATGAGGCTTAGAGCCCTTGCAAGGAGTTTTGATCTGTCAATGGGTGGCTGTTTCCCCTCTTGGCTCTTTTTCTTTAGCTTCTTGAGGAGTTTAACTCTCTTTCTTCTCTCGTTGAGAGCTACAGAGGCAAAGACTAATAGCATCAGAAACAGGAAAATGAGGAGTGCCAGAAGTAGCTGGTTCAAGTTTAGCTCCCGTTTGTGAGGTGTGATTTAATAGTTTATCATTAAGAAAGTAAAAATGACCTATAGGGAGGAGCTATGGCAGTAAGAGTTGCTATTAACGGTTTTGGCAGGATTGGAAGGAGTTTTTATCGGATTGTTCACTCAGATCCAGACGTAGAAATTGTTGCAATTAATGACCTTACAGATGCGAAGACCCTTGCCCACCTTCTCAAGTATGACTCAGTCCACGGCAGGTTTGATGCTGATGTCTATGCCGACGGCGATGAGTTAGTAGTTGACGGTAAGAGGATAAAGGTTTATGCCGATCCAAACCCTGAGGAGCTCCCCTGGAAGGAACTTGAAGTTGACGTTGTTCTTGAGGCTACAGGCCGTTTTAGGGACAGAGAGGGAGCAGGTAAACACTTGAAAGCTGGTGCAAAGAGAGTTGTCATCTCTGCTCCCGGAAAGGAGCCTGACATTACGATTGTTATGGGAGTAAACCACACAGAATACGACCCTGAAAAGCACAGAATAGTCTCAAATGCTTCCTGCACAACAAACTGTCTTGCTCCTGTTGCCAAGGTTTTGCTTGAAAACTTTGGAATTGTCTCCGGATTCCTCACAACAGTTCACGCCTATACTATGGATCAGAGGCTCCTTGATGCTCCCCATAGAGACCTTAGAAGGGCAAGAGCTGCTGCTGTTTCAATGGTTCCTACAACTACAGGAGCTGCAAAGGCTGTTGGTCTTGTTATTCCAGAACTTAAAGGTAAGTTCAACGGTATATCTATAAGAGTTCCAACTCCGGATGTTTCCCTTGTTGATTTTGTCTGTGTAGTAGAAAGGGGAGTTACTGTAGATGAGGTAAACAGGGCTCTGAAAGAGGCTGCCGAAGGAGACCTTAAAGGTATTCTTGATTACTCAGAAGAGCCCCTCGTTTCTATAGACTACCTGGGTAATCCTCACTCTTCTATTGTTGACGGCCTCAGCACAGACGTTATCAACGGAAACTTAGTTAAGGTTATTGCATGGTACGACAACGAATGGGGTTATTCAAACAGACTTGCAGACCTTATTAAGTATATGGCCTCTGTAGGGGTTTAGCCTCTTAGGGGGCTACCCCTTTATGTACTTCCTTAGAGCAAAGTTTTTCCACAGGAATTTCTCTGCCTTAAACCAGTTCTTAAGGATTAAGTCATTTTTCTTGTTCTTTAAAGGTAGAAACTGAAGACTTTTGTCAATAACGGGAACCGCCAAACCGCCAAGGGAACTCTTCTTTATTAAATAACCATCTGGAGTCAATACTGCTATTAAAAAGACGGCAATAGAGGCAAGAATCCATCCCCTTATAACTCCAAAGAAAAAACCCAGCACGTTGTTGACTATTCCCATTGCTGTTTCGTTTACCTTCCTGTTGATGTGGAAGGCTATGTACTTTGAGATTACAAAGGAAATTAGAAAGATGAAGATTCCGGAAACTATTACGGTAGTTTTGTCTGGCCTGCTGACCAGTACTCTGGCAACCAGAGGAGCAAAGATGTATGCGGCGTATAAACTGGCAATAATACCTGTAATGGAGATTATCTCCTCAATAAACCCTTTATTGAAGCCTCTTATTAGGTTCCAGCCTAAAATTATGATTATTAGGCCGTCTAAGACGTTGAGTGTTGTGAGGTTCACCACACCTCCAGGCTGAAGTCTATCCATTTTGCTGCAGTTATTATTTTACTGGTAGATACGAAGTCAACCGGCAGTTCCCTAATAATTTCCAATTTTTCAAGTGTTATTCCGCCGGAGACTTCAACTTTTATACCCGGTTTAGCCTCTTTTAGCCTTAGAGCTGCTTCTTTTACCTTATCTAAAGGCCAGTTATCAAGCATTACTATGTCAATTAAATCAATTACTTCAAGGGCTTCCTGAAGCTGTTTCTGGTTTTCAATTTCAACTTCAATTTTTGTGGTAACCGGTACCTGTTCTGAAACTTTTATAACGGCCGATTTAACTCCGCCAAAGGCTTTAATGTGGTTGTCCTTTATCATGGCGGCATCGTAGAGGCCTAACCTGTGGTTGAGAGCTCCCCCCACCTTAGTAGCGTGTTTTTCCAGTATCCTTAACCCCGGTGTTGTTTTTCGGGTATCAAGTAGCTTTACCTGTGAACCTTTCAGCTTTTCAGCAAACTTCCTCGTTGTTGTTGCAATTCCACTTAGCCGCTGAATCAGATTTAGAGCTGTCCTTTCGGCAGTGAGGATGGAGGGGAGCTCCCCCTCAATCAGACAGATAACTTCCCCACCTTTAAACTTTTCTCCTTCCTGTTTTAACCACTCTATCTCTGTTTTTGGGTTTACCGTTTCAAATGTAATATTAAACGGTTCTACACCACAGAGGATTCCCCTCTCTCTTGCTATGAGCTTTGCCTCTCCTTTTGTTTTATGGAGGGCTCTAGTAGTGATGTCTCCTGCGGCTCCTAAATCTTCGTTGAGAAAGTTTACAATTAGTCTTCTCAAGTATAGAGGGTTCATCTTTCCTCCGGAGGTAGTGTGGTAAGCATTCCAAACCTGATAACCGTTTTTCGGGTCTTTTTAGTGCCGGTTTTCATTATGGCTGTTTTTTACGGTAGATTCAAGGCGGCTTTCCTTACTTTTCTTCTGGCCTCCCTCAGCGATGCTTTAGATGGCTTTCTGGCAAGAAAGTTAAGTCAGATAACTCTTCTTGGGGTTATACTTGATCCGATTGCCGACAAATCTTTGATAGATTCTGGATATATTCTATTTTCTTTCGTTGAAAAGGTCATTCCTGTTTGGCTCTCTGTTATTGTGGTAAGCAGGGACCTCTTGATAGTCTTTGGAGGATGGCTCCTCTCCGTTTTTGGAAAGTTAGATAGTATTAGACCTACACTTTTAGGAAAGTTAACTGCGTTTTTGCAGTTCTTAACGATCCTGGTGGTTCTTGTAAAGGTTAATTACGATATCATTGGATTAAAAGAGCTCAAATTCCTCTTTTACCTTACAGGGGCTTTTACGATTGCCTCTGCAATTCACTATACGTATGCGGGAATAAGAGAGCTAAATGGTGAATAGGTATCTGCCAGAAATTTACCTGTTTTTAACGATAGTTCTTTTACTACTGCTGCTCTTTTCCCTAACGCCTGCACTTTTACCCTTTTTCATAGCTTCTATTCTTGCATATGTATCGCTTCCTATTTTTGACCTGTTTAACCAAATAACAAGAAAGAGGAGAGTTTCTGCTTTACTCACCATACTTACTCTGATTTTAATTTTGATTGTGGCGTTGTTTGTGGTTTTACCTACTGTAATTGGTCAGATTCAAAGTTTTATAAACTACTTACCTACTCTTGCTAAAAAGTTAGATTCCTTTCTTTTCTCTCATTTTGGAAAACACTGGTCAATATACCATCCGTTCAAGATAAAAAATCTTGCAGAGATTTTCCAGGAAATTTATTCAAAGCTGGGATCTATTCCTGTTGGAAGTATAATTTCTAAACTATTCTCTGGAGTTTTTTCAGTTCTCTCTATTGCTATTGATGTTGTTGTTGTCCCATTTCTTACCTATTATTTCTTGATTGAGTCGGATAAAATTCTAAAACTCTACATCTCCCTTGCTCCTGAATCAATACAGCCTGAGCTAAAAAACCTTATAAAAAAGGTTCACTCTGCACTATCAAGTTATTTAGTGGGGCAGATTGCTGTTGCAGTTTTCGTTGGAAGCTATTTAGCTATAGGTCTCTACTTTGTGGGAATTAAATACTCGCTCCTCATCGGCTTTGTTGCAGGTGTTCTAAACATGATTCCCTACGTTGGCTTTTTCTCCGGGCTTCTTCCTTCACTCCTCCTTGCCATATTTGACAACGGTTCCCTTGAGGCGGTTTTGGGCGTTTTAACCGTTTTCCTTACCGAGGCCGGCTTTGAGAACCTAATCTACCCCCTCGTTATGAGCAGAACCACAGGTATTAATCCTATTCTTATACTCCTTTTCATCTTTACAGGCGGTTACTTGGGAGGTTTCTTAGGAATCGTTGTTGCGGTTCCCCTTGCTGTAATGCTGATCCCTATATTTGAGAGTTTTCTTGAGAAAAAAGGGAGAAGAGAAGTTGATAGTAGGGATCACCGGTAATATAGGTTCTGGTAAATCTACTCTATCAAAATTTTTGAGTCTCAAAGGATTTACTGTTTACGATGCTGACAGGATAGGAAAGGAAGTTCTCCAGAAAGAGGCTAAGGATGATGTGGTAAGGATTTTCGGGAAGGAGCTCCTCACCAATTCCGGCCTCATAGATACCAGAAAACTTGGAGCCATTGTGTTTTCAGACCCCGATTCTCTCAAGAAACTTACCGGAATACTTCATCCTCTTATCCTTGAACGTCTTAAGCTTTTGAAGTTTAAATACTCTGATTCTGTAGTTTTTGTTGAGGCGGCCGTGGCCGTTGAGTATGGCTGGCACACTTTTTTTGACAGACTAATTCTTGTGTTTGCTTACAGAGGGCAAAGGCTTTTGAGGGCTGCTAAGAAATTTGGTTTAAAAGAGGCCTTAAAGCGTGATTCCCTTCAACTTCCCTACAGTGAAAAGTTAAAATACGCAGACTACCTTATCTGTAACACAGGAACTTTACTCCACCTTAAGGAACAGGCGGAGTTCCTGGTGAAGGAGATTCTGAGGTGCTGAGGGTTCTTTTCGTTGGAGATGTTGTTGGAAGGCCGGGGAGGAGAGCTCTCCACCTCTGGCTTGAGGAGAACAGGGATAGGTTTGATATCTGCATAGCCAACGGTGAGAACGCTGCAGGGGGTTTCGGCCTTACGGAGAAGATAGTCAACAAGCTCCTCTCCTACGGCGTTGACGTTATAACCGGGGGAAACCACACATTTGACAAGAAAGATATTTACCAGTTCATAGACAAGTATCCAATCTTGAGGCCTGCAAACTACCCTGAAGGGACTCCCGGAAGGGGATTTATAACCCTTGAGGTTAAAGGATTAAAAGTTCTAATTGTTAACCTGATGGGAAGGGTTTTTATGGAGTGTCTTGATAACCCTTTTAGGATTTTTGACGCTATATACGAAGAAAACCCTGCCGACGTTGTTATCGTTGATTTCCACGGAGAGGCCTCGTCTGAGAAACAGGCTTTTGGCTTTTACGCCGACGGCAGAGCAACCGCCGTTTTTGGAACCCATACCCACGTTCAAACTGCCGATTTGAGGCTGCTTCCACAGGGTACACTCTACATTACAGATGCTGGAATGACCGGAGCTACGGATACCGTAATAGGGATGGAGCCGAAAGAGGGGGTAGACAGGTTTGTAAAACAGCTTCCTGTAAGATTTAAAGTTCCAGAGAAGGCAAAGGTTATCCAGTTCTGCGGTGTTCTGTTTGAGATTGATGACGACCTGAGGGTTAAGGGTTTCCAGAGAATTTACGATTTCTACGAGAGAGGAGAGGATGGCGCTTATATTAGACGGGAGAGCTCTCTCTGAGAAAATAAGGGGAGAGCTTAAGGAAGAAGTAGAGGAACTTAGGGAGAGATTTGGGAGAGCTCCTACCTTAGCTGTAGTTCTGGTTGGGAACAACCCTGCCAGCGAGATTTACGTCAGGAACAAGATAAAGGCCTGCCAGAAGATTGGAATTAACTCCATTGACAGGAAACTCCCTGCAGAGATTACTCAAGAAGAGCTCAACAGAACCGTTAAAGAGCTCAACGAGAACCCTGAAGTTGATGGAATAATCGTTCAGCTTCCACTTCCCGGACAACTTTCGTGCAGGGAAGTAATTAACTACATCTCACCTGAAAAAGACGTTGACGGTTTTCACCCTGTAAACGTTGGAAAGTGTATGTTGGGGCTTTACGAAGAAGGTTTAATGCCCTGTACGCCGGCAGGGGTTATGAAGTTTTTTGAGGCCTACAACATCCCTTTAGAGGGGAAAAACGCCGTTATGGTAGGCCACAGCAACATTGTGGGAAAGCCTCTTGCAAACATGCTTTTAAATGCCAACGCAACGGTTTCCGTCTGCCACGTTTATACGGAAGACCTTGCCCACTACACCCGTTATGCAGACATCCTCTGCGTTGCCACCGGCGTTCCACACCTCATAAAGGCAGACATGGTAAAAGAGGGAGCCGTTGTTATTGACATTGGAATCAGCAGAGTAAATGGTAAGATAGTTGGAGATGTAGATTTTGATGCCGTGAAGGAGAAGGTTTCGGCAATTACGCCGGTTCCGGGAGGCGTTGGCCCCATGACCATAACAATGCTCCTTTACAATACGGTGAAAGCTTTTAAGATGAGGATGGGTGTTTGAAAGTTGTTCCCTACATTGATCAGGAAGGGTGTATTGGCTGTGGAATTTGTGTTGACGTTTGTCCTACAGGTGTTTTCGTAATGAGTGGAGAGAAAGCTGTTGTTATGTACCCTGAAGTCTGCAACGGCTGTGGAATATGCGTTGAGAACTGCCCCGTTGATGTTATAACTCTCAAGTGGACAGACCTGTAACCTTTCAGATAAAATCCCTTTCTAACTTATAAAGCCGGAAGGAGATGAAAAATGCTTTTGATATTAAAGTCCCTCTACCTGTATTCTGTATCCCTTTGGGTGGGAGCTCTCTTTTTCTTCACAGCCGTTGGGGCTCCTTTAGCATTCAAGGTATTAAAGAAAGAGGAAGCGGGAAAGTATACAGGAGCGGTATTCCCGAAATACTTTGGCCTTGGTTACATCTTCGGTCTTCTTGCCCTTATTTCTTTCTACCTGCTCGTTAAGGAGAATATGACTCTGATTGCCTCAGTAAATCTGTTTTTGCTTCTGGTTATGAACCTTCTTAACTTTGTGAACGGCCTGCTCATTGTTCCCAAAGCTGGCCTTTTAAAGGCTGAGTTTTACAGGAGTAACGACCGTTCTTACTACGATAGATTCTTAAAACTCCATGCAGTTTCTATGGCCTTAAACGGTATTAATGTGGTTTTAGGTCTTATGGTTATTGGAATAACCTCTCTCTATTTAACCTTTTAGAGGTTAGAGATGACGCTAAAGCAGAATTTTTATGCAGTTCTTGTGGCTGTAATTGTTGTTGGGGTTACCCTCTTTGCCCTTCAAAACTTTCAGGATGTTAATGTAACAATTCCCTTTTTAGGTGAATTTAAAACAAAGCTCTTTGTTGTTATAGTTTTTTCATTTCTATCCGGCTTTCTTACTGCCGGTTTTCTCTCTCTTATCCTTAAGATATTTTCCCTTCCTTCTAAGATGAGGAAAAAGGAGAAACGGGTTGAGGATAGATCAGTTCCTGAAGGTAGCAAGGATAGTAAAGAGGAGGAGCGTAGCTAAGGAACTCTGCGATTCGGGTGCCGTTAAAGTTAACGGCCAGTCTGCTAAGCCTTCAAGGGAAGTGAGAGAGGGAGACGTTGTTGAGATAGATACTCTGACCCGATTTTTAAAGGTGAAGGTTCTAAAAGTTCCGAAAAGGAAGAATGTTTCAAAAAGAGAAGCTAAGGAACTTTGCCAGATCCTTGAAGACCGGAAGAAAGACATCAGAGACATAATAGATCTGATATGAGGGGACGCTATGGGGACGTTTCTTGAGAGGGTTTTTGAGAATATTCAGGAGTTTCCCGGTAGAGAGATACTGGTAGATAAGAAGGGTGGAAGGTATACTCCGATTACGTTCAGGGAATTTGGGAATCAGATTTCCTGTTTGCAGAGATGGATGAGGGAGCTCTCCCCCGAAGACAGAGTGGTCATTTTTATGGAGAACAGGCCTGAATGGATAAGCTCTCTCTTTGCGGTTCTTTTCTCTGGTGGAATAGCTGTTCCGGTAGATTATCTTCTTACAGAAGAAGAGCTGTTTAACATTTTGAAGGATTCTCAACCAAGGTTTCTTATAACCAGCAGTAACAACAGGGAGATTGCAGAGAGAGCTGTCTCAAAGTTAGGATACCATGTTAAGGTTTTGAACGTTGATTCAGAGAACTTAAGAGATACCGGAAAAATAACTTTTAAAAAGAGAAACTTAGAAGATGTAATCCTTATTCTCTACACTTCTGGAACTACTGGAAATCCCAAAGGCGTGATGCTTACTCTGAAAAACCTGAACCATAACATTGAAGCCGTTGAGAATTTAAAGTTCCTGAGTGAAGAAGACCGGTTTGTTGCAATCCTTCCGTTTCACCATACGTATCCTTTGATGGCAACGGCAGTTCTGCCAGTTACTCTCAAAATTCCCCTCATTTTTATTGAGAAACTTACTCCTGCAGATATCCTTTCAACTGTTAATGACCAAAAAGTTACTATTATGGTTGGAGTGCCAAAGCTTTATCACGTGATTCACCACAATATAATGGCTGAGATTAAGAAGCTTCCACCCTTGAAGAGGAAGGTTGTTGAGGGATCTCTCAGAGCTTTCAGGAAGGGTGTTCCCCGCTTTGTCAGGAGAAAGTTCTTCTCAGAGGTTCATAAAAAAGTTGGTCAGCATCTCCGTTTTATGATAAGTGGAGGAGCAAAGCTCAGTGAAGATGTGTGGCGTGATATGGAAGCTATGGGGTTCAACATTTTGGAAGGCTATGGTCTTACCGAGACCTCTCCACTTATTTCTGTGAACAGGCCTGATAAGAAGAAAATAGGAACTGCGGGAGTTCCTGTTGACGGCGTAGAGGTTAGAGTGACGGAGTCTGGGGAAATAGTGGTAAGGGGTGACAACGTAATGAAAGGTTATTACAATAAACCTGAAGAAACCAAAAAAGTGATAAAGGACGGCTGGTTCTATACCGGAGATCTGGGGTATATTGATGAAGAGGGTTTCATTCATATTACCGGAAGGGCTAAAGAAGTAATAGTCCTTGAAAGTGGAAAGAATGTTTACCCGGAGGATATAGAGATAGAGCTGTTGAAAAGCCCTTACATTTTAGAGGTAGGCGTTTTCTTTCATGAAGGAAAATTGAAGGCTATTATAAGACCTGATTTTGAGCTTTTGGTTGAGGAAGGAATTGAAGATGTTAAGAGCTTCATAAAGAAAGAGATCAACAGACTGATGAAAGGATTTCAGCCGTACAAAAAAATAAAGGAATTTAAGTTAGTTGATAGGGAGCTCCCCCGAACGAGAATAGGGAAACTGAGGAGGTTTATGCTTCCCGACCTCTGGGAGGAGATTGAATAGATTTGGGGAAAAAGATGAAACTGAAATTCGCGAAAATCCAGGGAACGGGGAACGACTTTATCGTAATTAACAACCTTTCCAGCAGTTTTGAGAAGTTCTCAGAGACTCTCCCCCAGGAACAGGTTGTGAGGCTTCTCTGTTCAAGGCGGACGGGGGTTGGAGCAGATGGCCTCATCCTGATAGAGGACTCTTCCGTTGCAAACTTTAAGTGGCGTTTTTTCAACTCAGACGGCTCAACTGCAGAGATGTGTGGAAACGGTATGAGGTGCGTTGCCCGTTTCGCCTATGAAGAGGGAATAGCACCAGAGAAGATGACAGTTGAAACAGAAGCGGGAATAGTGGAGGCTGAAGTTAAGGGAAGGAACGTTAAAGTTAAGTTAACTCCCCCTTCCGATTTGAGACTGAACCTGAAAGTTGAAGGATTAACCGTTCACTTTATTAATACCGGTGTTCCACACGCAGTTATTTTTGTTAACAGGTTAGAAGACGTTGATGTAGAAAGTGTCGGAAGGAAAGTTCGGTTCTCGGAGCTCTTTTCTCCAAAGGGGGCAAACGTTAACTTCGTTGAAGTTCATCTGGGCAAAGTTCTGGTCAGAACCTACGAGAGGGGAGTTGAGGGAGAAACCCTTGCCTGTGGAACTGGAGCGGTAGCTTCAGCTCTCGTTGCCGCTAAAGTGTTTGGCCTGAAATCTCCTGTGGAAATTGAAGTGTCAACGGGAGAGAGGTTGAAGGTTTACTTTGGTGAAGACTTCAGAGAAGTTTACCTTGAAGGGCCCACAACCTGGGTTTACGATGGAGTTGTGAGAGACGAGGTTCTGAGTGGAAAGGGTTAAAAAGTTTGTTGAGTTTCTGAACCTCATTGGCTATGATGAAGTAAGAGTTCCAGAGAAAACCGGAGAGTTGGGGATGGAAAGCTTTGACCCTGTTTCAGAGCTTAAAAAGGTTGAAGAAGAGGCAAAGAGCTGTTGCAGGTGCAGGCTCTGTAAGACGAGAACCAACGTCGTTTTCGGTGAGGGAGACCCGAGAACAAACCTTATGTTTATAGGTGAAGCTCCAGGGGAGCAGGAAGACTTACAGGGAAGGCCATTTGTTGGAAGGGCCGGTCAGCTCCTTACACGTTTTTTAAACCTTTACGGCGTTTCAAGGGACAGAGTTTACATAACGAACGTTGTAAAGTGCAGGCCTCCCGGAAACCGGAACCCGGCACCGGATGAGATAGCTTCCTGTTATCCATTCCTTGAAAAGCAGATTGAGTTAATTTCCCCTAAGGTAATTCTCTGTTTGGGAGCCTTTGCTGCAAGGACCGTTCTCAACCTTCCAGAGAAGACTCCTATTTCAAAAATCAGAGGGAAGGAACAGAAGATAACCGTTAACGGCAAAGAGATAGTTGTAATTCCCACCTTCCACCCTGCCTACCTTCTCAGGAACAGGAGAGGGGAACCTGAGTTTCAGAAAGACCTTGAGAATGCCCTAAGGATAGCAGGTCTCATCTGATGGACAGGGTTTCCCTCATAAGGGAGATTTATAGACGGTTAAGTGAGCTCTTTCCGGTTCCCTATAAGCCCGGTAGAAACCCTGTTGGGCAGGCGGTCTTTACTGTTTTGAGCCAGAACACCACCGATAGGAATGCAGAGAAGTGCCTTGAGAACCTGAAGAAAGTTACAAACGGGAACCTGCTTAAGGTGGGGGAGCTCCCCTTAGAGAAGTTAATTCTGGCGATTCGCCCCTGTGGTATGTTCAATCAGAAGTCAAAGGCCCTTAAAGAGCTGATTTCAAAATGGCCTGAAGTTGAGAAGAGGTTGAGGGAGCTCCCTGCAAAAGAGGCCATAAAACTCCTTACCTCTTTTCCGTATATCGGTTCAAAAACTGCAAGGGTAATTCTCACCTTTGCCTTCAACAAGAACACATTTCCCATAGATACCCACTGTTACAGGGTTTTAAAGAGGCTCGGAATTTTTCCGGAAAACTGGGATAAGGACAGGATTTCAGAGTTTATGGAGAGCCATTTTGACGGAGAGTTCAACAGAGTTTTCCACTACAACCTCATAAGACTTGGAAGAACGATCTGCAAGGCCAGGAAGCCTGAGTGTGAAAAGTGCCCTCTGAAAGACCTTTGTGGGTATTATAGAGAAAAGAAAGAAACTAAAGAGGAAAAGTAGGAGCGGGGAGCTCCTACTCCTTCTCTACCTTAATCAGGTGGTGGGAAAGGCCAGACTTATCCTTATCAATCCCGAATGCGTAAGCCATAATCTCCGGCAGGAAAGAAGATGGAACCCTTGGCGGGTTTTCCATGTTTGTCTGGTAGATATCAAAAGATTTAAAACACAATGGGCAGGGAGTGGCTACTATGTCAGCTCCGACTTTCTTAACTCCGCCTAAAATCCTGTTCAGCTTTTTCAGAGTCATTGATTTATCTGTGAAGAAAGAGTGGTATCCGCAACAGGCATCCTTCCCTTCATAGTCATCAATAACTTCTGCTCCAAGGGCTTTTAATATCTCCTGTAGAGATGATGGGTTGTCGCTGTTGTCAACGGCAATCTCTTTCGGGTAGAGAACGTGGCAGCCGTAGTAGGCGGCAACTTTCCACCCCTTTAAAGGCCTTTTAACGGCCTGTTTTATCTTCTCATAACCGACAACATCTCTGAAGAAGTCTAAAAGATGGTATATTTTGCTCGTTCCTTTATACTCCAGCCCTTCCTCTTTAAGGAGCTCGTTTATCTCGTCCCTGAGCTTTTTGTTCGTATCAAGAGCCCTTTTTGCCTTTGCTATTACCATATAACAGGTATTGCACGAAACAAGCATATCAAGGCCTTCTTTCTCTGCAAGGGCAATGTTCCTTGCATTTATTGCGTAAGAGAGCTTCCTGTTCTCCTCGTCAATCGTGTTCCCGCCGCAGCAGGTTGTCTCCTCTAAAAGAACAACGTCAACGTCTATCCGCTTGAACATCTCCTTCATCGTCTCAAACATGTGGGCATCCTGCCCCTGAAAGCAGCAGCCCTGGTAAAAGCCAACTTTAACCATTACTGACCTCCTAAAAGACCTTTCAACTTAGAGATTAACCCCCGTGAACTCCTGCCCTCCTCGTGGGCTTTGTCAACGATTGTGCAGATGTCTGCCTTGAAGATATCGCTTACCATCTTGTCAATCTTACGGACGTGGGAGTAGTCAAGGTCTAACGCCTTGTCTTCCTTGGATAGAATCTCAAGGTAGATATCCCTGAACTTCATAAGACCTTTTGTAGGCTTTGGAACCTCCCAGACCTCAACTCCCATTTCAGTGTAGGCTTTTGTAAGTTTCTCCCTTGCTTCCTTATTCCCGTAAACCTCTTCTGGCAGGTAGAGTCTGTTTATCTGACCTGTAGCGTAGATCCAGTCAACGAAGTGCTTGAGCTTCTTGGCTCCCGGCTTGTCTGTAAACCCTTTCTTAACGGCCTGTCCTCTTAAGTTCTGTATGTCCTCTGCAGGTTTAACCCCTTTGGGACATACGTAAAGGCACTTCTGACACTGAACACAGCTCCAGAGACCTCCTGAGATTGCATACCTGATTCTCTTTTCTTTGGCTGTTTCTATGTCCCTCCTGTCAACCTGGAACCTGTAGGCCTTGGAAAAGGCAAATGGTCCCCTGTATCTCTCGTTGTCTGCAACAGCCTCACAGGCTGAGTAACATGAAAAGCAGAGCATACAGTGAATCTGGTCTTTGTAGGCCTCCATCTCTTCCGGATAAATGATGCTCTCGTGCATCGGGTCTGTGGGAACAACCCTCGGGTCTGGAACCAACCAGGGAATAAGGGTTTTCATCTTCTCTATCGGCTTGTCTATATCAACAACTAAGTCCTTGATAACCTTCATGTGGTTTAAAGGTTCTATCCTTAAAGGTTTTCCCTTCCAGGTCTCAACTAACTCTTTCATAGGAGTTTTACAGGCGAGTTTTGTCTTCCCGTTAACCTTCATTGAACAGGAGCCGCACACCTCACTCCTGCAGAAAGCCCTGAAGGCGAGGGTTGGGTCTAAGTTGTCCTTTATATACAACAGGGCATTGAGGAGCGTTCCCTCTACAGGAACCTCATACTCCTTGTAGTAAGGAGCTTGATCTTTTTCAGGGTCGTATCTGAAAACCTGTAGAACGGCAGTTTCCATAGCTTCCTCCTTAATACTTCCTTTCCTCTGGTGGGAACTTTGTAATCGTTACCGGCTTCCAGGAGAGCTCGTAGGTTCCATCCTCTTTTAACTTAACAACAGAGTGTTTCAGGAAGTTCTTATCGTCCCTCTTTGGGTAGTCCTTCCTCGCGTGAGCCCCCCTGCTCTCTTTCCTCTCAATTGCAGGAACGGCAATGGCTGGAGCCAGGTCAACGAGGTTTAAGAATTCAAGTGCTGTTATCAGGTCTGTGTTGAACTTCTTGCTGGTATCGTAAACCTTAACGTGTTTGGCCCTTTCCTTAATCTCCATCACTTTCTCAAGCCCTTCTCTCATAGACTTCTCTTCTCTGAAGACGCCAAAGTGCTTCATCATAACGTTGCCCAACTCTTTCCTTAAGTCGGCAACCTTTTCTTTTCCATCTGCTTCCATAAGCTCCAGTATTCTCTTTTCATCGTCTTTTGCCTTTGCAACAGACGGGTTTGTTTCTGGAGCTTCATCTGCATATTTAACTGCCTCAAGGGCTGTAAGCCTTCCGTAAACGAGAACGTCAAGTAGGGAATTGCCGCCTAACCTGTTTGCACCGTGGACGGAGATGCAGGCACACTCACCTGCAGCGTAAAGCCCTTTAATCGGGGTTCTTCCCAGCTTATCTGCATCAATCCCACCCATTGAGTAGTGGGCAGTTGGGGCAATGGGAATCGGCTCCTTAACCGGGTCAACCCCCTCGTAGAGGATTGCGTGTTCCCTTGTCTGTGGGAGCCTTTCGTTTATCTTCTCTTCTCCTAAATGGGTAAGGTCTAAACAGATGTAGTCGCCGTTTGGTCCACATCCCCTTCCCTCGTCTATCTCCGTCTGAATAGCCCTTGCAACAATGTCTCTTGGGGCAAGCTCCATCTTCTCAGGAGCATACCTCTTCATAAAACGCTCGCCGTCTTTGTTCCTTAAGTATCCGCCCTCTCCGCGGGCACCTTCAGTGACCAGAATTCCCGTTTTTGCAAGTCCCGTTGGGTGAAACTGGATAAACTCCATATCCTTAAGCGGTAAACCTGCTCTTAGAGCGGCGGCGGTTCCGTCTCCAGTGTTTCCAAGGGCGTTTGAAGTTCTATTCCAGTAAACCCTTGCATGTCCACCTGTTGCCAGGATTACCGCTTTAGTCTTTATGAGGTGAACACCGCCGTTCCTTATGTCCCAGGCCGTTATTCCCTCTACCCTTTCGCCGTTGTGGATTATTGAGAGGAGGAACCACTCGTTTAAAAATGTTACGTTGTTCTTGAGGCACTGTTCGTAGAGGGTCTGGAGTATGTAGAAGCCTGTTTTGTCAGCAGCGTAGCAGGTTCTTGGGAAAGAAGCTCCACCGAACGGCCTCTGGGCAATCCTTCCGTCTGGCCGCCTTGAAAATGGAACACCCCTGTGGGCTATGTCGTATATAACGGCGGCCCCCATTTTGCACATTATGTCAACGGCGTCCTGATCTGCCAAGAAGTCGCTACCCTTTACCGTATCGTAGGCGTGGGCTTCGGGGCTGTCTCCAACTGAGTGGGTTAAAACGGCGTTAATTCCACCCTCTGCAGCTCCGGTATGGGAACGGGTGGGGTATACCTTTGTCATAACGGCCACTTTTAGTATCGTATTCTCCGCCGCCCAGAGAGCTGCGTATAGACCGGCTCCACCGCCTCCTACGATTACTATGTCGTAGTCAAGCTCTACCATATATGAAACCTCCGGAAGATAAAGTTATAAGCATTTTATGAAAATTAAGAGCTTCTTAAAATTTTACAAAATTTTTACAAATAGTTAAACTGGAACGATTTATCCGTTGAAAATTCTGTTTTTCGCGTGTTTTCTATAATTTTTCAAAGGCAATAAAAGAATTAAAGAAATTTCATAAAGCAAGGAGGATCTATGCTTCAGTTTGACATTTTAATCGTTGGGGCTGGGGGTGCCGGTCTTTACGCTGCCCTTGAAACGAGTAAAAGGAAAGGGTTGTCTGTAGCTGTTCTCTCTAAGGTTTATCCTACCCGGTCACACACGGGGGCTGCCCAGGGTGGTATAAACGCCGCCCTTGGAAACGTTGCTCCAGATAGCCCTGAGAAACACGCCTACGACACAGTGAAAGGTAGCGACTTTTTAGCTGATCAGGATGCTGTTGAGCTAATGTGTGAAATGGCTCCAAAAATCATAAGGGAAATGGAGCACATGGGTCTTCCATTCTCAAGACTCAAAGATGGGAGAATTGCGCAAAGGCCGTTCGGTGGAGCTTCCTTTCCGAGAACGTGTTACGCTGCCGATAAGACAGGTCACGTTATGCTCCAGACCCTCTATGAGCAGTGTTTGAAAAACGGAGTGAAGTTTCTTAACGAGTGGTTTCTCCTTTCTATTGTCCATAACGGAGAAAGGGTTTCTGGCGTTGTAGCAATGGATTTGAGGAGTGGAGAGATTCACGGCATTCGTGCAAAGGCTGTAATTCTGGCGACAGGCGGTCACGCAAGGGTTTACTGGAATAGAACTTCTAATGCCCTTGGAAATACTGGAGACGGAACAGCTGCCGTTTTAAGGGCCGGTTTGCCTCTGAAAGATATGGAGTTTGTCCAGTTTCACCCGACAGGTTTGAGGAGGACGGGTATTCTCGTTACTGAGGGTGCCCGTGGAGAGGGCGGTTACCTGATTAACAATAAAGGTGAAAGGTTTATGAAAAAGTATGCTCCTGAAAAGATGGAGCTTGCTCCGAGGGATATGGTTTCAAGGGCTATAGAGACGGAGATAATGGAGGGAAGGGGATTTAGAGATGATGAGGGAAACGAGTTTGTCTACCTTGACTTGAGGCACCTTGGAAGGAAGAAGATTCTTGAGAGGCTTCCTCAGATAAGGGAGCTGGCCATTGACTTTGAAGGTGTTGATCCTATAGAGGAACCCATTCCCGTTCGGCCGACTGCCCACTACTCAATGGGTGGGATTGATGCAGATAAGCTGGGAAGAACCCCGATTAAAGGGCTTTACGCTGCAGGTGAGTGTGCCTGCATCTCCGTCCACGGTGCAAATAGACTTGGTGGGAACTCACTCCTTGACATAGTTGTTTTCGGGAAACTCTCTGGCGAGGATGCCATTAACTATGTTTCAGAAATTGGTTTTGCTCCCTTTGATGAATCTGAAGTTAAGAGGGAAGAGGAGAGGATTGACAGTCTGTTTTCTTCAGACGGAAAAGAGAAGCTGGTAGATCTGAGGAGTGAGCTTAGTGACGTTATGAGCTATGGCGCCGGCATTTTCAGGGAAGAGAAGAAAATGAAAGAAGCCCTTGAGAAGGTAAGGGAGATTAAGGAAAGGGCTAAACACGTTAAGGTTTACGATGGGGAGAGGACCTTTAACACGAATCTACAGCAGACCTTAGAGTTTTTAAACCTTGTTGAGATTGCCGAAACGATAGTTCTTCCGGCTCTGGAGAGAAAGGAGAGCAGGGGAGCTCACTACAGGACGGACTACCCTAAAAGGGACGATGAAAACTTCCTGAAACACTCAGTTGTTGAGAGAGGAGAGGATGGGGAGCTCCGCCTCTCATGGAAGCCCGTCGTAATCACCAAATACCAGCCAGAGGAGAGGAAGTATTAAGGGGGATAGAATGGAGAAGAGAGAGGTTCTTTTCAGAATAAAGCGTTTTAACCCTAAAAAGGACGAAAAGCCTTACTTTCAGGAGTATAAGTTAACTGTTCCAAAGGGTATGACGGTTCTTGAGGCCCTTCAACAGATAAAGGATACTCAAGATCCAACCCTTGCTTTCAGGGCTTTCTGCAGGAGCGCAATCTGCGGCTCCTGTGCCGTTAAGGTAAACGGTTTCCCAAAACTTGCCTGCAAAACCCAGATTTTCAACGAGCTTGACAAGTTTGGAACGGATACCTTAACACTTGAACCCCTTGATAACATGGAGATTATAAGAGACCTGATTGTTGACTGGGATAAGCCCTTTAAGAGAATGGAAGAGATGAAGCCCTGGTTGGTTCCAGACCCTGAGGTTGTTCCAAAAACCTTAGACGAGGAGAGTAGAGTTTATCCCAACGAACTTAAGAAGTTTGACTCCTTCACAGACTGTATTCTCTGCACTTCTTGTTTCTCCTCCTGTACGGCCACTCAGATTGACGAGAACTACGGTGGACCGTTCCAGCTTGCGAGGGTTTACAGGTTTGCAGTTGATCCTAGGGACGCCCTGAAGGCTGAAAGGTCAAAAATTGGCTACGCCTTTGATATGTGGAACTGTGTTCGTTGCAACAAGTGTGCAGACGTCTGTCCCAAACACATCTCTCCCGTTGATGGGATTATGAAGTTGAGAGGTCTTTCCATAGATGTTGGCCTGAAAGACAACCCAGGAGCAAGGCACGTTATGGCCTTCTACAAATCCCTACTTGAGTCCGGTATGCTCAACGAGGTTCTTCTTCCCCTTAGAACTAAAGGAATCAAGGGAGTTCTTGAGAACCTGCCTGTTGGAATAAAGATGATCCTCAGAGGGAAAGCCCACTCGCCGGTTATGAAGCCGATTGGAGAGCACGAAACACTTATTAAGGTGATGAAGGCCGCTATGGAGGTGGAGTGATGGGTAGATACGCCTTTTATCCGGGATGTGCTGCTAAGGGGGCTTCTAAAGAGCTTTACGAGTCAACTATTGCCGTTGCAGAGAAGCTTGGAATAGAGCTTGTTGAACTTCCACAGTTCAGCTGTTGCGGTGCTGGGGTTTTAGAAGAGGTTAAAGAAGCCGTTGACCTTGCCGTTAATGCAAGGAACCTTGCATACGCAGAAAAGGAAGGTCTGGACATAGTGACCGTTTGTAGCACCTGCCTTTTAGTCCTGAGGAAGACCAAGTATTTACTTGATAACGATGAAGATCTGAAAGAAGAGGTGAACGAAATTCTTTCTGAAGCTGGCCTTGAGTATAAGGGGACTGTTGACGTTAAACACTTCCACTGGGTTCTTTTAGAGGAGTTCGGAGAGGAGGGGCTTAGAAAAAGGGTTGTTAAGCCGCTTTCTAACTTAAAGGTCTATCCCTACTACGGCTGCCACACTGTAAGGCCTGAGAGTATTTTAGGTTTTGAGCCTTCAGAGAACCCTCAGTCTTTGGAGAAGATTATAAAAGCCCTTGGAGCTGAGCCCGTTTCCGGGGAGAGGAGACTTGAGTGTTGCGGTTTCCACGCCTTCTGGCCTGCTCCAAAAATGAGTATGAAGTTAACCGGTTTAAACCTTTTAGACGCCAGAAGAAACGGAGCAAACTGTATGACAACTCCCTGTCCTCTCTGCCACATGAACCTTGACGCAAACCAGTCAAGGGCACTAAAGGAAGTAGGAGAGAGCTTTAAGTTACCAGTTCTTCACGTTCCACAGCTTGTTGGATTGGCCCTTGGAATTGAACCTAAGAAACTGGGACTTCACAGGAATATCGTTCCTGTAAACTACTGATTGGGAGAGGGAGCTCCCCTCCCTTTCATTTAACTATCTCTGATTCCCGCCTTTTTGTAGGATAATTACCTTACCCTTTAAAACGGAGGGAAGAATGGTTACTCTCCTCTTCGTTATCGCTGCGGTTGTTCTGTTAATAGCCTACTTCACATACGGACGGTTTTTAAGGGATAAGGTCTTTGGCTTGAAGAAAGATGCCAGAACGCCTGCCCACGAGCTAAGAGACGGTGTGGACTACGTCCCTGCTCCAGCACCAGTCCTCTTAGGCCACCACTTCTCCTCTATTGCCGGTGCAGGGCCGATAGTTGGCCCAATAACTGCAGCTTCCTCTTGGGGATGGCTTCCTGCCTACCTGTGGGTTCTAATCGGAAACGTCTTCATAGGCGGCGTCCACGATATGAGCTCAATTGTCGCCTCCGTTCGGAACATGGCAAAGTCAATTGCAGAGATTGGGGGCAGATACCTATCAAAAAGGGCCGGTTTCCTTTTTAAACTCTTCATCTGGCTTGCCCTCCTCTACGTGGTTGCCGTTTTTATAAATGTTGCCCAGATAACTTTCAATGCTAAGGTTCCGTTGGTTGAAGGCGGCAAAGTTGTCTCTCTCCTTCCCATTGGTGGAGGAGTTGCAACCTCTGCAGTTATCTACATCTTTCTGGCCGTTCTCTTCGGAATTTCTGTCTACAGATTTGGTCTTTCCCTTAAGTGGGCTACTGTCATTTTCGTTGTCCTTGTCTACATTGCCGTTTATATCGGTCAACTCTTTCCCATAAACCTCTCTCCGGCAGTCTGGAACATCATCCTCCTCATCTACGTTGCTGTTGCCTCAGTAACTCCCGTCTGGATACTCCTCCAGCCCAGAGACTACCTCTCAAGCTTCCTCCTCTACGGTGCTGTTATAGGTGCAGGCCTTGGAATTCTCCTCTCCTTCGGTAATTTCCAGCCCCACATTCCTGCCTACTTAGGTTTTAACAGCGATATAGGGCCTTTAGTTCCGCTCCTCTTCGTTGTTATAGCCTGCGGTTCAATATCCGGCTTCCACTCTTTAGTTGGCTCTGGAACAACCTCTAAACAGCTTGATAAGGAGACAGATGCCCTTCCCGTTGGCTACGGAGCAATGCTCTTAGAAGGTCTGGTTGCTGTTATGTCTGTTATTTTCGTTCTCATCCTTACAGTTCCTGAGTTTCACATCCTCAAGAAAAACGTTGCAGCTATTTACGGAACAGGAGTTGGAAGGTTTATGGCAGTTCTGGGAATTCCTGAGAAGATTGGAGTTGCCTTTGGAATGCTTGCCCTCTCCTCCTTTGTTCTAACCAGCACAGATACGGGAACGAGGCTCGCAAGGTACGTTTTCACAGAGCTTACAGGAATAACAAACAGGTTTGTTGCCACCGGCGTTTCACTCATCATTCCAGCTTTCCTCGTCTTTCTCAAGTATAGAGATCCTGCCACCGGAAAGCTCCTTCCCGTCTGGAAGGCCCTCTGGCCTGTTTTTGGGGCTACAAATCAGCTGATTGCTGCCCTTTCCCTTTTCGTCGTTATGGTCTGGATGATAAAGACCGGAAAGGGTAAATACTGGTTCGTTACGGGAATTCCGTCCCTCTTTATGGCCGTTATCACCGTTTGGGCACTTGTTATGCTCTTTGTTAAGTGGAAATTTACAGTTATAGGAATTGCTGCCCTTGTTCAGGTTTTCCTTGCCCTCTGGATATTCTACGAGGGCTTTTTAGCTCTTAAAAAGCTTAAAGAGGAGAGTAATGGCTGAGGCTAAGAGTTTTGGCGAGAAACTCTTTTTCATCGCAACGGGGGTGAGGCTCCACGCAAAAGAGTATTTCTTAAGGGCTACAGGGCTTTTTAAGAAGTATGAATACTGCATAGCTTTTCCCTCTATCCCTGAAGGGCTCAAGGCTGAGAAGCTCCTGAAGGACTTTAAGGCTGTTTCTATTCCCATTCCCGATGAGATATTTGAAGGGTGCGGCGTTGGGGTTCTAGTCAGGGAAGAAGACCTTGATAGACTGCTCAAGTTCTTCAAGGAGAAGGGAGTCCTCGTTTCCGGAGTTTTTAAGAGAGAAGAGGATAGATTTGTAGAGGTGAAGAAGTGAAGCTGGCCGTTTTAGGCTCTGGAAGCTGGGGTTCTGCCCTTGCTGTCCACTTTGGCAGAAACGGTTTTGAGGTTTTCCAGTGGTGCCGTGAGACGGATGTGATAGAGTCTATAAACAGGGAGAGGGAGAATCCTGTTTTCCTGAAAGGTTTTAGGTATCCTGAAACTGTTGTGGCTACAGATTCGGTTAAGGAAGCGGTTTCAGAGGCAGATGTTGTCTTTTCCGTTATCCCTGCCCAGTTTACTCCCTCTTTCTGGGAAGAGCACAAGGGTTTAATAGCTTCCAGACCCTTAATCTGCGCAAGTAAGGGGATAGAGGTTAAGACTCTAAAGACCCTTTCTCAGAGGTTTGAGGAGATTTTTGGTTCACTTGAAAACTACTACGTCCTTTCAGGGCCTACATTTGCAAAGGAGATAGCCTCCGGCCTGCCTGCCGCCGCTGTTGTTGCAAACAGGAGTTCAGAGAGAGCTCTTGAGATGGTTAAGACTCTCAACACTTCCTCTTTCAGACTCTACGCCTCTTCTGACGTTCTCGGAGTGGAGCTCGGGGGAGCTCTCAAGAACGTGATAGCCATAGCAACGGGAATTTCAGACGGGATGGGCCTTGGGAACAACGCAAGGGCGGCCCTCATAACAAGGGGGCTTCACGAGATAAAGAGGCTTGGGAGAGCCCTTGGAGCAAGGGAAGAGACATTTTACGGCCTTTCAGGTGTTGGAGACCTTGTTCTCACCTGCACTGGAGACCTTTCAAGGAACAGGCAGTTTGGGCTTTTGGTTGCCAGAGGTGAAGACTTTGACGGAAAGCAGGTTGTTGAGGGTGTCCATACGGTGAAGGCCGTTGTTAACCTTGCCAGGAAACTCTCTTTGGAGATGCCGATCTCTCAGGCCGTCTATAAGATTATCTATGAAAAGAGGAACCCCGATGAGGTTATGAGGGAGCTCCTCTCAAGGCCGGTAAAAGAGGAGACACTTTAATGGGATGCTGCAACTTTGGAAGAGAGGATGAGTTTTTTCCCTTTGAGGAAGAGGCAAAGAGGTTCATAGAGGGGATACTTCCCCAGTGGAAGGCTGATAGGGAGTTCAGGGTGAGGACGAAGAAGGAGGAGCTCCGCCAGTTTGTCTCCTCCGTTAGGAACTCCCTCCTTGGCTATCCTGAAGAGGAGAAGCTCTCATACCTTGAATGCCTCCTTGAGAAACCTATACCTGAGGAAAAGAGAGAAGCCTTCTTTTACATATCCCAGAACTACCTGATTCCCTTCCTGAAAAGGCTTGTTTACTACAGGGCTAATGAACCTGAGGGATTTGAAGATCTGCTCTTCCTTGCCGATGAAATACTGAAGGAGCTCTCAACTTTTAAGAAACTGTTAAGAGAAGAAAAAGTAGAATTGGCCTTAGACGTTTTAATCTCTGCACTCTACCACCAGATGGAGGGGTAAATGATAGAGCGTTACATAGCAGACCTTGACGAGCTGAAGAAGAGCTTTATAGAGATGGCCGACATGGCCAAAAAGATAATAAACGACGCAATGGAAGCCCTCATGGAGAGGGATAAGGAAAAGGCCAAGGCCACCTATCAGTTTGACAGGCTCATAGACATAAAAGAGCTGGAGATTGAGGAGAGATGCGTTCGGATTCTTGCCCTCTACTCCCCTGAGGCTGCAGACTTAAGGTTTGTTGTTTCTATCTTAAAGAGTATTGTTGACCTTGAGAGAGTGGGAGACCTTGCAAGGGATATCTGCGAAACGGCCATAAGGCTCTCTGAAGTTCCACCCATAAAGCCCTACGTTGACCTTCCCAGAATGCTTAAGATAGTTTCTGAGATGCTTAAAGACTCGGTTATGGCACTTTTGAGAGGAGACGTTGAGCTTGCAAAAGAAGTAATAGACAAAGACGATATTGTTGACAGCTTCTACGAGAGGCTCTTTGACGAGCTTGTTGAGATTTCCCAGAAGAACCCTGAAAACGCAGCGATTGCGGTAAGGCTCATACTTGTTGTTAAGTCTTTGGAAAGGGTGGGAGACCACGCAACAAACATTGCCGAGTATGCCATCTACTACAAAACGGGAGACGTTGTTAAGCACAAAAAGGCTCAGGAATACCTTAAGAAACTTAAGGAAAAAGAGGCTGAAGGCTCCTCTGAAGGATAGAAATGGTCTCAAACCCTTTTCTCTTTTTAAGCTACGACTTTGGAGTTAGAGCTCTCTTAGCCTCTATTCTTACCGGTTTTGTCTGCTCTGCCGTTGGCTCATACGTAGTTTTAAGGAAAATGAGCTTTGCCGGGGCTGGCCTTGCCCACGTTGCCTTTTCAGGGGTTGCCTTCGGCTTTCTAATTGGTCTCTCTCCCATTTTAACAGCTCTTCTATTTACCCTTTCTGCCGCTGCTGTTATCTGGTATCTAAGCAGGAAAGGTCTCCACTTTGACGTTGGGATGGGAGTTCTCTTTGCAACCAGTATGGCACTGGCAGTTCTTTTCTTAAGCCTTTCAAACACCTACGGCGCTTCCGTCCTTTCATACCTCTTTGGAAGCCCGCTATCTGTTGAAACTCAAGATCTTTTAGTTCTACTATTTCTAACCGTTCTGGTTTCCCTCTTTTTCACCTTCCTCTGGCGGGAGATATACCTGATTACTTTCAGCGAGGAGATTGCAAAGGCCTCAGGCTACAGGGTTGAGCTGATAACGTTTTTGATGAACCTTCTCGTTGCCGCCGTCGTTACCTTCTCCCTTAAGGCGGTGGGAGCTCTCCTGGTTTTCTCACTCCTTGTTGTCCCCTCAGCCTCCGCCTTCAGGTTCTCTAAAAGCTACGGCCAGTATTTCACCCTTTCCCTTCTCTTTGGAGTCCTTTCAGGTTTCTTAGGAATGCTCACCTCGTTTGCATTAGATGCCCCCTCAGGAGCTACCATTACGCTGGTCTCTTTCTTAATCTTTCTTTTTTCCGCCGTTAAGTCCTAAGAGTTCCTTCAGCTTCAGTGCGTTTAGGGCTCCAGTTCCCCCTACCGTGTTGTTGAAGAAGACGCACTTGACCTCTGAGGAGCTCCTTTCTATCCTCTCTGCAATCTCTTTAAGCTCTTCTTCGGTGTAGGAGCTCCTGTATAAACGCTCTCTTCCGTGAAACCTGAAGTATGAAAGTTTTTCCGTTTCTTTACACCCCTTCAGCCACCCTAAACTCTCTGGAGAGTCTGAACAGACAACTGTTGTTTCAACCTCACTGAGGTGTTCTTTCCAGGTGGGGCTGCGGAGCTCCACTGCTACGTCAATTTCCTCTTTCCTGAAATTTTCAACTGTTCTGTTGAGAAACTCAAGGTTCTTCTCGCTGTAGGAGAAGCTCTTTGGAAACTGACCCAAAAGGCAGACCAAGTTCTCTTTCAGTATTTCCTTTACAGTAAGGAAAGGCCTAACGTTCTCTTCCGTCAGCTTTCTGTAGTGGGTTATTCCCCTGTAGAGCTTGAAAACAAACTTAAGCGGAACTTTACGGTAGTTTCTGATTGAGGACTTAACGGGAAGCCTGTAGAACGTTGAGTTAACTTCTAATCCGTTGAAGTGCTCTGCGTAGTAGAGGAGCCACTGGCTCATAGGCAAGTCTTCCGGGTAAAAAACGCCCTTCCAGTCCCTGTAGAAGAAGCCGCTTGTTCCAAGAACTATCAACGGCTTCCCTTAATAAGGTTCAGAACCTCCCTTACCCTCTTCCCAACGCTCCTTGCCGTTTTTAAACCCCACTCGTCAATCTCAAACTGGTCGTCTACCTGCTTTGCAACAGCCGCGCACCCAAAGTGTGCCGTTGGGTCTGAGTCTGAAACTAAGATCATTCCGTGGATGAGTGCCCAGGCGTGGATTGCCTGAAGCGTGTGTTCCTGACCGCCGTGCTTTGTTGCCCCAACGGCAATTGCGGCACAGACCTTGTCCTTCAGCTCCCAGTTAACCCTTAAAGTCCTTGACCTGTCAAACAGGGTCTTCAACATTCCCGTAATTGAACCGAAGTAGACAGGAGAACCGATAACTATAGCGTCGGCCTCCTTCATCTTCTGAGCTATCTCTTCATATCCATCTTTAACTACACAGATTCCGCCGTTCCTCTTACAGGCGTTACAGACCTTACAGTACTCAAGGACGTAGTCTGAGAGGGAGATGATCTCAGTCTCAAAACCCTCAAGCTCTTTAAAGGCTTCCTCTAAAAGGATGAGTGTTGACCCTTTCCTGTGTGATCCGTTTATCCCCAGAACTTTCATCTTCCCTCCTAACTCCTCTTCTTAAAGACGATTCTGATGGGTATTTTGTTGAACCCGAATGCCTCTCTTATCCTGTTCTCTAAAAACCGCCTGAAAGACTTTGGTATCCCCTCAGGGTAGTTTGAGAAGAGCAGGAACGTTGGCGGTTTCGTCTTTACCTGTGTTCCGTAGTAGATTTTGACAATCTTATTCTTGTAAACAGGGGGCTGGTGGATCTCCATCAGCTTCTGGAGAACCCTGTTGAACTCACCCGTTCTTACCTTCTTCGTATACTGCCTGTAAACGTCTTTTATCTGCTTGAGGAGCTCTTTTAGTCCTTTCCTCTCCTTCGCAGAGATGAAGACCCTTGGAGCGTAAGGAATAAAGTCAAATGTTAAGTCCAGCTCTCTGTGTATTCTTTCCCAGTCCTTCTCGCTCTTCAGCTTATCAATTTTGTTTACTGCAATGATTATGGGCTTGAACTTCTCAAGGGCTATTCCGGCGATTTTTGCGTCTCTATCTGTTGGCCCTTCTTCCGCATCAACTAAAAGAACGACAACGTCTGCCCTGTCTATTGCGTCTAAAGCCCGAAGATACGAGTAGTATTCAATGTCCTTTATCTTCCCTCTCCGCCTTATTCCGGCGGTGTCTATGAAGATGAACTCGTCGTCTCCTATCTTTACGTAGGTGTCTATTGCGTCCCTCGTTGTTCCCGGAACGTCGCTGACTATTGCCCTCTCCTCTCCTACAAGGGCGTTAAGAAGTGTGGATTTGCCCATGTTGGGCCTTCCAACTATTGCAACCTTTATGGGCTCTTTCTCCTCTTCCTCTATCTCATACTCCTTTCCGGCTGCAAGGTCTTCTGAGAGCTTGTGGAGCTCCTCCGTTTCCTCTCCGGAGATGAGCCTTTCGGCCTTCTCCCTCCTTTCCTTCTTCTCGTATTCCCTCCTTGCCGCCTCCTTCAGCTCCTCAGGGAGCTTTTCCAGTATCTTTTCTATTAACGTTGGAATTCCTATCTTGTGGATTGCAGAGATGGGAATAACCTCTTCAAAGCCGAGCCTGTAGAAGTCGTAGATAAGGTCTTCCATAAAGGGTTCGTCAACCTTGTTAACGGCCACAATTACTGGCTTTTTCCACTTCCTCAGAATCCTTGCAACTTCCTCGTCTAACGGAGTTACCCCCTCTTTTCCGTCAACTACGAAAACGATTACGTCGGCCTCGTCCATTGCCCTTTTGGCCTGCTCTGTCGTCTCTTTTGCAAACTCGTGGACCCTTCCCGTTGTATCAACTCCCCCTGTGTCAACGAGTAAAACGGTATGGTCGTCTAAATCTGCCTCCTGAACGATTCTGTCTCTGGTTACTCCTGCAGTGTCGTCTATTATGGCCACCTTCTTCCCAAGTAGCCTGTTGAAGAGTGAAGACTTGCCGACGTTAGGCCTTCCAACTATCGCAACAACGGGGAGTCTTCTCATACCTCCTCCGCCATTACCATGTCGTAGAGCTTCTTAAATACGCAGGTGAACTCAACGTTCTCGTCAAAGGCAAAGGGAAGAGTCTCAACCTCCCAGATCTCCTCTCCGTCGTATAGGTAGCGGGTTCCCAGGAATGCAACGTCGGGGAGCTCCCTGAAGTAGTACTCCCTCTCTCCCTCCTCTTTTGCCCTTTTCAGGAAACTCCTCAGCTCATCTACGGAATCAAAGTTCTTAGTTGTTGGAATCACAAACCTTAAAGCAGCGTAGGTGTTCCCACACTTCCTGCACTCCCCGTAGAGCTCCCTTGCATCTATAACGGTTCTGAACTTCCTCTCCTTTGCAAGTTCCTCAACCATCTCTATAAGGTCAACTAAAGGTTCCTCTTCCTCTCCTAAGTAGACTTCCTGTTCTGTCTCCTCTAACCTGTCTGGGTAAATGACCATGAGGGGAGCTCCGCAGTAGGGACACTCAACCCTTTCTCCCTCTTCAGGAGCAGGCTCTAAAAGGCCTATGAGCCTCTCAAAAAACTCGTTCATATCGTAGTCGTCTGCAACAAGCTCAATGGGTTCGCTGCACATTGAGAAATCGTACCTGTAGTTCCTGCTGATGAAGTCCTCCATCTCTCCTCCTCCTTCTTTGGTTTCACAGAAAATTTAACCACAAAAAGAAAAGGGGGAAGGCATTAGCCCTCCCCCTGAGTTAAAAGTTTATGGAATTACTGGTTTTGCTGGCTTTCCTGTGAACCTGCTTCGGGAGTTTCTGTTTCAACCTCTTTAACGGCCTTCATAAGTGCCTGCCCTACGTAGTAACTGGCAAGGAGCTCCAGTCCCCAAACAAGGAGTGTTGGGATAGCAGCTCCAAGGGTTACAGCTTCGGCTATTGGTCCTATCACTATGGAAGAGATGATGTTCAGCTCAAAGAGGGCGGCAATGAGGAAGACCAGGAAGAACCCTAAGTAGTAGGCGTATTTAAAGGGCTCTAAAGAGCTGAGCCACATGGAGAGGAGAGCTGCAACGCTTAAATCCTCAAGTTTCTGGAGCTGTGCAGCTTCAGGGCTTTTGGTTATCTTCTGCGCGATTTCAGACTTATCGGGAATTTCCCCATCTAAAAAGGCCTTAGCTGCGTTTGCAATTCCACCGTAGCCGAAGATGAGTCTGTTGGCAAAGAGCCAGAAGCCTAAGAATCCAATAACGAAAGCTGCAGCTTCAGGGTGTGCGGCAATAACTAAGCTGAATAGGAATATTCCCAGAACAATTACAGCTATAAAAATTCCAAATACTATCCACCATAGAACCCGTTGCATTACTTACCTCCCTTAATCCCTTTTTTCTGCTGTGCTACGTTCTTACCCCCTACCCCCAACTTGAACGGATGGGCAACCGTGTAGAGGTCTGGAGATAGCGGGTGAACATAGGTGAACGTTGCAAGAACTGCATCTCCAATCTGGAGCTTCTCAGTTCCGGCCTTCAGCTTAAGCTCAACCCTTGTTACCACTCCCGGCGGTAAAACTGCGTGGACTGGAACGTGTGAGACAATGTATCCCTGCTCCTTGCTGTTCTTTCCGGGGGTGAAAACGAAAGACTCGTCAACTATTGTAAGGGGAACTCCGCCAGGGTTGAGGATTGAGTAGGTGATGGAGTGTTTCTCCCTGTTGTAGTGGGCGTCAATAACAATTGGAGAGGCCGGAATGGACGCCACAACCTTTGCTACTGTTCTCTGCGTGAAGAAACTTCCAATTCCCCAGCCGAGAATCAGGGCAATAACAGAAATTAAAATAAGAATATTTGCAGGTCTTTTCATCTCGTCCCTCCTACTATC
>WFNZ01000053.1 GCA_015488335.1 Thermovibrio sp.
TGTTTTTCTATTTTTAATTGCTTTTTTTCCTCTACTCTCTTATGAAGAGAGGTTCTCTCTACTGGTTTTAGTGATTTAATGGGTTTATGTGATGAACTTGATTCAAAAGAGATGTTTATAGTTGAGGTTTCCTTGGGTTTTGAGAGGTTGAAGTGGATGAAAAAACCAAAAACGGCTCCGTTTACTAAAAGTGAGATTAAAAGGGAAATAAAGAAAATGCTCCGGGAGTTCATAGTAAAGGCCGGAGCTTAGAGCTCCGGCACAGTATTGAGTTTCAGCTCTTTTTCAACAAAGTCTGCAACTTTCAGGATTGTCTCCTCATCAAAGGCTCTTCCAATAAACTGAACGCCAACGGGAAGGCCTTTGCTGTCAAAGCCGCAAGGGACAGAGATTCCCGGAAGACCTGCAAGGTTAACGGCAATTGTGAAGATGTCTGAGAGATACATCTTTATCGGGTCGTCTGTCTTCTCTCCAATCTTAAAGGCCGTTTCAGGTGTAACGGGAGTGATGAGGAAGTCAACTTTCTCAAAGGCGTTCTGGAATCCTTGATAGATAAGAGTCCTGACTTTCTGGGCTTTCAGGTAGTAGGCGTCGTAGTAGCCGGCGCTTAACGTGTAGGTTCCAATCATGATACGCCTTTTAACCTCGTCTCCAAAGCCCTCAGCCCTTGTTTTGCAGTACATGTCAATCAGGTCTCTATAGTTTTCAGCCCTGTAGGTGTAGCGGACTCCGTCGTAACGGCCAAGGTTTGATGAGGCCTCTGCTGGAGCTATGATGTAGTAGGTCTCAACGGCGTATTTCGTGTTTGGAAGTGAAACCTCCTCAACGGAGACGCCGTTTTTCTCAAGGAGCTCCGCAACCTTTAAAACGTTTTCCTTAACTTCCGGGTCAACTCCCTCAACGAAATACTCCTTTGGAAGGCCGGCCTTTAACCCTTTAACCTCTCCGTTGAGAGCTTCTAAGAAGTTCGGAACCGGAATCTTTGCGCTGGTTGCGTCTTTTGAGTCCTGGCCTGAGATAACATTTAAAAGGTAGGCAGCATCTTCTACAGTTTTCGTTATGGGGCCAATCTGGTCTAAAGAGGAGGCAAAGGCCGTTAAGCCGTACCTTGAGACTCTGCCGTATGTAGGTTTAAGCCCAACAACACCGCAGAACGCCGCAGGCTGGCGGATTGAACCGCCGGTATCTGAGCCTAAAGATGCAAGGGCTGAACGGGCAGAAACAGCTGCTGCCGAACCTCCAGAGGAGCCTCCGGGAACCCTCTCTAAGTCCCACGGGTTCTTGGTTGGGCCGAAGTAGGAAGTTTCCGTTGATGAGCCCATTGCGAACTCGTCTAAGTTGTTCTTCCCGACAAAGATGGCTCCTTTCTCCCTGAGCCTCTTTATAACTGTTGCGTCGTAGGGGGAGACAAAGTTTTCAAGGATTTTAGATGCACAGGTCATCCTTACATTTTCAACGTTTATGTTGTCCTTAATTGAGAGAGGGATTCCAAAGAGCTCCGGAATTTCATCCTCAGAGAGTTTTGTGAGCTCCTCATCTGCAATCTTTGCCTTTCTCCTTGCCTTTTCATCCGTAACCGTTATGTAGGCGTTGAGCTTACTTTCAGTCTCCTCTATCCTCTTTAAAACGGCCTCTACAAGTTCAGAGGGTTTCAGCTCTTTTCTCTTTATGAGGGTGTGGAGCTCCCTCAAGCTCTTATTAACCAGTTCCATCTCCTCCTCCTACTTCTTAACCACTTTTGGAACGATGAAGAACTCTCCGTCGGTTTCAGGGGCGTTCATAAAGGTCTTCTCCCTGGGAAGGCTGAGCCCGGGGATGTCTTCCCTCAAAACGTTCTCAGGTGGAACAACGGAGAACTTGGGATCAATTCCCTCAGTATCAAGCTCGTTTAACTTCTCAACGAAGTTCAGAATTTCTGAGAGCTGCTCTCTGAACTTCTCAATCTCCTCTTCTCGGAGCTCTATCCTTGCAAGCTTTGCTATGTGGAGAACTTCCTCTCTGCTCAGCTTCATCTCTTACTCCTCAAATAGGCTTTTATTCCTCTTCCAATCTCCTCAATGAGCCGCTTCATGTAGGGGTCTGACGAGTGGGAAACTATTTTAACATCAGGGTTGAGCTCTACCTCTCCTGTAAAAACGGCCTCTTCCAACCACTTTATAAAGTCTATCCCGTTTCCACCAAAGGGAGCAAACTCCTCCATGTAGTTGTCAAGGTCTAAAACCTCTATCTCTTTCCCGTGCTTTCTAACAAGATCTTTCAGGTCGTTAACGGTTCTTACAACGATATAATCTTCAGACGGCGGATCTCTCCAGTCGTCAAGGTAGACTTTCAAAACGGCCTCCGGAGGAAACTTTGGGAAAAATTGTAGTCCTTATTGACGGGAAGGAAAGGGAAGTTGAGTTTAAAGGGAAAAGAATCAGAGTAGATAGACTCTTGGAGTCTATGGGGATATTTCCCGAAACGGCCGTTGTTGTGAAAGAGGGGGAACTCCTCTGCGACGATGAGCTCCTTGAAGACGGAGAAAAGGTTAAAGTTGTCGTTGCAACCTCTAAGGGGTAAAGATGGAACAGAGTATTTCAAAACTTGCAGGAGTTTTCCACAAATACGCCATAAAGGACAAACCTTACAGTGAAATATCAAAACTTGAAGAAAAGGCGATAGAGGAAGGCCTGACGGAAAGAGAGAGGAAATTCATGAGAAGGGTAATGGCTTTAGATGTTGGATTTAAGAGGATTGGAGTTGCCCTCTCAGACCCTTTAAGGCTCACGGCCTCTCCATACAGAGTAATTGAGAGGAAAAGCAACAGGGAGACCTTTGGAGAGCTCCTCTCAATAATCAGGGAGAAATCTGTTTCAGACGTAGTTGTCGGCATTCCAGTAAACAGTGAAGGGAAAAGGACAAAGATTGGAGAAAAGATAGAGAAGTTTGCAGAGAAGTTTAAGAAGTTCCTTGAAGATGAAGGGGTAGAAGTTAAATTTCACTTTGTAGATGAGTCCTACTCAACCCTTGAGGCTAAGGAGCTCATTAGGTCTTTAGGGAAAGAAAGAGAAATCGTAGATGACGTTGCAGCTGCCCTGATTTTGAAAGAGTGGCTTGAGAGGGAGAGATGAGGAAGAAAAGGAGCGTTAAGGAGATTCTGGAAAGGAGAAAGAGGAGAGCCTTTGACCACAGCAACGAGGTTTTAATAGGAAAAGTTGTTGGAGTTCACGGAATAAAGGGAGAGGTGAAGGTAAAGTCTGAATCGGACATCTTTGAGAGGCAGATTGAGGCGACGCCTGAAATCTCCCTCTACAGGGGAACAAAACACGAAAGGCTTGAGATTGAAGATATCAGACCCTACAAAGACATATACCTTATAAAGTTCAAGGGAATTGAGGACAGGAGCTCCGCCGAAGAGCGGATGGGCGGGGAAATCTACATAAAGAAAGAGGAGCAGGTTCCCTTAGAGGAGGGGGAGTTCTACTACCACCAGCTCATCGGACTTAAAGTTCTTGACGAGAGCGGAAGGGAGGTTGGAACCGTAAAGTCTATCTTTGAACAGCCTGCGAGCCACATTTTAGAAGTTAAAACTCCCAAAGGGAAAACAATCCTCATTCCTTTTATTGACCAGTTTGTAAAGGAAGTTGACCTTAAAGAAGGTAAGATAGTCGTCTCCCTCATTGAGGGGATGGAGGAGTAATTGAGGATAGACGTTCTCACCGTTCTTCCCGGCCTCTTTGAATGTTTCTTAAGGGAAGGAATAATCGGAAAGGCCGTTTCTTCGGGGAAGGTAGAGGTAAACGTTGTTAACATAAGGGACTTTGCTACAGATAAGCACAGGGTTGTTGACGACGTCCCTTACGGCGGCGGGCCGGGAATGGTTCTAAAGCCAGAACCAATTTTTAGAGCTTACGACCACCTAACATCAGAAGGGGAGAAGCCCTTTGTAATTCTGACAGAGCCCTGGGGTGAGCGGTTTAATCAGGAGATGGCTGTGGAGCTCTCTAAGAAAAACCGCCTTATGATAATCTGCGGCCGATATGAAGGAGTTGACGAGAGGGTAAAGGCACTAGTTGACAGGGAGGTCTCTATAGGAGATTACGTTCTTACTGGAGGGGAGCTCCCTGCAATGGTCATAATGGATGCAGTGATAAGGCTCATTCCAGGAGTCCTTGGGAACGAGGAGAGTTTGCGGGTAGACTCATTTATGGACAGGGGGCTTCTTGGCTACCCAAACTACACAAGGCCTGCAGAGTTCAGAGGGATGAAAGTTCCTGAAGTCCTACTCTCTGGCCACCATAAGAGGATAGAGCTCTGGAGGAAGGAACAGAGCCTAAGGAAAACGTTAGAGAGAAAACCGGAGCTCCTTGAGAAACTTAAAAGAGAAGGGAAACTAACAGAAGAGGAACTTGAAATCCTTGAGAGAATAGAGAAGGAGAGAAAAGGTGAGAGTTGAAATCTACGACAAGGGAAACAACCTGATTGCAGGGTGGGAAGTTGATGAGGAAAGCTGTGAAAAGTTCAGCCAGCTTGACAACAACACCCTCCTGTTTGAAATAGCAACAGGGATAGCCGTTGCCCTAAAAGAAGAAACGGGGGTTGAGCTGACCCCCAACATGGTTATAAACGAAATTGGAAAGGTTGTTGTCTGCGGAAGGGAGATTAACCTTTTGTCTCCTTAATTACCTGCTCCAGAGCACGCTGGAGGTCTCCCAAACATCACCTCTTCTCAGGGTGGTAGATCTCACACTTACAGGTTCCCTCTTTTTTTGCCTTTAAAATGGAGCTCAGAATTGTTGAGCGGCCATGTTTTAAGAAGTCTTCTTTAATATCCTGATAGGTATGGTTGAAGCAGTAGCAGATTTTGTCTTCCGGCTTGAACAAGGTCTGCCTCCTTAAGTTTTGTGAATTGGCGGGAAACTCCCGCCGTTAGATACCTCAGCCAAAGGCCGTGCAGGAACCACCTGAAGAACCTGACGAGTCGCTTCCACCGATTGCACAGGCTGAAATCTTCTTAACAACCTTATCGCTTCCACACTTAGGACACTTTACCTGATTTACCTGAGAGGCAGATATGACAAACTTCTCAAACTCCTCTCCACACTCAGAGCACTTAAACTCGTAGATGGGCATTACAACCTCCCTGAAGGATTTTGCAGGGTTCTAATATAAGAACACTCCTACGGTTTGAGGGAGCTCTCTCCCTTTCTCAGCTTCCTGTAGGCACGCCAGAGGTCGTAATCCCTCTGAAGGTTCAGCCAGAACTGGGGAGTTGTTCCAAAGAACTCAGAGAGCTTTATAGCCATTTCAGGAGATATGCCTCTCTTACAGTTAACTATGTCGTGGACTGTTCTGAAGTTGACTCCCAATCTCCTTGCAAGCTCAGACTGGGTAAGGTTCATCGGTTTTAAAAACTCCTCAAGAAGTATCTCCCCCGGATGGACGGGAGGAACTTCCCTTTCAAACAGAGGAACGTAAGGATAAGTCTTAGCCATAATACTCTCCTAAACGGTTAGCCGTGGTAGTCTTCCACTTTTACTTCAAAGGCATCGCCATCTTCAAACTTAAAGGTAATCCTCCACTGGTCGTTAATCCTTATGCTGTAGTAACCTGCCCTGTCTCCTTTAAGGGGCTCAAGACGGTTTCCCGGAGGAACCTTTAAGTCGCTTAAGGACTCAGCTTTATCAACCATTTCAAGTTTCCTGAGAGCTCTCCTCCAGATATCCGGCGGTAGTTTCCTGCACCGGCCTGTTTTAAAAAGCTCTCTGGTCTCTCTATCTCCAAAGGAGCGTATCAAAATTGGCCACCTGTTATGAATTTATGCATCATAACAGCAGAAAGAGGCTGTAAAGTATAATTTGAAAATTCAGGAGTTGTTATGGCCGTTTACGTTTTGATTCTTTTAGCCGTTTCAGTCTACATTCTAATCAGAATCTTAAAGAGAAACGAGTGCGAAGACTCGTGCACGTTAGAGGTTGGAAATGAAGAGCCTTTCGGAACTGAGAGAGGAGATAGACAGGATAGATAGGGAACTCCTCACACTTTTAAACCGCCGGGCGAAATTGGCCCAGAAAGTTGGGGAGATAAAGAGGAAGAAGGGGCTTCCCTTTTACGTTCCCGGAAGGGAAGCAAAGATCCTTGCAAAACTTGAGGAGCTCAACCAGGGACCGCTTCCTCCTGAGAGTATAAGGGCAATTTTCAGGGAGATAATTTCAGCATGCAGAGCTTTAGAAGAACCCACAAAAGTAGCTTTCCTTGGGCCGCAGGCAACCTTTACACACTTGGCCGCACTTAAACACTTTGGAACCTCATCGGATTTAAGGGCTAAAGACTCAATAGACGAGGTCTTTGACGAAGTTGAGAAGGGGCGGGTTGACTACGGAGTCGTCCCGATAGAGAACTCAATTGAGGGAATCGTCAACTACACGATAGACATGTTCTTAGACACAGACCTTAAAATCAGCGGGGAGGTCTTCGTTCCCGTTAACCTACACCTTATGAGCAAAGAAGGGGAGCTCTCTGCTATTAAAAAGGTCTACTCCCACAGGCATGCAATAGCCCAGGCAAGGAAGTGGCTCTCGGAGAACCTGCCAAACGTTGAGGTAGAGGAGGTTTCAAGCACTGCAAAAGCTGCAGAGATAGCAAGCAGGGAGCTGGGAGCCGCCGCAATTGCAAGCGAGGCTGCCGCACTCCTCTACGACCTGAACATACTTGCGAAGAACATTCAGGAGCTCTCCAAAAATTTCACCCGTTTCCTGATAATCGGAAAATCGGACTCAGAGTTCCCATCTGGAAGGGACAAGACATCAATCATGTTCAGCACACGGCACGAGGCGGGAGCTCTCTTTAAAGCCCTCCAACCTTTTGCAGTTTACGACGTGAACCTCTCTAAAATAGAATCCCGCCCAACGAAGAAAAAGCCCTGGGAATACGTCTTTTTCGTTGATATTGAAGGACATAGGAAGGAAGAGCGGGTTGCAAAAGCCCTATCGGAACTTGAGAAGGGCTGCAGCTTCTTCAAAATCTTAGGTTCCTACCCGGCTGGGTTTAAGGAGTGAGTTATGAGAGAGGCAGAGGTAAGCAGGGAAACTAAGGAAACAAACGTTTACATCAGCCTGAACCTTGACGGAACAGGCTCTTACTCAGTTAAAACAGACATCCCATTTCTCTCCCACATGTTGGAGCTCTTTTCAAAACACTCATTCATAGACCTGAAAGTTGTTGCAACGGGAGACACCGAAGTTGACCACCACCACCTGATTGAGGACGTAGGAATCGTTTTAGGAGAGGCAATAAGGAGAGCTCTAAGGGATAAGAAAGGAATAAACCGATACGGCTTCTTTACTCTACCGATGGACGAGACACTTATCTCTGCCGCCATAGACCTCTCCGATAGGCCTTACTTTGTCTATAACGGTTTTCCGGAATTTACGAGCTTAATGGGAATTGAGTTTGACCTCTTCAGGGAGTTCTGGAAGTCCTTTGCAAACTCCTTAAGGTGCAACCTCCACATAAACTGTCACTACGGTAAGAACCTCCACCACATGGCAGAGGGAACGTTTAAGTGCGTTGCCAGAGCCCTCAGAATGGCGGTAGAAGTTGACCCGAGGGTAAAGGGAGTTCCGTCAACCAAGGGGGAGCTCTAACGTTTACACCGTTTTAAGATTCATCATATAAAATCTTCTTAATTTCCACCTCTGGAGATAGAAATGAAGAGGACACTCCTTGGAAATGAAGCGATAGCCTGGGGGCTTTTATACGCCGGCGTTGATATGATGGCAGCATACCCGGGAACTCCCAGCTCCGAGATACTTGAGACCTATCAAAAAATCGTTAAGGAGAAAAACCTGCCGGCGTACGCGGAGTGGTCAACAAACGAGAAGGTTGCCTTTGAAACGGCCTACGCAGGGGCAATTACCGGAAAGAGAACCGCCTGCGCAATGAAGATGGTTGGCCTTAACGTGGCCTCAGACGCCATGATGAGCGCTGCATACATAGGGAACAAAGGGGGATTCCTGATAATCTCTGCAGACGACCCGGGCTTTTACAGCTCACAGACGGAGCAGGACTCCCGCTATTTTGCAAAGTTTGCACGGATTCCTGCCTTAGATCCGTCCGACCCGAAAGACGCATTCAGGCTTGCCGTTTTAGGAGTAAACATCTCTGAGAAGTTTGAGATTCCCGTTCTGTTAAGACCTGTTTTAAGAGTCTGCCACGGGAGGCAGATAGTTGACATACCTGTGTTTGAGTTTAAGGGAAGGAAAGGGAGTTTTGAGAGGAACATTGAGAGGTGGGCTGCAGTTCCCAGGAATCCGAGGCTGAAGCAGGGATACGAGCTCTTAGAAAAACTTGAGAGAATTGCACAGTTCAACTGGGATGAGTTCTTAAAAGAGCAGTTTGAGAGCTTGGAAGGTGGGGAACTCCTCCTCATCACCTCAGGAACCCTCTACGGCTACGCACAGGAAGTTCTGGAAGATACAGGACTGAAGGCAGACGTTGTTAAGGTTGACATGCCAACTCCACTGCCAGCGGAAAAGATGGTTCCACACCTCAGGAAATACAGAACCGTTTTAGTCCTTGAGGAGACCTACCCGCTGATTGAGGAGCAGATAAGACACGCCGGAAACGTCAGAGGAAAGCTAACGGGAGACGTTTACAGAATAGACGAGGCTACCCACTCAAGGGTTGCAGAGGCACTAAAGAAGGTGGGAGCTCTCAAGGAGAACATATACGTTGGAAAGAGCTACGAGGGAGAAGTTCCTCCGAGGGTTCCAGCCCTCTGTCCGGGATGTCCTCACAGAACGGTTTTCTACGGAATAAAAAGGGTTTTCAAGAACAGGGCAATTTATCCGTCAGATATCGGCTGTTACACTTTAGGACTTAACCAGAAGGCCGTTGATACAGTCCTATGTATGGGAGCGTCTGCAGGTCTCTCCTGCGGTTTCTCAAAAGCAGATACGGAAAAGCCGATAGTTGCAACGATTGGAGACTCAACCTTCCTCCATGCAGGAATTCCTCCTCTCATAGATGCAGTGGCAAACAGACACAAGTTCATCTTGGTAATAATGGACAACAGCACAGTTGCTATGACAGGACTCCAGCCAACCCCTGAAAGGATTGGAAATGTTAGCATTCCAAAAATAGTTGAAGGGTGCGGAGTTAAACCGTTAATCCTTAACTACGACGGGACAATTAAGACAACCGTTGAGTTCTTTAAAAAAGTAAAGGAGACCTACGAGAGGGCAAACGGTCCCGTTGTTGCAGTAGTCAACGAGTTCTGCACATTTGACAAAGAAAAGGCAGAACTTCCCGGGAAGTTTGCAAAGGTTGATCAGGAGAAGTGCACAGGCTGCGGCCACTGTATAAACGACTTCGGCTGCCCCGCCTTTGAGTGGAACGATGAAGGAAAAGTTGAGGTAAACCCATACTTCTGCGTTGGCTGCGGCGTCTGTTTAGAAGACCTGTGCCCATTTGACGCCTTTGTGGAGGATAAGAGATGAGATACCAGATAGTCCTTACGGGAGTCGGCGGTCAGGGAACGATATTCCTGGTAAAGGTTTTATCCCGGTGTGCAATGAACAGAGGAGTTGACTTTATAGGAACAGAAACCCACGGAATGGCGCAGAAAGGGGGAACTGTTATCTCCTACATAAAGATTGGAAACTTCAAGGCTCCCCTTGTTGGAGAAGGTCAGGCTGACCTCTTGTTAGGCCTCTACCCAACAGAAACTTTAAGGTTCCTCTACTACCTGAAACCGAACGGCTACGTTGTTACGAATATTGAAGGGGATTTCCCGGAGCTCCCCGGCTTTAACATTGTAAAAGCTCCAGCCTCTCAGTTAGCCGTTGATGGAAAGATAAACCCCAAATCCCTGAACGTCTTTATGTTAGGAGTTACTCTAAAAACCGTTCCAGACTTCCCGTTCACAAAAGAGGAAATAGAAAAAGCGATAACAGAAGTTAACCCGAGGTTTTCAGAGGCAAACATTAAAGCCCTTGAAAAGGGATACGACTACAGCAGTGAGTAGAAAAGGTAAACAGTTGAAATGAGAGAAATCAGAAACGTAAGGGCAAGGAGAATGTTTGTTCCCAGGCTGTTTCTGTAATCTCCAAGAATAGAGCTGTTCCCAAGAACAAAAAGAAGAGCACTGATAACTGGAAGGAGGACTCCGTCAAAGACCTGACTGTAGAAGAGGGCTTCAACAGCCGTAACGGGAGAGAGATCTATAAGGTCTCCAAGGAGCAGAGAGCCAAGAAAAACCAAGTAGAATCCCTTTGCGTCGCTTACTCTGTTCTCAAGCCCCTCTCTCCAGCCAAAGGTATCTGCAACGGCGTAGGCAGAGGAACCTGCAAGAACCGGAACTGCAAGAAGGCCAGAAACGATAACTCCAAGGCTGAAGAGCAGAAAGGCATACTCTCCTGCAACTGGCTTCAGTGCAAGGGCTGCGTCTCTTACTGTTTCAACTCTGTGACCGTAAAGGGTAAGGGCAGAAGAGACGATGATTGAGTAGGCTATAACGTTTGAGTAGACCATACCTAAAATGGTATCCAGCTCAACCTCCTTTGCCTGAACGACCGTTGCGTGCTCCTCTTTCTCCTCAGATGCCTGCCAGAAAACCATGTAGGGAGAGATAGTTGTCCCTAAAAGTCCTAAAGCTGAAAGGACAAATGCGAGATTGAAGTCAATTCTTGGAATTAGAGTGCTGTAGAGGAGCTCCCCCACAGAGGGCTTCAGGTAAACAGCAGAGACAACGTAAACAAATAGGAGAGATGAGAAACCGATTAAAACCCTCTTTATCACCCTGTAACTCTTAAAGAGAACCAAATAGGAGATAAGGGCAACAATTGGAACCAGAAAATAGGCCGAGTTAATTCCTGTAAGAACTTCAAGAATTGAGGCGATTGCATCTATATCGGCACCAATTGTTAGAAGATTTGCGATAAAGAGAAGTAAAACAATAAAGTAGGTAGCTTTCCTGGAGAAATGCTCGTTGAGAACTTCTGGAAGGCTCTTTCCGGTAACAGTTGCCACCTTTGCAGCAGTGTTCTGAACAGCAGCCATCATGGGTGTTGAGAGGAGAAGAAGCCAGAGCTGTGAAAAACCGGTTGTTGCCCCAACAACAGTATAGGTGAGAATACCGGCAGGGTCGTCTCCAGCCCCACCGGTAATTATTCCAGGTCCAAACTTCTTAAGGTTCTCCTTAAACGTTGAACGAGATTTGCCAACCTCCATAGAGAGAGTTTAAACCTACCTCCAGAAGAGGTCAAACCTGTCAAGGTTAACGACCTTACTCCAGGCTGAAATGAAGTCTCTGACGAACCTCTCTAAAGAACTCTCAAAGGCGTAGACCTCTGAAACCGCCCGGAGCTCCGTATCTGCAGCCAGTATCAGGTCAAACCTCGTAGCTCTCCACTTTGGCTCTCCGGTTCTCCTGTCAAAGCTGATAAAGTGGAGCTCCTCATCATCAACAGCCTTCCACTTAACTTCAGGGTCTAAGAGGTTTACGAAGTAGTCGTTTGTCAGTGAAAACTCCTTATCCGTAAGAACTCCTTCTCGGCTTTTTCCGTAGTTTCCACCCAGAACTCTAAGTCCTCCTGTCAGGACGACCATTTCCGGCGGAGTAAGAGTTAAGAGTTGTGCCTTATCTAAGAAAAGCTCCTCCGGGAGAAAGAGCTCAGTGTCCTGAGGCAGGTAGTTCCTGAAGCCGTCAACTTTTGGCTCAAGTTCTCTGTAGAACTCCACATCTATCTGCTCCTGCTCTGCGTCAACCCTTCCTGGGTAGAATGGAACTTCAACGTCAAACCCTGCGTTCTTTGCTGCAACTTCTACTGCAAGGTTTCCAGCAATGACCAGAAGGTCTGAAAGAGAAACTTTCCTTTCACTCTCTGAGTTAAACTCCTCCTTAACCTTCCTAAGGGTTTTGAGAACTCTCTCAACAGTTTTAGGTTCATTCACCTCCCAGCTTTTCATCGGCTCAAGGAAGATCTTTCCGCCGTTCACTCCGCCCCTCTTGTCTGAGTCCCTGTATGAAGAGGCTGCAGACCAGGCAACGTAGAGGTAGTCCCTCAGGGGAACGCCAGTTTCAAGGATTTTTTCTTTAAGAACTTTTACGTCATCGTCGTTTATTGGCTCACCCTCAGGCTCAGGGAGCGGATCCTGCCAGGGGAAGACCTCTTCGGGCTTTTCCTTCCAGATATACCTTGAAAGGGGCCCCAGATCTCTGTGTGTCAGTTTGAACCAGGCCCTTGCAAAAGCCTTCTCAAACTCCTCAGGGTTTTCAAGGAACCTGAGGGCAATCTCCCTGTAAACGGGATCAAACTTTAAGGCAAGGTCTGTTGTGAGCATCATCGGTTTATGTTTCTTATTTGGGTCAAAGGCGTCTGGAATTTCCGCAGGAGCTCCTTTTGCAACCCACTGGTAAAGTCCTGCAGGGCTCTTGGTCAGCTCGTAGTCGTAGGCAAAGAGGTTCCTTAAGAAGTCAAGGCTCCACTTTACAGGGGTTCTGGTCCAGGTGAGCTCAAAACCGCTGGTTATAGCATCGGGCCCCTTCCCCGTTCCGCAGTTATTCTTCCAGCCGAAACCCGCTTCCTCAACCGGGGCTTCGTCCGGCGGCTCTCCCAAACAGGAGATAGGGCCTGCACCATGGCACTTACCAAAGGAGTGGCCTCCGGCTATGAGGGCAACGGTTTCCTCGTCGTCCATCCCCATCAGCCTGAAAGACTCCCTTATCTCCTTTGCAGACTCTACCGGATCCGGGTTTCCCTTAGGCCCTTCAGGGTTAACGTAGATGAGCCCCATTGTTGAGGCTGCGGCGGGGAGCTCCTCAGGCTTCTCCTCCTTCAGCCTCTTCTCCTCCGCCATAACCTCAAGCTCTTTCTGGTAGTAGACGTCCTCCTCAAAGTAGAAGGTGTCAACCCTTCCGCCTGCAAAACCTAAAGTCTTAAAGCCCATGTCCTCAAGAGCAACGTTCCCTGCCAAAATAACAAGGTCTCCCCAGGAGATTTTCTCTCCAAACTTCCTCTTTACAGGCCAGAGAAGCCTTAGAGCTTTATCAAGGTTTGTGTTGTCGGGCCAGTCAAGGATGGGATAGAGCCTTATGAGGCCGCTGTTTGCTCCCCTTCTTCCGTCTTTAACCCTGTAGGTTCCTGCGCTGTGCCAGGCAAGGCGAACGAAGAGAGGTCCGTAGTGGCCAAAGTCTGCAGGCCACCAATCTTTTGAGTCCCTGAGGACTTTTCTTATCTCCTCTTTGACCTCGTTGATGTTGAGCTCCTCAAAGAGCTCTCTGTAGTTGACGTTCCTCAGCGGGTTTGACTTCTCGTTCCTCTGGTTGAGGAACCTGACAGGTAGCTTTTTCCTCTTTCTTCCCATGGTACCCTCCGGTGGCTGGTTTAACTCTAAATTAGTGCCACCGGAGAGCAATTGCAAGTTATTTTCAATAACAATAAGTTATCAAACAGCTACAGCTTCAAACGAAACGCCGATAACTTTTGAAACTCCAGGGGTTTCCATAGTTACTCCGAAGATGGCGTCGGCAACTTCCATAGTCAGTTTGTTGTGTGTGATGATTATCACCTGAGTGTTTAGAGCCATCTGCTTAAGGAGCTCCGTAAACCTCACGGTGTTCGCATCGTCTAAGGCGGCGTCAACCTCATCCAAAACGATGAAAGGAGCTGGCCTTACGGAGTAGAGGGCGTAGAGGAACGTAAGTGCTACAAGTGTTCTCTCTCCTCCAGAGAGGAGATTTAGGTTTGAGTGTCGTTTTCCCGGTGGTTTAACCTCTATCTCTAAACCGGCTTCAGAGAGGTTTTCAGACGTAAGAATGAGTCTCCCTGTTCCTCCTCCGAAAACCGCCTTAACGGAGCGCTTGAACTCCCTGTTTACGGCTTTAAAGGTCTCGTAAAACCTCTTCTCAATCTCTTCATCTAAACGCTTTATGGCCTCTTTTAAATTCTTGATTGACTCAATTAAGTCCCTCTCTTGCTCTAAGATGAAGCTGTAACGTTCCTTAATCTTCTCATACTCCTCTATTGCCAGCATGTTAACGGCACCCAACCTGCTGATTCTCTCCTTAAGGTTTATCAGCTCCCTCTTTAGCTCCTCCTCATCTTCAACAGACTCGGCAAGCTGGAGAGCTTCTGAAACGGAGCCCTCTGCGTCAACGATTTTCTTGAGGAGCTCCTCCTCCTGAACAGTCAGTTTGGCAAGCTCAATCTCTGAAGACTTCAGCTTCTTTGAGACCTCTGAGAGGTGAACGTTCCTCTGCTTCAAGGCCTCCTCTTTGTTCTTGATGAGAGAGGAGAGTTCCTTTCTCTTTTCCTCTAAGTTCTTCAGCTCTTCCGTTATATCCTCAATTGTCTCGTCAACTCCTGAGAGTATCTCCTCAGCCCTCTCAAGCTCAGACTTTGCCCTTTCAAGCTCTTTCTTTGCCTTCTCAACCCTTTTTTCAGACTCCTCAACCTCACGCCTTAAAGACCTGAGAGCTCCCTCCTTTGCCCTTATCTTCTCCCTCAAAGATGAGAGCTTCTCAATGAGAACCGAACGCTCAGAGGAAACCTTAGAGAGCTCCTCCTTCACCTCTTCGTAGAGTATCTCAAGTTCTTCCTTTTCCCTTTTTAAACCGGTAAGTTTTGAAAGGAGCTCCTCTTTCTCCTTTTTAAGCTCCTCTATCTTGTTTTTCAGTATCCCTGAACGCCTCTCAAAGGACTCAACGTTCTCCTTAGCCCTCTTTTCCCTCTCAAGGAGCTCCTCCTTTCTCACCTCAACCTCAGAGAGCTTCCTCTTCAGCTCTTTCAGTTTTGATTCAGCCTCAAAGAGGGCCATCTTTTTCTTCTGAATCTCCTCCTTTATCTCCTCAACCCTCTCCTCTAAGGCCTCAACCTCTTCTCTGTAAGGAGTTAATTTCTCTTTCAGTTCTTCAATTTCAGACTCAATCTCAGAGAGTTTTTCCCTCTTCCGGCGAACTTCCCTCTCAAGCTCTAAGAGTGAAGACTCTTTGAACTTACCAACAACGCAGCCCTTTGCCGAGAAGAGGTTGAAATCCTCATCAATGAAAACGGCATCGGGATGTTTTGCTGATAGAGAGGGAGCTCCCTCTGGAGCGTAGTAAACCCTGTGGAAAACGGCCTTTATCAGATTCTTAACCCGTGAATCTCTGGGTTTAACATATTTTTCTACAGGGAGAGCTCCGTCAATTTCAGGGCTATCAGGGAGCTCTGGAACATCTGTAAAGAGAAGATTTACCCTTCCCTTTCCTTTCAGCTTCTCCTTAACCCATACAACGTCTTCAGGAGTTTTCAGAACAATTCCGGCTCCAAAAGTTGAGAGGTAATTCTCAACAACCTTCTCCCACCCCGGCTCAACCTCAATCAGGTTCAGAAGAAGACCTACATAGCCCTTAACTTTCCCTTTCTGTCCGCTCTCAACGATCTTCTGCTCAACTTTCTTAAGGTTTATTGAAGAGAGAATCCTCTCTGTGTTCTCAATTTCGGTCTTTACCTTTAAGGCCTCTCTCCTCTTCTCCTCAAGGTCAGCTTCGGCCTCCTCCAACCTCTCCCTCGCCTCAGAAAGCTCCTCCCTTTTTAAAGAGAGCTCCCCTTCCAACTTCCCGATTTCGCCCTTTATCTTTTCAACTTCTCTTTCAACCCTCTCAACCTGAGAGGTGTAGTAGCCTTTCTCCTTTTCAAACTGGGAAATTTCGGCAGGAATTCTCTCTAAGAGGTTCCTCTGGGACTTAAACCTCTCCTCCTCCCTTGCCAGGTCCATCTGGAGCTTGTTTATCTGGGCATCAACTCCGGAGATTTTCCTTGATAGGGAAAGCTCCCTCTCCTCAAGCTTCTCTCTCTTTTTCTTCAACTCCTCAATCTTTTCTTTTACAGCCTTCTCTTCTCTCTCAAGCTCAGAGAGGGACTTGAGGAGCTCCCTCTCTTTCCCTTTCAGCTCCTCTATCTCGGAAGCAAGGGCTGAAAGCCTTTTCAGTTTTAACTCTTTCTCCTTTTCCCGCTCTTCTATCTCTCCCTTCAGCCTCTCTATCTCTTTCGTCAGGAACTCCCTCTTTACAGAGGCCTCTTTTTTGCTCTTTTCAACTTCGGCAAGCTCTTTTGCAGTATCCTCTACCTCTCTGTTTAAACGGTCAAGTTCCGAGCGGAGCTCCTCAATCTCAACCGTAAGGCGGGAGACCTCCCTCTCTAAAGAGGCCCTATCTTCCTGTAAAACCCTAATGCTTCCCTCTAACTTTGCCCTCTCCTCCTGAACCTTTTTCAGCTGGTAGCCGAGGAGTTTCAGCTCAAGCTCCCTCTCCTTTGAGCGGAGCTCCTTAAACCGTTTGGCCTTTTCAGCCTGGTTTTTGAGAGCCCTTAAGTTCTTTGCAACCTCGTCAATAACGTTTCTTGTGTTCTCAAGGTTCTGCTGGGCTTCCTCTAACTGCCTTAAGGTCTCCTCCCTTTTTACCTTAAAAGGAGTAATACCGGCGGCCTCGTCTATGAGAGCTCTCCTCTCAGCAGGTTTCATCCTGAGAACTTTCTCAATCTGCCCCTGCTCAAAGAAGGCGTAGTCCCTGTTTGAAAGGCCTAACTTTAAGAAAACCTCCTGAATGTCCTTGAGCCTCACCTTCCTTCCGTTTATTAAGAACTCGCTCTCACCGTCTGCCTTAACCCGCCTTGTTATCTCAGTTTCAGGAAAGGTCAAATCCTCTGAGGCTACAACAACGGAAACCTCTGCGCTCCTTGCAGGCCTTCTCCCCTCTGCCCCCTTAAAAACAACGTCCTTTATTGAATCTGCCCTCATTCCCCTGGCAGATGTAACCCCAACAACCCACTTAAGGGCATCAACGATGTTGCTCTTTCCACAGCCGTTTGGCCCAACAATACAGTTAATACCGTCTGTAAACCTTATCTCCGTTTCATCTGCAAAAGACTTAAAACCTTTAAGCTTCAGGCTCTTTATCATCTGCCGTCTACTCCGTAGGAAGTTTCACTCTGTAATGTTAAACTACCTGTCAAAATTTAAAAACGGAGAGGGTTCAATGAAAACGGTTCTCCTTACAGGTGCGGCAGGTTTTATAGGGAGCTACGTTGCAAAGAGGCTCCTTGAAAAGGGATACAGAGTTATTGGAGTTGATAACTTAAACGACTACTACGATCCGAGGCTAAAGAAGTTCAGGCTCAAAAAACTCTCAGAAAACCCAAACTTCACCTTCTACAGAGTTGACATAGAGAACAGAGAAGCCCTGAGGGTGATCTTTCAGGACACAAAGCCAGACGGCGTTATAAACCTTGCAGCAAGGGCTGGAGTTAGATACAGCCTTGTTAATCCGTTTGTTTATGAAACGACAAACTCTCTCGGAACGCTGAACCTTTTAGAACTTATGAGGGAGTTTGGACTCAAAAAATTTGTTCTGGCGTCAACATCTTCACTCTACGCCGGCCAGCCGATGCCATTCAAGGAAGATCTGCCCGTTAACACCCCCATCTCCCCTTACGCAGCCAGCAAAAAGGCTGCAGAGGTTATGTCTTACACCTACCACTACCTATACGGTTTTGACGTAACGGTTGTCAGGTATTTCACAGTCTATGGGCCAGCTGGAAGACCCGACATGTGCATCTTCCGATTTATTAAGTGGATAGACGAGGGTACACCAATTACAGTTTACGGAGACGGAACCCAGAGCAGGGACTTTACCTTTGTTGAAGACATAGCAGAGGGAACTGTAAGGGCTTACGAGACAGAAACGGGCTACGAAATCATAAACCTTGGCGGAAACCACCCCCACCAGCTTAAAGAGGTAATTGAGCTGATAGAGAAATACTTAGGCAAAAAGGCGGAAATTATCTACAAACCGTTCCACAAGGCAGACCTTAAGGCCACCTGGGCAGACATAACAAAGGCAAAAAAACTCCTTGGCTGGGAGCCGAAAGCTTCCCTAAAAGAGGGCTTAAAGAGAACAGTTGACTGGCACATTAAAAACAGGGATTTTGTGAAAACAATCCCTCTGCCATAAATCCAAAATTCAGCAGAGTGGAAATCTCTTTATTTGCTATTTAGTAGAACAGAAGTAAGTGAATTTTTTCCAGAACTTCTTTTAAAGTATCTTCAGAAACTTTTGCTATAAACGATGCTTTCCTGACATTCCAATCTAAGTTACGAATCTGGTCTGCAAGAATAACACCTTTTACAGGAAAGTTATCAGGAAGAGAAACCTCAAAAGGATAACCTTTCTGTTTAGACGTTATCGGGCAGAATAAACCTAAGTTTGTCTTCTCATTATAAAGTTTTGGAGACAAACATAAAGCAGGTCTTTTCCCGGCTTGCTCATGACCCGCCTGTGGTGAGAACTGTAGCCACAGGATATCTCCTCTTTCAGGAACATACTTACCACTCTTCTTTTCCACTCTTTTCACCCCAGTCAATTTCACTATGGAGATTCTCAGGAGTTATTTGCTCTAATAACTTTTCTAACTGCTTTTTCTTGTTAGGAATAATTACCAGCCTGTTATCTTCAAGTCTCAACTCCACTTCCGCATCAGGATAAAGTCCTACTTCTTTGGCAAAAGCTGACGGAATTCTTACAGCCAGACTGTTTCCCCATTTTTGAACTTTAGTAAGCATCTTGCCTCTCCACATTGATTTATGTCTAAACTATGTAGACACGTTACGGCAAGCAAGGACCCAAGGAAATTGAACTCACAATTTCCGAAAAAAGAGGGCTTGAGGCGATAAGTTCCGCAGTGAGGCCGTTGAGAAAGAAGAGCTCTCCCCTCTGAAAAGCCGGCATCCTGAAGACTGAAAAAAGAGAGGAGAGGCCCCAGAGCTCCCAGAGTAAACCAGAGGAGAAGAAAGAGAAAACAGCCGTTAGATAACCACCTTATCAAGGAGCTCCCCCGGAACTAAAGACATAGCCCTGTGGGAGAGTATCTTCTCTCTATCCTTTATTCCATTCAGGTTTATTAAAACAATCCTTCCGTAGCCTCTGCCGTAGTAGTTACCGAAGTCGTAAACGGCTCCCAAAATGGCAAGGAGTCCCCTCGTTACAAGGAGACCGTACCTCTCAAGGGCAACCCTCACCTGCCAGTGGACGTTCTCCTCAACAGCGGTGAGCCAGTCCTTCTCAAAATTTCCCGTTTTCTCAATCTTAGAAACGGGAATACAGAGGTGGTCAAGCTCCTTTCTGATGTCTGCAGTTTCATCCGAGTAGCCTTTCAGAAATGCCTTGACAGCACCGCAGTTAACGTGGCCGAGAATAAGAAGAACAGGGGTTTGAAGGTGGTAAATACCGTAGTCAACAGAGCCAACGCAGTTCTCTATCTGGTTTCCGATATTCCTGATAACGAAAACCCTGTCTATCAATTCCTCGGAGAAAACCGTTGGGTGAACCCTTGAGTCTGAACAGGTTATGAGGGTAATAACAGGGTTCTGGGCCTCAAGGTGGGATTTAAAGAACTCCTCTCCTTTACCTGAAACAAAAGAGTCATTGTCTCTGAAGATTTCAGCAACAACTTTTTCCGGCTTTTCCCTTTTCATTGCCTGCCCCCTTTTTCTTTTTACCCATTCTATCACTCGTAGGGGCAGACCTCCTTCAAAGAGGATTTTTTCAGCTTTTCCAGATCTTTTTTAACAACCTGCCAGCCGTCTGCAACTTTCAGGATTTCAGAGAGGATGCGGCGGAGCTCCCCGCTTTCCGGCTCAGAGAGAGAAAAGAGAACTTTAGCTCCCTCTCTTTTATCTTTTACAAACCCAAACTGCTTCAGCTTTGAAAGGTGGGTTGAAACGGTGGAGGGGGAGAAGCCCAGAATGGCCGTAATTTGGCACAGGTAAGATGGCTTCTCCTCCAAAATTTTCAGAATTCTTATTCTGGTCTCATCTGAGAGAACCTTTAATGCCTCTACAAACTCCTGGCTCTCCATTACTCCCCTAACTTGGCAACAAAAGGCGGTTTAACCCTGTCAACAATCTCAGACGGAGAGGATGCAAGAACCCTAACGTTGTCAAAGCCCTCTGTTAACAGGTAGCACATCGCAATAGTTCCTCTGATTTTCCCGGGGCAGAGAGTGCAGACGAGCTTATCCTTTGGAATCTCGTTGAGCCTCTCCGGAAGCTCGTTGAGTGGAATGTGGATTCCAAAGGCAGTTAACGGAGTTAAAGCCTGCTCCTCTTTTGTTCTAACGTCAAGGAGAATGGCCTCTCCAGCTTTCCACTTCTCCAAAAAGGCATCAAGGGTAATTTTTGGTTCGTTAGAAAGAAGACCTTTCAGGTCTAACTGAGAAACCAACTCTTTCAGCGTCATTCAGAACCTCCTCTAAATGAATTTTAGCAGGAATTTTATTCCAAGAATGAAAAAGATAACTCCCAAAAGCCTCTTTACCTGTTTTGGGCTGAAGTATTTGTGGGTTATGTGGGCACCGAGGTATCCGGCAAATATGGCAGGAATGGCCGCCCAGAGGGTTACATACCAGTCAACACTTCCCATTTTCCAGTAGGCAAGGAACCCTGTAAACGAGGAGAAGAGAACCGCAAAAGGTGTTACAGCAACAACTTTTTTCGGGTTATATCCGGCAACTATGAGAAGGGGAGACATCAAACCTCCACCACCAACTCCTAAAAAGCCTGAAAGGAAGCCTGCGAGAGCTCCCACAAAGGCCGGGTAAACAACGGAGCTCCTCTCCTCAAAAACCTCCTTTTTCGGAATGTAGACCATTATTCCGGCAAAAAAGAGGAAAAGGGTAAAGACAATACCCACAATCTTCTCAGGAACAAGGTGAGAAGCATATGCCCCAAAGGGAGACAAGATAACTGAAGCAGCTATTAAAGGAACTGCAATTCTGAAATCAACAAGTCCTTTCTTCAGGTTGTGATAAGAGGCTGCAGAAGTTGAAAGGAAATTGGTAAATAGGCCTGCAGGTCTTGCAACGGAAAAGGGAACTCCCAAGAAAACCAGAATAGGAATGAGAATGACTGCAGCCCCTATTCCACCAAGGGCAAAAATAAACGATACGATAAAGGAGATTAACCCAATTTCAACGCCGCTGACCATTTTCACCTCAATTTCTGTTATTAACGAAATTTTCAAGAACATTAGTATACTTTAAAAAGAATCGGCAAACAAGGAGACTTGAAAAAATTTGAGATAGTAGTAATATAGGAAATAAGGAATTTAGCCAATAGCCTAAAGGAGGCTGACTTGAAGAAAATAATAGGCCTCTTAGCAGGAGTTCTCCTCTCCGGAACTGCCGCCTACGGTATAACCCTCAAACAGGCAGAGGAGCTTGCCGTTAAAAACTACCCGAAACTGAGGGAGCTCCAGGCACTCTCAGAGAGCTCCAAAGAGCAGGCCAAGGCAATAAAAAGAGAGCGGTTCGGAACCCTAAACATCTTCTCCTCATACACTTCTTTCAATAAAAACTTGGTTCTAACTCCCCTCTACTACATGCCCAGCCCTAAGAATCCTCCTCCCTTTGACAGCCGAAAGGCCGTTTACGGGATAGACTTTACAGTTCCCCTATACCTTGGCGGAACGATAGGAAAGAGGGTTGAAATAGAGAAGCTAAAATCGGAGCTCTTTAAGAACCTTAAGGAAAAGGCAAAGTGGCAGATAAAGTTTAACGTTGATTCAGCATACCTAAGCTACTTAAGGTTAGAGGAGATAAAAAAAGCACTAAAAGATTACGAAAAGAGCCTGTTGAAGCTGAAATCGGATGTTGAGTTCGGAGTTAAGGCCGGAAAGTTTGCAAAGGTTGACCTTTTAAAGGTTGACTACTCCCTCCAGGATGTAAGGGCAAAGATAAAAGAGGTTGAGAAAAACCAGGAAACCCTTAAAACAGTTCTTGAAACCCTTACGGGAAAGAAAATAGACAGTATTGAACCCTACAGAGTAAGCTACTTCCCCAAAAACTACAGCCTTGAGGAGCTCTACTCAGAAGCCCTCTCGTCAAACAGCCTGATTAAGTCAAAGAGAAAACAGGTTTCAATTGCCCAGAAAGGCGTTGAACTTGTAAAGGGGAAATACGGCTTAAAACTCCTCTTAGATGGAAACTACGCAAGGAACTACGGGTTTGATTCCGGAGAGAATACAGGGATAGGCTCAGTTTCAGTAAAGGTTGCCTACCCAATATTTGAGTGGGGAAGGAAGGGAAAAGAGGTTCTGTCAAAGGAGCTCCTCAAGATATCAAAGGAGAAGGAGTTAAAAGAGACAGAATTAGAGCTGAAGAGGGAGCTCTCTAAAGCCATCAACTCCCTTGAGTCAATCCAGTCTGACATTGAGGCCTACAAAACAAAGCTTGCCTACGCAAAAGAGGTTGAAAGGATAGAGAGGCTCAAGTACGAGAGCGGCAAGGGAGACATGGATCACCTTTTACTTGCTGAAGCTCACAGGTTTTTAACGGAAGCCCAGCTTAAGGGAGCCTACTACAGCTGGGAGATAGAGAAGAGGAGAATTGAAGCTCTACTGGAGGCAGAAGATGAGCAGAACAATTAAGGCAATCATTGTAATCCTGATAATCACAATTATTGGAGTGGTAATCGGGAAAATTCTGATAAAGAAGAGAAGGGCGGAGCTCCTCTCCTACCCAACCCCAAAGGTCTACCCTATCCCGGTTGAGTATGCAGTTGCAAAAGAGGGAAGTGTAAGGGATACGTTCCACTACGTTGGAGAGATTCTTCCATACACCTATGCAAACGTCTCAACGAAGGTTGCCGGAACGGTTCTAAAGGTCTACAAGAGGGAAGGGGAGCACTTTAAGAAGGGGGAGCTCCTTGCAAAGATAGACTCCTCCCAGATTGAAAATACAGTTCTCGCTCTGGAAAGTGAGAAGAGGGCAAAAGAGGAGCTCCTATCGGGCCTTAAAGCCCAGCTAAAAGCTGCAGAAGTTGTTGCAGAGAACGCCAAGAAGGAGTACGAGAGGGAGAAGTTCCTCTACGAGAGGGGAGCAGTTCCAAAGGAAGCCGTTGAAAAGTATGAAAACGCATACCACAGAGCTCTTTCCCAGGTAAAATCCCTAAAGTCAAAGATTGGAGAGCTGAAGCTTGCCGTTAAGTCAATTGAGGAGAAGAAAAGGGCTGTAGCTTCACAGCTCCAGTATACAGAGGTAAGAGCAGTTAAAGACGGAACCGTTGCAAAAGTCCTCCTCTACCCGGGGGACGTTGCAGTTCCCGGAAAACCCATAATGAGGGTCTTCTACGACTCAGACGGCTTCAGAGTTCTCCTGAACGTTCCTCCCAAAGAGGCAAGAGAGATAGAGGTGGGAGTTCCCGTTAATATTGAAGGAAAGCCGATAGGAGTTGTCTCAAAAATCTACCCTGCAGCAGACCCAAAGAGCGGCCTCTACACGGTAGAGGTAAAACTAAAAAACCTTGACGGCCTAAAACCTGCCCAAACAGTAAGGGCAGATCTTAAAGGAAAAGCCTACTCAGGAATCGTTCTTCCTTACCTGTCAGTTCTTCATATGAAGAATACCAATATGGTTCTTAAACTCAAAGGAAGAGAGGTTATCCCAACTCCCGTAAAAATTCTAAAACGGGTTAACCAGTGGGTTGTTATCTCTGGAAACGTAAAACCTGGCGATAAAGTTGTTGTAGGAAGGGAGAGCAAGCTCCTTGAAGTTTTAAGGAGAAAGAGCGCCGTTCCTGCGGAGGCATTCAATGGGTAGGATCGTTGACTGGTACGTCAGAAAACCCCACGGAGTTCTGGCAGTTCTCCTGTTCTTCTGCGTAATTGGAATAATCGGCTACTTCAAAATACCGAGAAAGTTCTTCCCAGACGCAAACAGGCCCCAGATTGCCGTTGTTACGATAGAGCCGGGAGCTTCAGCTGCAGACATCGCCTCCCACGTAACAAGGCCGATAGAACAGAGGCTTAAAACGTTAGACCTTGTAAGAACGATCCGTTCAGTCTCAAAGGACGAAGTTTCGGTAGTTACAGTTGAATTTGAGTATAAAAAGGGAATAGACGCAGCGGCAACAGACGTTTCAAATGAACTCTCAAAGGTTCTTCCTTTCCTGCCCAAAGACATTCTCCCTCCTCAGGTTTACAAAGTTACAGATGCAACAAGGCCTGTAATGGTCTTAGCCGTCTATCCCAAAAAGGGATCCCACCTATCCCTTGCACAGGTAAGAGAACTTGCAGAGAACGAAATAAAGGATGAGCTTTTAAACCTCCCCCACGTTTCAGATGTAGAAGTTTTCGGAGGATACCAGAGGGAAATCAGAGTCTATCCAGACTATCAGGCACTTGCAAAATACCACATATCCCTCTTTCAGCTGGTTAACGCAATAAGAACAAACAACAAAAACGCCCCTGTCGGCCTCATAATAAGCAAGAATGGACTGGTAGTTCTGAAAATAAGGGATGAAGCTGAAAGAATTGAGGAGATAAAAGATATCTACATAAAACCGAACGTTCAGGTTAAAGACGTTGCAAAGGTTGAGTGGGGATACAAAGACAGGCTCTCTGCCTACCACGGAAACGGCCATAAGGCTATAGGAATTTCAATCTTAAGGTCAATAAAGGGATACGAGCTTCCTGCAATAAACTCTGTAATGGCCTACCTGCCAAAACTGAAAAAGGAATACCCTCAGCTCAACTTTGTAATTGCCGATACTCAGAAGTGGCTGATAGAGCTCTCCAACAAAAACATGCTTGAATCTCTAAGAGACGCTGTAATCTTCACCCTCCTTGTAATCTTCCTCTTCCTTGCAAACGTTCGAATGCTCATTGTTTCGTTCTTTTCCGTTCCAATCACATACACAATAACAATCGGCCTTATGTGGCTCTTTGGTTTTAACTTCAACATCGTTACACTAACGGCAGTAATTTTAGCCCTGGGTATGCTTACAGACGACGCAGTTGTCGTCCTTGAGAACATAGAGAGGCACTACTTTGAGCTGAAAAAGGACATCTGGCGGGCAACGATAGACGGAACAAAAGAGGTAATGCTCGCCGTTCTGAGTGGAACTTATACAACAGTTGCAATGCTCATTCCTATCGTTTTTATCGGCGGATACGTCCAGCACATCCTCCGCCCGCTCTCACTAACCCTCATAATCGCCCTTGTTGTCTCATACTTCGTTGCAGTAACGGCAATTCCAATAACGGCTCCCTACATCCTGAAGAAAACGCCGGATAAGAACTGGCTGGAAAGGAAAATCTATGACTACTTTGTGGTAGCAATAGTCTACAGGCTGAGGGACTTCTACGTCTGGCTAACAGATGGAATGTTAAAGAGCTTCTGGCTGAAGTTAGGAGTAATTATCTTCGGCTTCTTCCTCTTTGTAATAACGATGAAAAACGTCATTCCAGTATTGGGCAGAGACCTTATGCCCCCAATGGATACGGGAATAGTGATTGTTAGGGCAGAAACAGACTCAAATACATCTCTTCAGAAAACGGAAAATGTCCTTTCAAAGATGGAAAAGATTGTCTATTCAATGCCGGGAGTGATAAGGGTCTCATCAACAATAGGCTCTGAGCCGGGAGTCCTCTCATTCGGAAGCGGTAAACCGCCGCAACAGATAGAGATGAAAATCCAGTTCATAGACCGTTTCCACAGAAAGAAGACAATCTGGCAGATTGAGGAGGAGCTGAGAGAAAAGTTCCACAAAATACCAGACCTCCGCTACGTAACGATAATGGACTTTGGAGCAACCCCCCTCTCCTCAATCAAGGCAACAGTTGATGAAATGATATACGGAAGAGACCCGAAAATCCTCAACCAGATTGGTGAAAAGTTAGTTCAGCTCATGCATAAAGTCAGAGGAATTACGGATATCTCAAGGAACTGGTATTTAGACAAAAAAGAGATTGTTCTAAAAGTAGATGCTAACAAAGCCTCTCTCTACGGTTTAACTCCCCTCCAGATAGCCCAGTATATAGGTGGTTACGTAAGGGGAATTCCAGCCTCTTCCTTTGTTGTTCCAATGGAGAACGGACTTCTAATCAGGGTAATTCTTCCAAACAACAAAAGGGACTACGTTGATAAGTTGAAGGACATTCCAATTCCGACAAAGAAAGGGTTTATTCCACTCTCCTACTTCGTCTCAATTAAAGAGCACCTGACCCAAACTGTAATAACCCACCAGGACTTACTCAACACACTTGACGTTTACGGCTACAGGGCAACTGCTCCAACAACGTTCGTTCAGATGCAGACGAACATGTTAGAGAAGAAGTTCCTCAAACTCCCTGCCGGTTACGGCATCTCACATGAAGGTGAGATAAAGCAGATGATGGAGAGCTTTAAGCGTCTCTTTCATTCCCTCATGATTGGAATAATCATCCTCTACTTCTCGTTGGTTCCGGCCTTTGAATCGTTTATCTACCCAATTTCCATAATTTCAGCCATACCTTTAGCCCTCATTGGAGCAGCATTCTCAATGCTCTTAGCTCACAAGCCCCAGTGTATGCCCTCATTTATGGGAATGATTCTACTTGCAGGAATCATCGTTAAGAACTCAATCCTCCTCATAGACTTCTTCAAGTGGGCAAAAGAGGAAGGTCAGGAGACAAAAGAGGCAATCCTCAATGCAATCAGAATCAGGACAAGGCCTGTTCTCATGACAGCCTTTGGAACTGCCGTAGGAATGATTCCAATTGCCCTCCAGTGGGCATTAGGACTTGAAAGGTTAGCACCACTGGCCGTTGTAGCAATAGGTGGTCTAATCTTTGGAACCTTTATGACCCTATTCTTCGTTCCCGTTCTGGTCTCATTAATTGAAGACATAAAAGACTGGTTCAGAGGAGACACTACACAAGAATAAAAGAAAGTTCACCCACCGGAACCGGCTTTCCCGGTGGGTAATCAATTTTTATTGAAGAGAACTCTAAAAAAAGTTAACGCTTAAACTGGATTCTTCTCTCTCTTAATCAGGAAATCTTTTACCTTTCTGTATAAACTTTCGGCATCCAGGCCAACAAGTTTTCTAAGCTCTTCCTGTTTTCCGTGCTCTATAAATCTGTCTGGAATTCCGATGTTTATAACTTTCCCCCCATACCAGGGAGCTAATAACTCATCTACTGCTGAACCGAAACCGCCTTTAACTGTGTTCTCTTCAACGGTAAAAATTATTTTGAATTTCTGGGCAAGTTTTTTGAGGAGCTCCCCATCTATCGGCTTAATAAACCGGGCGTTAACTACTGAAACGCTTATTCCCTCCTTTTCAAGCTCTTCAGCAGCTTTTAATGCCTGATAGACAGGCCAGCCGACTGCAAGGATTACAGCGTCTTTTCCCTCTTTTAAGACCTCCCAGCTTCCCACGGGTATCTCTTTTAAGGGCTCCCTTATCGGAACACCGTAGCCCTTTCCACGTGGGTAGCGAACTGCAAAAGGTTTATTGGATCTTATAGCTGTATAAAGAAGGTGGCGGAGCTCCTCTTCATCTTTTGGAGCTGCAACTACCATATTTGGAACAGCCCTCAGGTATGAAAGGTCAAAGAGGCCGTGGTGGGTGGCTCCGTCCTCTCCAACAAGGCCTGCCCTGTCTATGGCGAATACTACGGGGAGCTCCTGTAGAGCAACATCGTGGATTATCTGGTCGTAAGCCCTCTGGAGGAAGGTTGAGTAGATTGCAACAACGGGCTTTAAACCCTTTCTGGCAAGGCCAGCTGCAAATGTAACTGCGTGCTGCTCAGCAATTCCAACGTCAAAGTATCTCTCCGGAAACCTCTCCTTGAACCTATCAAGGCCGGTTCCAGAGGGCATTGCAGCCGTTATTCCGATAACCCTTTCATCTTTTTCAGCTATCTCTATTAACGTTTTTGAGAAGATTTCAGTATAGGTTGGAACTTTTTTCTCTTCAGCTTTTGCCTTTTTAGGTGAAACTCCGTGGAACTTATCTGGCCTCTCCTCTGCCGGTTTGTAGCCTTTCCCCTTTTTGGTTAAAACGTGAACCAGCGTTGGCCCTTTCATTTTTGAGACGTTCTGCAAGGTTGTTATGAGGGTTGGAATGTCGTGGCCGTCTATCGGGCCAATGTATCTAAAACCCAGTTCCTCAAAGAGCATTCCAGGGGGAAAGAGGCCTTTAACTATCAGGTCTTCAACCCTCTTTAAACCTTTATAAACTTTCTCTCCAAATATCCTCTTTGTTACTTCTTCTAACCTTTCCTTTGCCTTCCTCAGGTTCTCTCCCGTTGTCAGCTTTGTCAGGTAGTTTGAGATGGCTCCAATGTTTTTTGAGATAGACATCTCGTTGTCATTGAGGATTACTATAAGGTCTTCTTTCAGCTGGCCGGCGTTGTTGAGCCCCTCGTAAGCCTCTCCTGCAGTGAGAGCTCCGTCTCCGATAACCGCTATTACGTGGCCTTCTTCTCCCTTTAGCCTTTTTCCAACCTTTATGCCGAGGGCTGCAGAGATGGAAGTTGAGCTGTGGCCCGTTCCAAAGGCGTCGTATGGGCTCTCCTTTATTGACGGAAAGCCGGCAATCCCTCCAAGCTGTCTTAACGTGTGGAACTTCTCCTTTCTCCCCGTTAAGATTTTGTAAGGGTAGGACTGGTGGCCAACGTCCCAGACTATCTCGTCTTTCGGTGGGCTGAAAACCTTTAGAAGGGCTAAGGTAAGCTCAACAACACCTAAAGATGAGGCGAGGTGGCCTCCGGTCTTCTCAACCACAGATATGATGAACCGGCGGAGCTCCTCGGCCAGCTGTTTAAGTTCCTCCTCAGAGAGCTTCTTAACGTCTTCCGGCGTGTTTACTCTATCTAAAATCAAAAAGTTTCCCTCCGGCTTTTCTTAAGCTCCTTAATAAACTTAATTTAATACTTCCTCTCAACGATAAAACGGGCTATGGCCTCTAAAGGCTCCCTCTTATCTTCGGGAAAGATTTTAAGGGAGCCGACGGCTCTCTCTATCTCTTCTTCAGCCCTCTTCCTTGCTCCCTCTACACCGAAGAATGTAACAAAGGTAACTTTTCCCTTTTCAACGTCTGAGCCAACGTTCTTTCCGAGCTTTTCCTGATCTCCCACAACGTCTAAAACGTCGTCTACTATCTGGAAGGCAAGGCCTATGTGGTTTCCATACCTCCTTAAGGCCTCAATCTCTTCTCCACTTCCTCCACCTGTAATTCCACCAGAAACGACGGAAGCCGTTATGAGCCTCCCCGTTTTGTGTCTGTGGATGAAGAGGAGCTCCTCTAAAGTAACGTCGCTCCTTCCCTCTGCGTCTAAATCACACTGCTGGCCTAAGACCATTCCCAGCATTCCGGAAGCCTTAGCTATTTCAGAGATAACCTGAACTTTTCTCTCACAGTTAAAGTCCCATTCGGATAGAACTTCAAAAGCCCTGTTTAAAAGTGCATCTCCGGCAAGAATTGCAACTGCCTCTCCAAACTTGACCCAGGTTGTAGGGTGGCCACGCCTTAATGTGTCGTTGTCCATTGCAGGAAGGTCGTCGTGGATGAGTGAGTAGGTGTGTATCATCTCTATGGCGCAGGCAGGAGTAACGGCATCTTCTACTTTTCCTCCAACTATTTCACACCCTGCCATACAGAGGATTGGCCTTAACCTTTTACCTCCAACGGTTAAGGAGTATCTAACCGCCTCGTAGAGCTTCTTTCCAAACTCTGGCTCCGGCGGAAGGAACTTGAGAATCTCCCTGTCTATCAGTTCTTTCCTCTCTTTCAGGTAGCTCTTAAGCTCCATTTTTAACCTCTACCTGTATTTCTTCTCCTCTCCCTTTAAAAGCCTTTTTATGTTTGAGTGGTGTTTCACAACTATAACAAGAGCTGTTAGGGAAACCAGTATGAAGGAGAGCTCCGAAGGTTTCTCAAGGAACCTGTAGAGGAGAGGGTATGTTAGGGCTGCAGTTATTGATGAGAGTGAAACGTAGCGGGTAAGAAAGAAAACCACAAGGAATATAAAAAAGGCAAGAAGTGTAATTTTTGGAGAGATTACGATAAAAGCGCCAAGGCCTGTTGCAACTCCTTTTCCACCTCTAAACTTAAGAAAGGGTGAAAAACAGTGACCTAAAACGGCAAAAAGCCCTGAAAGAACCTGATACTCTTCAGGCAGACCGGCAAGTTTAACCGTTAGAACGGGGAAAGCTCCCTTCAGCGCATCTAAAAGAAGAACCAGAGCCCCATACTTTTTTCCCAGAACCCTTGAAACGTTTGTAGCCCCTATATTTCCACTTCCGTGCTGCCGAACGTCAACCCCTTTCAGCTTTCCAATAACGTAACCGAAGGGAATTGAACCGAAGAGGAATGGAAGAACTGTTGTTAGAAGAATAAAGCTCACATCCATACTACTGCTCCTTAAGCTCTTTCAGGAACTTAACGAAGTAGTCAAAGCCCGTATATAGGGCAACAAAGGCAGAAAGTATCAGAAGGAGCTCCCCAATACTCTTAAACCCGGAAAGGAGCAGAATAACAGAAGCCATTATGAGAACGGTTTTCAGCTTCCCTCCTTTAGAGGCCGGAATAACAAGCCCCCGGGAAGCTGCAATAGCCCTCATTCCCGTAACGGCCTCCTCCCGCCCAACTATGGTTATAACGGAGTAGGGATCGCAGAGCTTCACGTAGGCAAGTGAGATGAGAGTTGAAGAGGTAAGGAGCTTGTCTGCAACCGGATCTAAGAGAATTCCAAGGCTTGTCACAGACCTCTGTTTTCTGGCTATGTAGCCGTCTAAAAAGTCTGTAACGGCCGAAACTATGAAAAGCAACAGGGCCAGAAGGAAATGGCCCTTAACTATGAAAACAACGATAAACGGCAACAGAAGAATTCTTAAAAGGGTGAGGAAGTTTGGAACCGTCTTTACCCTTCCCATCAGACCTTCATCGGCATCACAACGTTTTTGAGCTGAGGCTCATCTTCACTGGCTATAAGAACGGGCGTTAGCTCTTCGCCGAACTTCATTGTAATGGTTTCTCCGTCAAAGGAGCTGATGGACTCAATCATGTGGATAATGTTGAAGTTGATGGAGAAGGACTCCCCTGAATAGTCAACGGGAATTGTTACTTCTGCCTCTTCAGGGGATTCTCCCTCAACGTTCCTCGCCTGAAGGGTGAGCCTTCCATCTTCAAGATTAAAACGAACAGCCATAATCTCATCTTTGTCAAAGATGATTGAAACCTCTTTCAGGGCTGAGAGGAGCTCCTCCCTATCGGCAGACATTGTAATGGGATTATCCTCTGGAATAACCACAGTGTAGTCGGGATACTCCCCCTCTATGAGGGATGTCCACATAACCGTATCTCCACTGTTGAAGTAGAGCTTGTTTCCCTGCTCCGCAACAGAGACCTCCTCACCCTCTCTGAGGACCTTCTTAAGCTCGCTGAGAGATTTTTTCGGAATAATGGCACTGAACCCTTCAGAAGGAACTAAAACCTCGTAGAGGGCCAATCTGTGGCCGTCGGTGGCAACTGCGTGGAGACGGTCTCCGAGGGAGCGGAGAAGAACTCCTGTTAAAACGTATCTGGTTTCATCCCTGCTGGCTGCGTAGGAGACTTTCTTAATCGCCCTGTCTATCTCCTCTGAGGGAAGGGTTATTGGGTAGGAAGAGGGGAGCTCTATCTCGGGAAACTCATCTGGTGGAAGGGTGGCAAGTGAAAACCTTGAGTTGGCAGATTTCACAGTAAGTTTAGAGTCGGAAGTCTCAATGTCTATCTCATCTCCTGTAAGTGAAGAAAAGAGCTTTGCTGCCTTGTTAGCGTTGACTGTTACTTTCCCTCCCTCTTCAACTTCACAGTCTATAACTGTGGAAACTCCTATCTCAAGGTTCGTGGCAGTCAGCCTTAAAGTATTATCCTCAGCCTCAAAAAGGATGTTAGAGAGAATGGGGATGGTTCCCCTCCTGTCGGCGGCAGATGAAGCCAGTTTGACCGCATCCCGAGCTTTCAATTTGCTGACCCTAATTTTCATTATTTACTCCTCCCTATATAGAGTATATATACAGTAATTACTATATATACCGTAGTAATAATAAGAGTGCACTTTTTTTGTGCACTTAAGATAAAAGTTCTTGCCTCTCTTTGGCTTAAGCCCAAAAAGTTATCCACATAGTGTGGATAACTTGCCGATTTTCCTGTGGATAACTGGTGTGGATAACTTTTTCCTGTGGATAACTTTTCAACGTTCCCGTGAGTTATCCACACCTTTTCAGTTATCCACATAATTATCCACATAGTTATCCACACCGGTGTGGATAACTCGGGTTGACCTATCTACCGCTTCTTTTATCTCAAGTTCTAACCTGTCTAACCTCTTCTTCAGCTCCTCGTCCTCTTTGAGGAGCTCCTCAACCTTCCTTACAGCGTGGATGACTGTTGTGTGGTCGTCCCTCTTAAAGGCGGCTGCTATCTGTGTGTAGGGGTAGTTTCCCACCTTCTTGGCCATAAACATTGCCACCTGCCTTGCAAGGGCTACCTGCTTTTTCCGGCTGGGGCTGTCTAAGAGCTCCACACTTACTTCAAACTCCTTTCCAACCATCTCTTTTATGATTTTCAGCGAAATCTCTTTAATTTTTCTCTCTTTTCTCTCCCTGTCGTCTTCAGGAAGGAAGAGCTCCTTTACAAGTTTCTCATTTATAGGTCTTCCCTCTAAAGTGGCTTTTGCCTTAAGCTTTACCAGAGCTCCCTCAAGCTGCCTTATGTTTGACTTTATCATCGTTGCAAGGAGCTTTATGACCTTGTCGCTTACCTCTATTCCCTCCTCTTCTGCCTTTCTCTTCAGAATTGCTACCCTCGTTTCAAAGTCCGGCGGCTGGATGTCTGCTATGAGCCCCCACTCAAAACGGCTTCTGAGCCTCTCTGTAAGGGTTGGTATGTCCTTTGGAGGTCTATCGCTGGTTAGAACAACCTGCTTTCCTGCATCGTAGAGGGCGTTGAATGTGTGGAAGAACTCAATCTGTGTTCTCTCCTTACCACCTATGAACTGGATGTCGTCTATGAGGAGAACGTCAACGCTTCTATACTGCTCTCTGAACTTGTGGATGTTGTCGGATTTTAACGCCTCTATCAGCTGATTCATGAATGTTTCCGTTGTTGTGTAGACAACTTTTCTGTTTGGGTCTTTCTTCAGAATGTAGTTTCCTATTGCCTGCATCAGGTGGGTCTTTCCAAGTCCTACGCCACCGTAGATAAATAAAGGGTTGTAGGCCTTTCCGGGGTTCTCTGCCACTGCTAAAGCGGCAGCATGGGCAAACTGGTTGCTTGAGCCCACAACGAAGTTTTCAAAGGTGTATTTCGGGTTGAGGTTTGAGTTTATCTTTGGAGTTTCCTGAGGGAGTTCTCTCTTTTTCTTCTCTAACAGCTGGAAGAGGTCTGGCTGTTTGGGAGTTTCTGCCTCTTCGGGGGAGAGGAGCTCCACCTTCAGCTTTTTCTTAAAGGTCTTCTCTGCCGCCTCTTCAAGGAGTTTCAGATACTGCTTCTCAAGAAGGCTCTTAACAACTTTATCTCTGGTTTTGAGCTTCAGGTTTTCGCCGGTGAGTTCTATCAGCTTCAGGTCTTTAAAGAGGTTTTTGTAGAGCCCCGGCTTTACCCTCTTCTTTATCTCCCCCAAAAAGGCCTTGAAAGCTTCAGCCACCCTTTACCTCCCGGTAGAGCTCTACGTAAGAGTCTACCATTGCAGAAACTGAAAACTTCTTAAGGATAAGAGAGAATGCGTTTTCAGTTAACCTCTCTCTCAGCTCTCTGTCTTTTATGAGCTTTAAGATTCCCTCAGACAGGGCTTTTGGGTTTTCTGGGGGGACTAAAATTCCCGTTTCTCCGTCCTTTACAGCCTCTACCGTTCCACCAACGGCAGTTGCAACTACCGGAATTTTTAAGGCCATTGCTATGAGAAGGGAGCTCCCCAATCCCTCGTTCCTTGAGGGTAGAACAAACAGGTCTAAAGCCTTTGTGTAGTTTGGAACGTCTTTAACGAATCCGTAGAGGATGAGCTTCCCTTTTAATCTCCTTTCTTCAATCAGCTTCTCTAACTGTTTCCTTAACTTTCCCTCTCCGAAAACTACGAACTTTGCAGACGGGAGCTCCCTTAAAATTGTTTCTGCTGCGCCAATGAGATTCGGAATGTCCTTCTGTTCTGTTAAGGCTGCAAGTGTTCCAATTAGAGGCTTTCCACCAAGTTCTTCCTTGATTTCTCTAACTTTTTTCAGGTTAAGCCCTCTGTTTATCTCTTCAACATCTACAGCGGAATGGATTACCGAGACTTTTCCATTCAAAAAGGGGAGCTCCCTCTCTAAAATTTCCCTGACGGCTTCAGAAATTGCAACAACCCTGTCTGTGAGCCTGTATTTGAGCTTTGTAATTGGGTTTTTCTTCGGCAGGTAGTCAACTCTCCTCGTGTAGACAACCGGTTTCCTGTTGAACTTTTTAGAGAGTGCCGAAATTGTGTGTGCCTTTGCAGAGTGGGCGTGGATAATGTCAAAATTCTTTCCAACAGCGGCAACTCTTAAACAGTCTGATGACTGGTTCCCTTTGAGAGGTATAACTTCTACTCCCGCTTCTCTACACCTCTTTTCAAGCTCGTCTCCAGTTCTGCAGGCTACTGCCTGTTTAAATCCCTTCTTTTTCAGGCCCTTAACCAGGTAGAAGAGCTGTTGCTCTCCTCCCCGCCATCCTCTCTCTGTGTCAACGTGTAGAATTCTCATGACTCACCGGTTAACTTAATTTTCCGCAGAGTCAAAATTTTGGAGGAGCCATGAGGTTTTCAAGGGCATTTATACCTACGAAGAAAGAGAGCCCTGCAGATGCGGAAATTCCCAGCCACAAGCTCTTAATAAGGGCTGGGTTTATAAGGAAAGTTGCCTCTGGACTTTACGATATTCTTCCACTTGGAGCTCTTGTTATAAGAAAGATAGAGAGGATTATCAGGGAAGAGATGGACAGGGCCGGAGCTCAGGAAGTGATCCTCCCCATTATGCACCCGGCGGAGCTGTGGCTTGAGAGCGGAAGGTGGGACGTTTACGGCAAAGAGATGATAAAGTTTAAAGACCGCCACGAGAGGGACTACTCCTTAGCTCCAACGGCAGAAGAGGTAATAACAGACCTTGTTAGGAAAGAGGTTCGCTCCTACAAAGACCTTCCGCTGAACCTCTACCAGATTGGGAGGAAATTCAGGGACGAGATAAGACCCCGTTTCGGCCTTATGAGGGCCAGGGAGTTCATAATGAAAGACGCTTACTCATTCCACGCAACAGACGAGGACGCAGAGAGAGAATACTGGAACATGTATGAGACCTACTCCCGGATATTTAAGAGAATGGGGCTTGAGTTTAAGGCCGTTGAGGCAGACACTGGAGAAATTGGCGGAAAGTTCTCCCACGAGTTTATGGTTATAGCAGATACGGGAGAGGGAAAGCTGGTCTACTGCGAGAAGTGCGGATACGCTGCAAGTACAGAGAAGGCCGAGCAGTTAAAACCTGAAGTTCCTAAAAATAGAGAGGAGCTCTTTAAGCCTGTTGAGAAGGTTCACACCCCAAACGTTAAGAGGATTGAGGAGGTTTCAGGGTTCTTGGGAGCTCCCCCGGAAAACATTTTAAAACTCCTTGTTTACATAGTTGACGGCCAGCCCGTTGCAGTTGCAATAAGGGGAGATAGGGAAGTTGAGGAGACAAAGCTGAAGCAGTTTTTCAGAGGTAAAGAGGTTCGCCTTGCAACAGACGAGGAGATAGAGAGGTTCACCGGCCAGCCTAAAGGTTTCCTCTCTCCAATCGGCTTGAAGATTCCTGTTTACGCAGATTACTCCGTTATCCCAATGGTTAATTTCGTAGCTGGAGCGGGAGAAAAGGACTACCACCTGAAGAACGTTAATTGGGGAAGAGACTTTGAAGTTAAGGAGTTTATAGACGTTGCAGAGGTGAGGGGTGGAGACCCATGCCCGAAGTGTGGAGCTCCCCTCATTGAAAAAAGAGGCATTGAGGTTGGTCACATCTTCAAGCTCGGAACGAAATACAGCGAGGCGATGGGGGCTCTCTTTGTTGATGAGAACGGCCAGGAAAAACCTATGATTATGGGTTGCTACGGGATAGGCGTAACCAGAGTTATGGCCGCAGCAGTTGAGCAGAACCACGACGAAAACGGAATAATCTGGCCTGTTGAGATAGCTCCCTTTGAGGTTATCGTTATCCCTGTAAACGTTAAAAACGACGAGATTAGAGAAGTTGCCGAGAGGATTTATGAAGAACTGAAAGAGGCTGGCTTTGACGTTCTTATAGACGACAGAAACGCCCGCCCCGGCTTTAAGTTCAAAGATGCAGACCTGATAGGTATTCCATACCAGATAATCGTCGGCAAAGGCGTTAAAGACGGCCTTGTTGAGCTGAAAGAGAGAAAGACCGGCAAGAGGAAAGAAGTCAAGATTGAAGATACCGTTTCAGAGCTTAAAGGGTTGTTAAATAGATAAAAAGCGGCCCACCTACCGGACCGTCTCTACAATCAGTTTTGAGTTGAAAAATCTGACTTCAGGTTGTCTCCTTGAGAAAATTTTTATTAGAGTTTCTGCGCTTTCAATCTGGTCTTTTACAGCTGAAATCAGTTTGTTAAGTTCTTTTTCAGACAACTCGCTTATTGCTATGGCGAAATCAAAACCTATGTTGTGTGTAAAGAACCTTTTGTCTATGAACTCCTTTCCTCCGAGGACCAGGCCGTATCTGATATACGGGTATATCTCTTTATGTTTAATCGCCTTTGTAGAATAGGTTATGACCTCGTGAGAACTCAAGCTTTTATATTTTGTTTCAAGAACAACTAAAGGAAGATTGTTGTTTTCTCTAACAATTACTATATCTGCCTGGAATGCGTGATTTCCTCTTCTCGGGTTTAACGGTGTGTTTGGTTCAAACTCAAATCTCTCATTTACCACTACCTGATAGAGTAAATTCTGATGTTCTCTAACTCTGTAGTTTGGGAGTTCCTTCTCTAAAAACTCAGCAATTTCTCTCCTGAATTCTGACTCTCTCATGCTTTTCCTCCTTAGTTTATTTCTGTTAAAACGGGAAATGGAACTGCTAAGCCGCTGATTACTCCGCTGCCGGTCTGGAGCGTTGGCAGTAGAGAGGTTATGTCTCTGCCGGCAAACTCTACAAAGGTTTCTACTGCCTGCAGATCGTTGACGTTGATTATTCTGAACATTGCCTGTGTGTTTGTTTGGGCCAGAACGTATTTGCTGACCTGGGCCGGTCTCTGTGTTATTACTACGAGGCCTAAGTTGAACTTCCTTCCCTCTGCTGCGATTTTCCTTGCGGTGTTAAGGGCTAAGTTCTTTTTGTCTGCTGAAACATCTCCGTAGCTCTTTTCAGGGGCGAAGTTGTGGGCTTCCTCAAGGATTAAGAGCCTTCTCTTTCTGTCTTTTCTGTTTTTGAAGAAGAGCTCCTGCATGAAAAGGCCTGCAAGGTTTACCCTTGTCTGCGGGTCTGTTATTTTATTCAGGTTCAGTATGAAAATTAAGGGCTTCGGTTCTTCGTTGGGGTTAAGAAGCTCCTCTAAATCTTTGGCAACGTCTTCCTGATTTTCCCACTTTCCTGATAGGGTTTTGGTAACGTAGGTGTCTGAGGTTAGCGGGTTGTTCCCATCTTCGTCTTCTATCTGAGAGAGAAGTCCTTTAAGGTCTCCTGTTTTAAAGCCGGAGCTCCCTATATCGGGCTTTACCCACTTGGTTATTATGTTTCTGTTTTTCTTGGCTGTTCTGCTGTTGCCGGAGATTAAATGGCTGTATCCCAGCTCTTTTATCAGCTCCTCAACTTCTTCAGGGTAAATGGGGAAGAGGATGTCTGAAATTTCTACTTCTTTAATGAGTTTCGGGTTTACTCCTAAGTCTATTAATCCCTGTTTATACTCGCCGTGGGGGTCTAAGATGAAAACTTCCGGCGGATTTTCTGTTTCAACGGCTCTCTTTATGAAGAGTTTTGTGAAGTGGCTCTTTCCAGAGCCTGTTGTTCCGAGAACTGCCATGTGTTTTGTGATTACTTCTTCAAGGTCTATAAAAACCGTTATGTTGCTGTTTCCCTCTAAATTTCCAATTTCTATTGGTGTTTTCATCTCTTTTCCTGAGAAGTCCTTTTTCATTACGTTACTTAGAGTCTCTTTTGAAGCTCTGTATATTCCGTTTCCAACGTCAAAGGGTTTTAGAGGTGTCTGGAGCTTCTGGCCGTTTATCTCTCCAACAACCTGAGCAACTGCTATCCTTACCCTATCTCCGTTCTCGTTGAGGTATGAGTAGGTAGCGGCCTTTTTCCAGCTGTTATCCTTCCTTCCTGAGAATAGGAGTTTAAACTGGTCTAAAGATCCAAATACCTGAGACTCACTTCCAGAAAAGGGGTTTGCAAAGAATCCCATGTCGTATGAGTAGATGCTCTCTATCTTTCCTAAGATTTTCCTTTCTCCGTCCCTTACCTCAACGTAACTCTGTTCTGTGATTTCAGGGTCTAAAAGGATAAACTCAAAGGAGTTTGACTTTACAGGGTTCAGCGCAAAGCCGATGAGGTCGTCTGAGAAGATAACAGTTCCAGGGTCTTCTTTTATCTTCTCAAAGTAGTCTGTAAGCTCTTTTACCTCCTCTCCGTCTGATGTGTCGTAGTAGACGGCTACTTCTATGTTTCCCTTTGAGTATTCAGACATTCCGGCCTCTGTGAAGTTGGCAGAGCCTACAACGGCCTTTTGATCGTCTACAACTATGAACTTTGCGTGGAGACGGTTGTTGAGATAAATTCTTCCTCCCTTTTCCCTTATCGTTTTGAAGACAATTTCGTCTGTTATGAGGAGATCGCGGAGCTCCGACCCTCTTAAGATAACCTCAATCTCTATTCCTTTTTCTGTGTCAACGTTCTCAAGGAGCCTTCTTACAAGTGAGCCTTTAAGCCACGCAGAGGCTATCTTTATGCTCTTTTCCGCCTCTCCTACAATTCTCTCTACTTCTGTGTAGATGTTGTCTCCGTTGAGGGTTCTCATTCTTCCCATTCCTCCCTTAGGTCTTTAATCTGTTCTCTCAATTTGGCCAGTTTCTTTTCAAGTTCTTCCATACTCTTTGCTCCAAACATTTTCATCATCATCTTTCTGTCTGATTCTGCAAATTTTTCCTGGACAGGTTTTATATACTTCTCATACGCCTCTATGACCTTTTTCGGCGGGGGGCTATTAACTATCTTTTCAAGCTCTTCGTAAGTGAAGCCTCCTTCTATCCTTACTGCGGCGGGAGCTCCCTCCTCAAGTCTCTCCTTTTTCTTCCTCTTTGCCATTTCCTCTTCCCTTAAATTTTATTCAACTGGAACCCAGCCCTTCTCGGTCCAGCGGTAGGGCGTGTCGCTCTCTGGCCTTTTCCAGATGAAAAACTCCCTCTCACGGGGCAGGTGATAGATAAAGGCCTCAATCTCCTCTCCATTCAGTCTGAACTTCTCTAAAGACCTTGTGTAAAAGCTCGGATACCCTTCTAAGTAGTCTAAGTTTTTCAGCGTCTTCTCATCTACCCGGTAGATTTCAACTTCTACGGGAGCTCCCTCCTCTCCCGGAACAACTGCCGGGTAGCTGTAGTGTCCTAAGATAAATTTTTTGTGGGAAATTCCCGTTCCCAAAAACTGAGAGTTTTTTAAAAAGCTGTGGTTGTAAAAACCTCTCTTTAGAGTTCCGTAAACGGCTACTGTAAAGGTTTTCATCCTCTCCCTCCTTTTAAAAAGTCCCGGCCCTAAAGGGCCAGGGAAACCATTGAGAGGGCTGTTATTACCTGGTCTGTGTATTTCGTTCTGAGGGTTTTAGATATTTCCAGTTGGATAACGTTTAACTTCTCTCCGAACCGCTCTTTCACTTCCTCTAAGAACGGATGTCCCTGATATCCGGGAACTTCGCAGCCGATAGGGTTCTGATTAAGGTCTATACCTCCGGCTTCAAGGAGAACTTCCAACTTTCTCTTAATTCTGTCTCTCAGCTCTACGGGGCAGAGGGTTCCGTGCCTCGTCCCAAGTATCATCCCATAGCCTTTTTCGTCTTTAACGCCGTGAATCCCAAAGAGGAGCGTCTTTTCCATGACTTTTCCGTCCTCTCCCAAAACTCCGAGCTCTTTTAGAACTCCTTTCAGCTGGTTGAAGAACTCTTCTACGGCCTCTCTCTGGTAGTTTTCAGGGCAGCTGCAGTCAACTCCCGTGTGGTCTGCCGGTCTGTTAAGGTCTGCAACAGCCCTTGAAACCTGTGCAACTATACCGGCAGTTCCTACTCTCCTGTGGAGCTCCCTCACTATCGTTCCCGTGTAGAACTCCCTCTTTGGTGCTGCGGCGTGGGGAGCCCAGAAGACCACCTTTAAGTCTTTCCTCAGTGGCAGGTAAACGTCGTGGAAACGGGTTTCTTTTAATCTTCCGCCAACCATTTCTCTTCCTCCTTTAAAAAGTCTGGTTCTTTAAACTCTTCCGGGTCAAAACCGGCTTTTTTGAACTGTTCCGTTAGTTCCCTGTAAAGCCTTTTAAGGTCAAACCACTTATCTTCATCTATGGAAACTGACTGATTTCTCAACTCGTAGATAAACTCTTTGAGCTTTCTGTTCTTTACAAGTTGGGAGATTTCCGGCGGGAGCTCCCCTTCCCTAATAAACCTGTTTACCAGGTATCTGTTCTTGTAGATGAGGTAGGTTTTTACGATGAAAGAGAAGAGAGGGAGTAACCTCTCGTCTTCCCTGTAAAACGTTGATAGGTATTGCGGAGCAAGTGTTTCTTCTGTTAAGACTCTAAAGAGGTCTCTCAGCCTCTCATCTCCAGAGGAATACCACCCTTCTGCTATTCCCGGCCTGCAGCCGTAACTTATGTAGATTATCCCGTTGAACCTGAAACCTCTGTTGATTGCCTCTTTTATCTTCTCGTTTGGCTTCGGTGATAGAAGGTAAACAGTTGAGAGGAAAGAGGTTATCTGGGCAGTTGGGATTCTCACTGCGTAGAAGAACTCCTCGCCACCACCTACACCTTCTTCAGTGTTGTAGCCCTCCTGCCAGAAACCGCCGTGTTTCACAAACCTATTTCTGTTCTGCTGTTTCTTGATCAGCTCAAGGGCAACCTCTTCAAACCTTCTGATTGAGTCTTCGTCGTCAATAGTTATATCGCCTGTTATCAACCTCCATGTTATTTGTTTTAGAAGATCTAAAGCTTTAAATGAAACCCAGTTTGGCGTTTTCTTAAGCTCTTTTTTTACCTGATTGAGCAAAAACTTCTCATATTCGTCAAGTGGCATCTTTACCTCCTTACTCAAACGGGATGTATCTTTCGGCAGTTTCGGTAAAAAGTTCTTTGAACTCATCCTTACTCAATCCGTACTTTTCAGGAACAAACGAGATTTCACTGTAGATTCCTTCAAACCCTTTTCCGCACCCTTCTAAGAATCTGACGAGGGCCCTTACAACATAGAGGAGCTGCGGTCTTGCGTTTTCGGGGAGCTCCGGGTCAACCACCCTTTCAAAGTAAGCGGTTATCTGGTCTCTGTATTTGAGGAAGAGCTCTTTCAGGAGAAGTCCTACTTCAAAGTTTTCTTTAGAGGGTTCTAAAAGTAGAGGTAGTTCAACAAGCCCGTGAATCAGCCTTTTAAGGTTCTCCTCAAGAAGAACTCCCTTTTCAGATAGCAGGAACTCCCTCAGGGCTTCTGTTATTAGCTCTCTTAAGGGCTCAATCTCTTCCGGAAATCTGGATTCTTTTTAGCCTTTCTACTCCTCCTAAAATGATTTCGGCGGGAAGTCTCTCTATTCTTTCTTCAGGGAGTCTGTAGAGCTCCGCTGATAGCTCCAGCTTCCCGTGGATGAGGAGCTCCCTCAGTATCCTCAGGGCTTCTTTTCTAAAGTCCTCGTCTTCCGATTCACTGTAGAGGTAGTTAAAGTCTTCTCTCATAAGCTCTTCAAACTTTCCAGGGAATAGCAGGGTTAAGACAAGGGGAAGTTCTGAGGGTACTGCATCGGCTTCATCAAGTTTTGGAGCTATAAGTTCTAAAATTCCTTCAATTTCCGGATCTTCTTCCTTTAAAGCGTCTCCGCCGGAGCATTTAAGGAGAAGGTGATAGAGAGTTCCTGTAATATCTTCCCAATCTTCAGGTGTTAATTCCTCTTTTTCAAGGATTTTCTTAACTATCAGCTCTGTTCTTCTTATCTCTCCCTCTTTCGGAATACAGGTTCCACAGGGAACCCAGAGTTCGTCCCTTGCTGTAGCCATCTCAACGAGCCCTTTTAAGACCTCTTCCAACCAATTGTTTTCGTGGTTTAGAAAAAAATCGGTGATTTCCTCAAACCCTAAAAAACGGGCGAGGTCTATCGGTTTGAGGCCATGCTCGTTTTCAACATCAGGGTTGGCTCCAGAGAGGAGCAGGAACTCAACAGCTTCTTTTCTGTTTCTCTCTACAGCTTTGTGGAGCGGAGTATTTCCCTCTCCGTTTTTCTCGTTTATCTGGTCTTTGAAAAGCTCAAGGACTTGAACCTGCCCTTCTGCAGCAGCGGTGTGAACCGGGAGATTTCCGAAATTATCGCCGATTTTTTTGAGGAGCTCCCACAGCTTCTCATCGGTTTCTTTCAGAGCTTTTATGAAAGCTACGTTTCCTCTTTCAGCGGCAAGGTGAAGGGGAGTTTTTCCGTTCCTGTTTTTAAGAATGCTCATAAGCCTTTTCCGGTCAATTTTTCCATTTGAAACTTTTTCCTGAAAGTTTTTGATGATTTCAACAGATACTTCGTAATTTCCACAGAGGGCAGCAATGTGTAGGAGAGAGTTTCCGTTTGAATTTTTGACCGTTGTATACCTTCCATTTTCAGTTAACTTTTTGACTGTTGAAATATCTCCTGAAACAACAGCCCTTTTTAATACTTCAGAAA
>WFNZ01000054.1 GCA_015488335.1 Thermovibrio sp.
GCATTTGCACACTTCATGCTCCTTAAACCCTCAACCGATATTGTTGAGGGCCACAGGGCAACAACGATAGAGATTGAGGCCAAATTCACCCACCCAATGGAGGGCGGACCCAACATGCCCTTTAAGATCCTTGATAGTGGAGTAGTGGTTAACGGCCACAGAGAGAAGCTCCACTGGAAAAAGGTGATGATTCCGGCTATGAAAGGATCAAAAAAACTTGTTCCAATGTATAAGGCTGAGTTTAAACTGAGAAGGCCTGGAGTTTACAAGTTCTACATCTACCCAAGTGCCTACTTTGAACCTGCAGAGGAGCAGTTTATCCAGCAGGTGACTAAAGTTGAGGTTGAGGGATTTGGAATGGAAGAGGGCTGGAACAAGCCCATAGGTCTTAAGGCTGAAATTGTACCTCTGACAAGGCCTTTTGGACTCTGGGAAGGTAACACTTTCAGGGGAAGGGTCTACTTTAACGGGAAACCTGCAGCAAACGTAAGGGTTGAGATTGAATACCTTAACACAACCGGAGTAAAGGTTCCTGCAGACGCCTTTGTTACTCAGGTGGTAAGAACAGATAAGGACGGCTACTTTGAATACACAATTCCGTGGGCAGGATGGTGGGGATTCTCTGCAATCGGTTACGGTGGTAAGAAGAGGTATAAAGACGGAAAGCTCTACCCGGTAGAACTTGACGCCGTTATGTGGGTTAAGGCCTATCCCAAACCTGAAGGGGTGAAGTGATGCATATCTCAGAGGGAGTTCTTCCAGGTTGGTGTCTGATAACCGGTTGGGTTTTAACTTCTGCAGGCCTTTATGTAGGCCTTAAGTCTATAAACGGTAGGAAGATTCCACGGACAGCCCTTCTTTCTGCAGTTTTCTTTGTTGCTTCTCTGATTCACGTTCCTATAGGGGTGACAAGTGTCCACCTACTTCTCAATGGCCTTGCAGGTGCCCTCCTGGGCTGGGCGGTATTCCCGGCCCTCTTTGTCGCACTTCTCTTTCAGGCTCTCCTTTTTCAGTTTGGAGGGATAACTGTTTTAGGGGTAAATACGTTTAACATGGCCTTTCCCGGCGTCGTTGCCTACTACGTTGTTAAACCTCTTTTGAAGAAGGGGACTACAGGCTCTTTAATAGCGGCGGGGGTTCTGGCGGCCCTGATAGGTGTGTTTCTGGCGGCCACTTTCGTCAGTGCAGAGCTTATGAGTGTAGGGAGCTCCTTCACAAAAACGGCAGAGCTGGCATTCCTTGCCCACATTCCCGTTGCGGCGGTTGAGATGGTAATAAACTCCTTTGTTTTCCTCTACCTTAAAAAGAGCGGAATTCCCCTGGAGGTTTAGTTATGAAAAAGCTTTTAGTTTTTGTCTTCTCCTTTTTATTTGTTTTAACAGCTCAGTCCTTTGCCCATAAAATATCGGCATTTGTTGACGTTGAAGACGGTAACGTCTCCCTCGTTTCCTACTTCAGCGACGGAACTCCTGCAAAGAACGCTAAGGTAACGGTTTACGACTCTAAGGGAAACGTTGTCCTGACGGGAAGAACAAACAAAGAGGGTGAATTTGACTTCAAGATTAAGAAGAGCGGAAAGTATAAGGCCGTTGTTCTGGCGGAACTCGGCCACAGGGCGGTTGTTAACTTTACAGTGGGAACTCCTGCCACTTCTTCAAGGAGTAAGACTTCTCAGAGTGCCGGAACAAAAACAGCTGTGCAGAAACAGTCTAAACCCAGTGCTCCGTCGCTTTCAGAGGAGGAGTTCAGAAAAGTTCTGAGGGAGGAGCTCCGCCCCATTCACAGGGAGCTCCTCAAAATTGAGGAAGCTCAGAGCTCTATCTCCTACAAGGACGTTATTGGAGGCCTTGGCTGGATATTGGGTATATTTGGAGCTGCTATGTTTGGATACTGCTACAGAAGGAGAGAAGGTGGAGACGCCTCTTAACGGAGAGGGACTGTTAAGCCGTTTAGACCCGAGGGTTAAAATAGTTCTCTTTCTTGTCCTTGCCTGGACGGTTGCCCTTGCCGGCAACCTGCTCCAGGTCTTTGCCTTTCTTCCCCTTGCCCTCCTCTTTTACGCAACGGCCTACAGGAAAACGGCAACCATACTGAAACTCCTCCTCTTTGCAGACTTTTTTCTCCTCTTTGTTGTTCTTACCCAGCTCTTCTTGGGCTCTCCCTACGAGGGAGTTTTAATCTTCTTTAAATCAACGGTTATTGTTCTCTTCTCCCTGTTGCTACTTACCACCTCTTCCGTTTTTGACCTCCTCCACGCACTCCACCATCTAAAAGTCCCAAATAAACTTCTCCAGATAACTTTCTTCTTCTACAGATACCTCTTTACAGTGAAAGATCAGCTTCAACTTGCAGAGAAGTCTGCAAAATCAAGGGGATTTATACCTAAAACTTCAATTCAAACTTACAAAACATACGCTTACTTTATGGGAAATCTTCTGTTAAAGAGCTATTTTAAGTCTGAAAACGTCTATAAAGCCCTGATTTCAAGGGGATTTAAGGGATACTTCCCCGTATTCAGGCACTTTGAACTGGGAAAGCTTGATGTCATTTTTGCGCTTTTCACAATTATCTACTGGGGAGTTGCAGTTTGGAGATTCTATCTGTAGAGAACTTAAGGGTTAAACTTGAAAACAGGGAAGTTTTAAGGAGAGTCAATTTTTCCTTGAAAGATGGAGAGAAAGTTTTTATAACAGGTCCAAACGGCGCCGGGAAAACGACTTTCCTTGAAACCCTCATGGGGTTTGTTCCGTTTGAAGGAAAAATCTCATTTAAGGGAAACGAGCTTAAGAGTGAAGATGACTTCAGCGTTTTAAGGGGAAGGATGGGATACGTTTTCCAGAACCCAGACGACCAGCTCTTTGCCCCAACCGTTGAAGAGGAGCTGGCCTTTGCTCCACTTGTTAAGGGATTGAAGAGGGAGCAGGTTAAGGAGATTGTTGAGAGAACCCTTAAGGAGTTTGAGATAGAACACCTGAGGGAGAAGCCCACGTATAAGCTGTCTGGCGGTGAGAAGAGGATTGTCTCTGTGGCCTGCGTTGTTACTATGGATCCTGAGGTGATTCTTTTAGACGAACCGACAACGGGGCTTGACAGGAACAAGTGGGAGAAATTAGTTGAGTTCTTTGAGAGGACGGGGAGCTCCCTCATTATCGTAACCCACGACACAAAACTCATGAAAAGGCTGGGCTGGAAGAGGCTTGTAATGGAAAACGGGGAGCTCCGGGAGTAAAGGCAGCCCGAAAGGGCTACCAGAAAGGAAGTTATTTTGACGTGGCCTTTTCTTTAGTTTTGGATTTACCTCTTGACTTTTTCCTGCCTTTCTCCTCTGGGTAGAGGGCTATTTCAAAGACCGGCTCAACTCTGTTAACGAATATGAGCTCAATTTTCTTCTTAGCCTCCTCGGGGAGCTCCTCCATAACCTCCTGTCTGTTCTTCTCAGGAAGGATAACCTTTTTGGCTCCATACCTCAGGGCTGCAAGTATCTTCTCTTTAAGGCCGCCAACGGGAAGGACTTTTCCGCCTAGAGTTATCTCTCCTGTCATTGCAACTTCCTTCTTAACTTTCCTGCCTGTAAGGGCAGAGAGCATCGCCGTTGCAATTGTTATTCCGGCCGATGGGCCGTCTTTGGGAATGGCTCCGGCAGGAACGTGGACGTGGATGTCAATCTTTCCAAAGTCCTGCTTTATGTTGTACTTATCTGCGTTGGCCTTTATGAACCCAAGGGCTGCCTGGGCGGATTCTTTCATAACGTCGCCCAGCCTTCCTGTAAGGATGAGCCTTCCAGAGCCTTTGGTTACTACAGCTTCAATGAAGAGAACGTCTCCACCGACGGGAGTCCAGGCAAGGCCCGTTGCAACTCCGACTTCGTCTTCGCCGAGCTCAAGCTCCGGGATGAACTTGGGAGCTCCCAGTATCTTCTCAACCATCTTCTTTGTAATTCTGTATTTCTTCTCCTTACCTTCGCTTATCCAGAGGGCGACCTTCCTGCAGATGGCGGCAATTCTCCTGTCAAGGTTCCTGACTCCTGCCTCCCTAGTGTAGTGGCGGATGATGTGGAGAAGTGCTGAGTCTGTAAACTCAATGTCCTTTTCCGTCAGTGCGTGGTTCTTCATCTGTTTCGGAACGATGTACCTCTTTGCTATCTGGAGCTTTTCATACTCTGTGTAGCCGGGAATGTTGAGGACTTCTAACCTGTCGTAGAGGGGTTCCGGGATTGTGTGGGGAGTGTTTGCCGTTGCGATGAAGAGGACTTCGGAGAGGTCAAAGGGGTGGTTTATGTAGTTGTCAACGAACTCCCTGTTCTGTTCGGGGTCTAAAACTTCTAAGAGGGCTGCAGCCGGGTCTCCCCTGAAGTCAGATGCCATCTTGTCTATTTCATCAAGGAGGATAACAGGGTTTTTTGTTCCAGCCTTTCTGAGAGCCTGGATGATCTTCCCTGGCATTGCGCCAACGTAGGTTCTCCTGTGGCCTCTTATCTCAGCCTCGTCCCTAACGCCGCCCAGTGAAATCCTTACAAACTTCCTTCCAAGAGCTCTTGCTATAGACCTTGCAAGTGAGGTCTTTCCAACACCCGGGGGGCCTACAAAACAGATCGTAGGCTGTTTTACCTCTTTTACTTTCTTCTTCCTCTTTTTGATGAGGGATTTAACGGCAAGATACTCAAGTATCCTGTTTTTAACCTTTTCAAGGTCGTAGTGGTCTTCGTCTAATATCTTCCTTGCCCTCTCTATGTCTAACTTGTCACGGGTTCTCTTAGACCAGGGGAGCTCTATCATCCACTCAAGCCACGTCCTTAAAACGGCGGCCTCGGCAGACTCAGGGTGCATCTTCTCAAGTCGGGCAAGCTCCTTTAAAACGGCCTCTTCAACCTCCTTGGGCATTTTTGCTTTTTTAATCTTTTCCCTGTACTCCTCTATCTCTTTGCTTCTCTCCTCTTCCTCTCCAAGCTCCTTCCTTATGGCCTTCAGCTGCTGCCTGAGGAAATACTCCTTCTGCTCCTTCTCCATAGACTCACGGGCCTTTGCCCTTATTAGCTCCTGAACTTCTAAGACCTTTATCTCGTGCTCCAACTTCTCGCTAACCTTCTTGAGCCTCTCTATCGGGTCAACGGTTGATAGGAGGTCTATGGCCTCTTCAGTTGATAGGTCTAACTGGGCTGCTATGAGGTCTGCAAGTCTTCCAGGGTCTTCAATTGACCTTAAAATGGCAACCATGTCGGGGGGAATCTGTTTCCCAAGGGCAACAACCCTTTCAAGCTGATCTTTTACCAGTTTTACAAGAGCTTCCTCTTCAATGCTCTGGGGTCTGTATTCCGGTTCAAGAACGTGCTGGAGTTTTGCCTTGAACAGACCGTCTTCCCTTCTCAGTTCTTCAATCTTTGCCCTTCCAAGGCCCTGAACCAGAATTTTTACCCGGCCGTCGCCCATCTTCATAGCCTTCAGTATCACGGCGACGGTTCCGTAGTCGTAGAGGTCTTCTCTTGTAGGTTCCTCTATCTCCTTGTTCTTCTGTGTGGCTAAAAAGATGAGCTTGTGCTCCCTTAAAGCCTCCTCAACGGCGTTTAAAGAGAACGGCCTTCCAACAAACAGGGGAGCTATCATCATTGGGAAGACGACAACGTCCCGCAGGGGTAAAACGGGGAGCTCCTCTGGAAGCTGTGGTTGATTTATCGGATCGTTAACCATCTCCGCCATCTTTCATCTCCTTTTTAACTCTTTTTTTCAGGAATTTGAGGAACGGTTCCCTCAAATCCTCTCTCATAAGTGCAAAGTCAACAGTGGCTTGAAGGAAACCCAACTTATCTCCTGTATCGTAACGGCTAACCTTTAAAATCCTACCATAGATAGCCTCTCTGCTGTTAAGAAGCTGAATGGCATCTGTAAGCTGTATCTCTCCGCCTCTTCCAGGGGGTGTTTTCCTGAGGGCGTCAAAGATACCGGGGGTCAGAACGTACCTTCCGGCAATTGCAAGGTTTGACGGAGCTTCTTCTCTACGGGGCTTCTCAACTAACTCATCAAGTTTTAGGACTTCCTCGTCAACCTCTTTTCCGCCAACTATTCCGTACTTCTCAACTTCCTCTTCGGGAACCCTCTGGAGACCAATTACAGAACATCTGAACCTGTTGTAAACCTCTATCAGCTGTCTTATGGCAGGGGGTTCTGAAACCATAACGTCGTCACCAAGGAGAACGGCAAAGGGCTCGTTTCCAACAGCCGGTTCTGCCGTAAGGATAGCGTGTCCAAGGCCTAAAGGCTCTTTCTGCCTTATGTAGATAAAGTCTGCCATGTCAGGAATTTCCCTGACGATTTTGAGGAGCTCCTCCTTCCCCTTCTCCTCAAGGTTCCTCTCAAGCTCTAAGTTCCTGTCAAAGTGGTCTTCTATTGCCCTTTTGTGCCTTCCTGTAACAAAGATTATCTGTTTTATCCCGGCGGCAACAGCCTCTTCAACTATGTACTGAATAACCGGTTTATCAACTAAGGGAAGCATCTCTTTTGGCTGTGCCTTTGTTGCCGGCAGAAACCTCGTTCCAAGACCTGCTACTGGAATGACAGCCTTTCTTACAGTCATTATCCCTCTCCCTTTTTATTACTTTATTTCCCAGGGAAACCTCCTGGCAAAGATGCATTTCAGGTACCTTGATTCGGGAATCTGGAGGACAAACGGGTGATCTTTAGCCTGGTAGGTTGTGTATAGAACCTTTAAAGGTGTTCTCGTGTCAAAGGCTGCGGAGGTCAGTATCTCCTCTAAAATCGGTGGTGTTATGTGGTGAGAGCAGGAGCAAACGACTATACTTCCGCCCGGTTTCAGCATCTTTAGGCCTCTTAAGAAGAGTTCCTTATAACCCCTCTTTGCCTGTTCAACAACTTTTCTGCTCTTTGCAAAGGCAGGAGGGTCTATGACTATTGAGTCAAACTTCTCTCCTCTTTCAGCCATTGATTTCAAGAGCTTAAAGGCATCTCCCTTAACAAATTTGAACCTGTCGGCAACGCCGTTGAGTTCCGCGTTTTCTCTGGCAAGGTCTAAAGCGAGCTGAGAGCTATCAAGGGCAACAACTTCTCCAGCTTTTCCTATAACGGCAGCATGGATTCCAAACCCTCCAAGGTGGCAGAAGGCGTCTAAAACCCTATCTCCCTCTTTCACGAACTCTCTGGCAAAGAGGAGCTTGTTTTCCCTCTGATCTAAGAAGTATCCAGTCTTCTGGCCACCAACTATCTGAACGTTGAACTTTATGCCGTTCTCAAGGATAACCACCCTTTCCGGAATATCGCCGTACAACGGTTGCTCAACCAAGGGCAGCCCTTCGAGCTCTCTCGTCTGAACTGTTGATTTTTCGTAAATACCTTTCGGTTTAACTACTTCAACGAGAGCTCTAACAACGGTATCTTTAAGGATTTCCATTCCCAGAGTTGTTACCTGAACAACCAAATACCCGTTGTAGTAGTCAACTATGAGTCCGGGAAGGTAGTCGGCCTCTGAGTGGATTAGTCTGAAGGCTGTGCAGTTTTCCGGAACGATCTCTTTTCTGTAGGCGAAGGCTTCTGAAATCCTCCTGACGAAGAAGTCGTAGTCTATCTCTTCCTCTTTTTTAAAGGTCAATATTCTTATTGCTATGTAGCTGTCGGGGTTAATGTATCCTTTTGCCAGAAAGGCTCCCCTGTAGTCTCTGACTATACAGATTTCTCCCGGCCTTGGTCTTCTTGAGTAAGAGAGTATCTCATTTTTGTATATCCAAGGATGGAAACCTTTTATCCTTTTCTCTTTCCCTTTTTTAATTGAGACTTGAAGCATCTTACCTCCTGAGGAGAGCTCCCGGCATCATCCTTAAGTACTTTTTGAAACTCTCTCTGTAGGAAATTCTACCTGAGAGGAGCTCCGAGGTAAGCTGTGCCACTTCCTTAGAGCGTTTCAATACAAAGAAATTTAGTCCTTTAAGAGAGAAAAAGAGTTTTCCTACTATACGAGCCCATTTAAACTCTTCTCCAAAAAGCGAGTTGATTGCCGTTTCATAGCTACTCAAACGGCTCAGTTCTCCAGTTTTAAAGAACTGTCTTACAACTCCTGCAGCAACTGTTCCACTTTTTACAGCGTAGTAGATACCCTCCCCGGTTAACGGATCAACTAACCCTCCGGCGTCTCCGAGGAAGAGAATGTGAGGCCTGTAAACGTCGTTCTGGCTTTTCCCTGCCGGAATGGGGAAGCCGGAGCTCCACGTCTCTTTCCCCGTTAAGCCGTGTTTTCTGTTGAACTGCGAAAGGATTTCCCTAAGGGATGCTGTTACTTTCTTAGACTTAAACTCACCGATTCCTGTTGTTACTACATCTCCCTTTGGAAATGCCCAGTAGTAACCCCACTTAAAACCTGTAAAGTCTATTATCAGTTCCTCTCTGGAGTTCTCAACGTACGATTCGTATGTAAAACCTATCTCCCTTTTAATTCCCAATTGTCTGGCTATTCTGCTGTTGACTCCGCTTGCAACCAGTAAGACTTTAACTCTATAGCTGTCCTTTGTTGTGTTAAGGATAACACCGTCAATGTCTTTTTCTACGGTTAAGGCTGTCTCTCCAAGGTGTATATCAAAATGAGAGTGGTTTAATGAGTTAAACAGGAATGCGTCAAGTTCCTCTCTCTGAGTTAAGTAGGTAAGAACCGTAGTGTAAGAGAGGACAGCTAAACTTTCTTTGTTGTACAGGATAAACCGGTTGATCCGTTTTCTTACAACAGAGTCAACTTCAGGGAAAAACTCCTTCAGAATTTCATAAGCTTTAGGAGTCAAGCCACCAGCACAAGGTTTTTTCCTGGGAAAAGAAGATGCACTTTCAATAGCAAGAACCTTAAGGCCGGAACCCTCTAAAACCTTAAGCGCTGAAACACCAGCAGGCCCCAGGCCTACAACTGCCACGTCGTAAACCATTTCCCCCGTCCTTTTTATTCTAATGTTATTAACGGCCTTTATAATCAGCGATTAGCTTTTCAAACTCTCTAAACAGGTAGCGTGAGTCGTGGGGTCCGGGGGAGCTCTCCGGGTGGTACTGAACAGTAAAAAGTGGCTTGACTTTGTGCTTCAACCCCTCAACCGTTCCGTCGTTAAGAGAGTGGTGGGTAACTTCTAAGTCGTCTGGAATTGTAGACTCATCAACAGCAAAGCCGTGGTTCTGGGCTGTTATCTCAACCCTGCCGGTCTTCCTGTTCTTAACAGGCTGATTCGCTCCCCTGTGGCCGAACTTAAGTTTATAGGTAGATGCTCCCATTGCAAGGGCTGTAAGCTGATGCCCCAAACAGATGCCGAAAATGGGTTTTTTGTACGTTGCAATAAGGTATTTAATGGTTTCTATGGCATAAGTTACGGCTGCCGGGTCACCGGGACCGCAGGAAAGGAATATTCCATCCGGGTTCATTTTCAAAATGTCTTCCGGCGGTGTGTGGGCTGGAACAACAATCGGTTTAATACCAACGTCAATTAAGTTCCTCAAGATGTTGTACCTGATTCCAAAGTCTAAGACTACAACGGAATATTTAAAGTCTCTTCTTTCAGGGTATCCCTCTCCCAACTTCCAGGTTCCTAAATTCCACTCGTAGGGCTCTTTACAGGTTACTTCGTCCACAAGGTTTAACCCTTCCATTGGGGGAATGGAGCGCGCCTTTGAAATAAGACTGTCAACGTCTAAATCAACAGTTGAAATAACCCCTCTCATTGTTCCTGCACTTCTCAGTTTCTTTGTAAGTTCCCTTGTATCTATTTCACAGATACCGACAACCCCGTACTCTTTTAAGTAGTCCTCAAACGACTTCTCTGCTCTCCAGTTAGAGTAAATCTCAGATATCTCCTTAACTATAAAACCCTCAGCTTTAGGGCCGTCAGATTCAACGTCCTCTCTGTTTGCTCCAACGTTTCCTATTAAAGGGCAGGTCATCGTTACTATCTGTCCCTTAAACGACGGGTCTGTTATTATCTCCTGATAACCGGTCATTGATGTAGTAAAAACAACTTCTCCGGCCGTTTCCCCTTCTGCCCCGAAGCTGAAACCTTCGTAGTACGTGCCGTCTTCTAAAGCCAGTATAGCCTTTTTTCGATTTAACATCTTTAACCCCGGCTAAACCTTTCAAATTCTGAAGTTAGCGCTTATTATATACTACCGGTATTAACAAAAACCTGCGGAGGTTCATATGTTCAGGTTCTTAGCTGTTATCTTTTCGCTCCTCTTTATTGCCAGTTGCCTTTCTGAAAACAGTAAGAAGCCTCTCATAGTGACAACTCTGCCTGTCTGGAAAAGTGTTGCTGAATACATAGGTGGAAGAGATTTCCGTTATTACTCAATCCTTAAAGGTGGAGAATCTCCTCACACTTATGAACCAAAACCTTCTGACATAAAGAGGGAAAAAGAGGCTTCTTTAATTATTGTTCACGGATTGGGGCTTGATGACTGGGCTTTAAAGGGTGTAGATAGGGAGAAGGTGCTTGACCTTGGGGAGCTCTTTGCAAAGAAGTATCCTGTTGTTAAACAGCCCGGATACCACCTTTGGATGAACCCTGTTCTTATGGAGGATGTCTACTTTGAAGTTGCTGAGAGGATGGTTGAGTTCTATCCGAAAAGAGAAACCTACTACAAGAAAAGGGCTGAAGACTATGCTGCAATGATTGATCAGATGATAAACAGGATTGACAGTTGTTTGAAAGGAGTAAAGACGAAAGCTGTAGTTATTTACCATCCGGTCTGGAAACCTCTTCTTGAAACTTTTGGAATCAAAGTTATAGAGATTGCCAGAACTCCTGAAGAACAGGTAACTCCAGAGAGACTGAAGGAAGTTATTGAAGAAGCAAAAAGAGCCGGTGCTAAAGTGGTTATAGGCGAAACATTCTCAGACAGAAAAGTTCCCAGATTGATTGCTAAAGAGATAGGTGGGAAAGTTCTTGTTCTAAACCCTCTACCTACGGACAATTATGTTATAGCTCTCTCAAACTGGGGAGAGAAAATTTGTAGTGTTATGAAGGAGTAAGGGATGATTCTGATGATTGATAACTATGACTCGTTTACCTACAACGTTGTCCAATACTTCGGAAAACTGGGTGCAGATATTGAGGTTTACAGGAACGACAAGATAACAATAGACGAGATAGAAAGAAAGAAACCGGAAGCCCTTGTGATTTCTCCGGGGCCATGTACTCCTAAAGAGGCGGGAATTTCTGTTGAGGCGATAAGGCGCTTTGCAGGGAAACTGCCCATTTTGGGAATTTGTTTAGGCCACCAGTCTATAGGCTTTGCCTTTGGGGCAAAAATAAGAAGAGCTAAAAAACTCATGCACGGAAAGGCTTCACTGATTCACCACGATGAGAAATACCTCTTTGATGGGATGAAAAACCCGTTTTCTGCAATAAGGTATCATTCTTTGGTTATTGATAGGGAAACACTGCCGGAAGTTTTTGAGATAACGGCGGAGAGTGAAGACGACAGGGAGATAATGGGAATAAGACACAGAGAGTTCCCAATTTTCGGTGTTCAGTTCCACCCGGAGTCAATCCTGACAGAGGATGGAATAAAGATAATTGAGAATTTTCTTAATCAGATATGAAAAAGATACTGATAGTAACGGGGGAGCTCTCCGGCTTCCTCTACGCAGAAGAGGTTGTGAAGGAGCTCCCTCAAAACTTCAAAGTCTACGGCGTTTTCCTGAAAGAGATTCCTGGAGCTGAGAGGATTTACGACTCTAAGGAGCTCCTTGCCTTCGGCCTCTTTGAGGTTCTTGGGAAACTTCCAAAAATACTAAAGGGAAAGAGGGTTATTACCAATTTCCTTGAAAGAGAAAAGCCCGATGCCGTTCTCCTCATAGACTTTCCCGGCTTCAACCTGAAGATAGCAAAGGAGGCAAAGAAAAGGGGAACAAAGGTTTTCTACTTCATCCCACCTAAACTCTGGGCGTGGGGAAAGTGGAGGGCAAAACAGCTGAGGGAGTTTACAGACAGAGTTTTCGTCATCTTTCCATTTGAGGAGGAGTTTTACAGGAGTTTAGGGATAAACGCAGAGTTTGTTGGGAACCCCCTTGTTGACATCGTTAAACCTGAAGTGAGTAAAGAGGAGTTTTTAAAGGAATTTGGTTTAAACGGCAATTTCTTCGCCCTTCTTCCAGGGAGCAGGCCAACAGAGATTAAGTACCTTTTAGAACCTCTAAAGGACTTTGCAGAGAGTTTTGGGGGAAACTGGCTGATTCCCGTTGCAGAGAGCGTTAGGGAACTTTTTAAAGGTTTTAAATCGGAAAACATAAAGCTAATTCCTGAAAACAGGCGCTACAGCTTGATGGCCTACGCTGAAGCAGGAGTTGTTGCTTCCGGAACTGCCTCTTTAGAGGCTGCTCTTTTAGGACTTCCACACGCTGTTGTCTATAAACTGAACCCGTTAACTTTTGCCGTTGCGAAGAGGGTTGTTAAACTACCCTACGTTTCACTTCCGAACCTGATTGCAGGAAAGGAAGTTGTGCCGGAGCTCCTTCAAAACAGAGTAAACAGAGAAGAGCTGTGGCACACATTTGAGCTTGTCCTTAAGAATAGAGAAAGGATGAGGGAGCTCCTTCAGAAAGATGTAAAGTCAAAGCTGAAAGGGGGAGCCGTAAAACGGGTTGTTGAGAGGATAACAGAGGAGGTCTGATGGAGCTCTTTGCAGTTTCGCAGCCGGGATTGGAGGAGATAACGGCTGAAGAGTTAAAGGAGCTTGGAATAGAGGGAAAAGTAGTTCCCGGCGGCGTTGAGTTTGAGGGGAGTTTAAGGGAAATCTACTTAACGAACTTGTGGCTGAGGAGTGCAAACAGGGTTCTTCTGAGGCTCTGCCGGTTTAAGGCAAAACACTTTGCAGAGCTTGTCAGAAAGGCGGCAAAGTGCAGCTGGGAGAACTATATAACAGAAGACCTGCCCATAAAGGTTCGGGCAACCTCTAAACACTCTAAACTCTACCACACAAAGGCTATAGAGGAGAGGATTTTAAGGGCAATAAAGGAGAGGTTAGGCTTTGAGCCAAAGAGGGCAAAGTATGAGGACGAGGGAACCAGCGTAATCGTCCGATTTGAGAACGATATCTGCACGATAAGTGTTAACACATCGGGAGCTCCCCTTCACAAACGGGGCTACAGGGTCTGTGAGGTTGAGGCACCTCTTCGGGAAAACCTCGCTGCTGCAGTGGTTCTGTTTTCCGGCTGGAAAGGAGAAGCTCCATTAATTGACCCTTTCTGCGGCTCCGGAACAATTCCAATAGAGGCCTCTTTTGTTGCTTTAAACATTCCGCCGGGAAGGAACAGGAAGTTTGCCTTTATGGAGTGGAGGAACTTTGATGGAAAGCTATGGGGGGAGCTCCTCAAAGAGGCAGACCAAAAGAGGAAAAGGGTAAACGTTCCCATTTTGGGTTTTGACATAGACCCTGAAGCCGTTGAGTGTTCTGTTAAGAATTCAGAAAAGGCTGGAGTTTCAGAGGTTGTTCAGTTTAAAAACCTCTCATTTCCGGAAATCTACTACGAAAAGGCCGTTATAGTTACAAATCCCCCCTACGGCGTAAGGCTTCCCAAAAGGCAGGTAGAAACCCTTTACTCAATGCTGGGAGATTGGGCAGCCCGCCACTTCAAGGAGGCTGAGATTTACTTTTTATCTCCTAACAGAAAACTTGCAGAGAGGGTTGGTGAAAGGGCAGAGCTCCTCACCTACTTCTCTAACGGCGGCATCACTGTTGGACTCTACAGAGTAGCCTATATTTCCTGATGAAACTTAATGAAACTTATCGGGAGGTATCTGGATGATTGAGAAAGTTCAGGAGCTCTCTGAAGAGATTAAACGCCTAAAAGAGAGGTATCAAGAGATAAGGGGGTATTTTTGACATAGAGGGGATGAAGAGGGAGCTCTCTGAGATTGAAGAGGAGATGTCCTCTCCAGACTTCTGGAACGACACACAGAGAGCCCAGAAGCTCTCACAGGAGAGAAACAGGATAGAAGCTCAGCTCAACGCCTTTTCATCCGTTGAACAGAAGATTGAGGACTCAGAGGTTCTCATAGAGATGGCTGAGGAAGAGGGAGACGAGGAGCTCCTTAAGGAAGCCGAAGAGAACCTCAAAGAGGTGGAGAAAGAGCTCAACGACCTTGAAGTCAAGAAAGTTCTCTCTGGCGAGTACGACAAGAACAATGCAATAGTAACTATCCACGCAGGGGCTGGAGGAACAGAGTCCTGCGACTGGGCAGAGATGCTAATGAGGATGTACTTAAGGTGGGCTGAGAAGAAGGGTTTTGAAGTTGAAATATTAGACCTTCAGGAGAACGAAGAGGCCGGAATAAAGAGCACAACACTTCTGATAAAGGGTCCTTACGCTTATGGTCTTCTAAAGTCTGAACACGGGACCCACAGGCTTGTAAGAATCTCTCCCTTTGACGCCAACGCCCGCCGCCACACCTCTTTCAGCGGGGTGATAGTCGTTCCGGAAATAGACGACGAAGTAGAAATTGAAATTAGAGATGAGGATATAAGGATAGACACCTACAGGGCTTCAGGTGCAGGCGGTCAGCACGTTAACAAAACAGACTCTGCAGTTCGTATTACACACATTCCAACGGGAATTGTTGTCACCTGCCAGAGCGAGAGGTCTCAGATACAGAACCGCCAGAGGGCAATGAAAATTCTAAAGGCAAGGCTCTACGAACTTGAGATGAGAAAGAGAGAGGAAAAATTAGCTGAGGCAAAAGGGGAACACAAGAGTATTGCCTGGGGGAACCAGATACGCTCGTACGTTTTCCAGCCCTACCAGATGGTTAAAGACCACAGAACCGGTGTTGAAACTTCAAACGTAAACGCCGTAATGGACGGAGAGATAGACCAGTTCATAGAGGCCTACCTCAAACAGAAGGCCCGGCAGTAGCCGGCCTTTTCCACTTTCCTTTAATATTCCGTAAGCCTTCTATAAAAACTTTTTTATTTTCTGACCATTCGGAATTTATTATCTATTTATGATAAATCTTGATATTTAGAAAATAAGAGATAATATAAGTTCTGTAAAACGCATCTTTAACGGGAGGAAATGATGAAAGGGAGGCGATGGAAATTTACTCTTTCAGCCGGAACTTTGTTCCTTTTAGGGCTGTCGGCTCAGGGTTTTTCTCACCCGCTGGTGCCCCTCAAAGACATCAACGGTAAACCTATCTCTGAAACCCTTGATACTTCAAACAAAATTACCATCGGCGGAAAGACCTACGTTGCAGGAAACCCTGTAAGCTGGGAAGTTACCTGTGGTGCCTGCCACAAGGAGATTACAGGAGACGTAAGCACAGGGTTACACTCCCCCGGTCCTATCCACGCTGCCTACCACATAGGCAGGGGCTGGGAGGAGATGTCAGACTCTTTCGGTGCCGACAGAGTGAGGAAAGGGATTGACTGGAGGAAATTCCTCAGGTCTTTAGGCGACGACGGTGCCTGGTGACCACCTTCATACCGCCAGTTGGCGGCTAAACACCCCGCAGACGACCCAGGCCTTGCCCCAGACATAAACAACGGCATTGACTACAGGGGTAAAGTAGCCTACGACATGGACATGGGAACCCCTGATAAGGTCTTTACCTGTGCCTCCTGCCACTCCGGTGGAATTATGACTTTTGACAGGGATACAGGTAAGAGGCACGACGAGATTGAGAGCTGGGACGATACAAAAGATGGAACAGGTTTCTACTCAAAGGCTTCATATACAGACAGTGAAGTTGATGGTGATCTCTTCTCCTACACTCCAGATGAGGAATCCCGGGGTTACATAGGGATGCCCCACAAGTTCAACTGGAAGAAGTCCGGCGTTCTTGATACAGACTGTCTCCTCTGTCACTCTGATAGATCTCTGGCCGAGAAAGAGAAATTAGTTGTTAAAACGGCAAACGGCTGGAGTGCTGCAAACCCAACTCCAGCAAATCCAAGGGTGTTTGTATTTGTTAAGAAAGACCCAACCGGAAAGGTTGTTGAAATCTCAATGGGATTCCCGCCTCAGCTGACTCAGGATGAGGCCCAGAAGGGTTACACAATAGACTCTGCAGCGTTCTACTCAGATCCACTTGAGAGGCTTGTTGCTGTTTACTACGGAGATGTTATTCAGAAGGTTATCGGAGCGGAGCTCCAGAACTCTAACGTTGACCCCAGCACACTCAACCAGCAGCAGATGATGGCAATCCAGAGCTTCACAATCGGCGTTATTACAGGCTACCTGAAGCACGGAATGACGACTGGATTCACAATTCCATACTCACAGCTTAAACAGAAGATAGGAGTTGACCTTAAAGACTTCACCTACAACGACTCAGACTTCAACAACAGGCTTTCAGGATTCTTCGGTCAGTTCTACTTAGACATCGGAGCTCCTAACTTCTCAGCTCGCGACTACCTGAGAAACGCCTTCTACGAGTCAACAACAGAGGGTCAGCCCTACGTTGGAGCCGGTTTCTTTGTAAGGGCAGCATCTCCTCAGAACAACTACTCCTACAACCCGATGAAAGATACAGATAAAACTGCTCCCTTTGTGAGGCTTGCAAGGGCAGGCCACTTCTACGGCTGGTCTGCAACGGGAACACTAATGGCAATAGCAGACCCCAACGACCCCAGCAAGCCTTTAGCCTTTGTAAGGCTTGAGAAACAGAAAGATGGAACCTTTAAAGCCGTTGCCTACTATGCAGCAGATGCTGACCTTGATAATGTGAAACTTCCCATCCTTGAAACAGACGGCCACTACACATTAATCAAACCCGATCCAGATACCCAAACTGACGGTGTTTCTGTTTCTCACCGGGGAGATAGCGACAAAGACCTCTCTCTCATGTGTGCACAGTGCCACTTTGCAGTTCCAGATACAGAGAACAGGTGGACAGTTGACGGAAAACACACGTTCCCGAGCTGGTACGTCCGCCGTGGAATTATCGGCCTTGGAGCAGACGTTGTTAAGAGGGCTGCCGTCTGTGCTCCAGATGAGAGGCAGAACGACCCCAGCGTAGCTCCCATAGCAATTACTCCAGACGGTGAAATGGCCAAATACAACAGCATGCAGGATGCCCAAAGTGTTACTCAGGGCCTTCCCGTTGGATACGACGTCCACATGGCCAAAGACGGTGGAAATCTCTCCTGCCTCTCCTGCCACGGACAGGACAACCTATCTGAAGAGGAAAGAGAACATCACAATCCACACAACTTCCTCAAAGGTAACGACTCAGCCGGCGAGGTTATGCCTGCACTTGACTACAACCCCTCTGTTAGAACCTGTACGAGCTGCCACTGGGGAACAGACGCTAACGCTGCAAAAGCCCACGAGGCATGGTTCGGACCGGCAGCGGGAGCCCACATCTCTGCTATAGAGTGTCAGGTCTGCCACATTCCGTATAAGACCTACTGGACATTCAGGTTCTTTGACGACAGCCTTGGATACGTCAACCAGTTTGACGACAGGCTGATGAAGTTTGATAAGTCAACTGGAACCGTTTACCAGTTCCCGCCTGAGTGGGCAATTCCAGCCTTCGGCCCAACTCCAACCTACGGCCTCAACTTCTCCTACGTTATTGCTCAAACGAGCGACGACGGAAAGGATACCGTTCTGCCGATTACAAGCATAGATATGGATCCGTACAGAGCCCTCATGAGGGTCGGAAACAGCCAGTTTGGACTGTGGGAGATTAAGCCAGGTCTCTTCCCGTGGCGCTGGGCACCGGCAATTATTAAACGCTGGACTATAGACGACAAAGGAAATCCTGTTCTAAAGGCTGGACTTATCAGTCCGATTCAGGTCTTCACCTGGGTTGACGCTTCAACCGGCAGAGCTCTCTTCACAAGAGAGATGAACATGGCAATAGACGGCGTGGCCTACGACTCAAACGGTAAGCCTTTAGGCCGTTCAACGATTGACCCTGAAGATCCCGATAAGAGCGTTCCAGGCTTAACGATTGACCCGAAAACTGGAAAGATCGCCTTTAAAATCCACTACATTGACGGCAACCCTGGTGGACTGCCAGACTACATAGACGATGACGATGGAGACATGGTTCCCGAGATAAGCACAGATGCTGAATACGAAGCCCTGAAAACTGCTCTAAAACAGGTTCTTGACCATGAAGACCCGGGCCATCCACACAACCCTGTTATTATGACCTTTATGGCACCCTTTGGAGTTGACCACGGAGTTCTTCCAGCAGAGTACGCATTGGGTTCCCAGAGGTCAGGTCCACTCTCCTGTAACGCCTGCCACAACCCCGATGAGAGCAAAAACAGGCTCAGCCCTGCAGTCTGGAAAGGAGACGAGACTGCAGGTAGGGAAGTTACGCTTACTGTTAGAGCTCTCCCTGAGCTTGCCATTAAGGAGTCTCAGGATAACCACGCCTGGTTCTTGCCTAAGGGAACGAAGGTTGAGGACGGTAAGTTTGTCATTACCCAGGGAGCTCTCTGCCGCGTAGAATCCGTTAAAGTTGAAAGCAAGGATTATGCCGGATTCTTCCTGGTAACTCCAGACGGAACAGTTACAGGTCCCAACTGGGATGAGATCTCCGTTTCCGTTCAACCTGGAACTGTTGACACGCCAACGGCCATAAAAGTTGAGAAAGTGGAAGAGCCCTCTGTTGAAGAGTCTGCCCTCTCAGCTGCCAAATCTTCAGGAATTGGAACTCCCGTTTTGGCAACGGAAATCTACGATATTCACACAAAAACAGACAGCTTTAACGAGCCTGTGACCTTTACAGTTAAATACGATCCATCTAAAGTAACCGGTAAGATTGTTGTTCTTGCAAGTGAAGACGGTAAGAGCTGGAGCGTTGTAACAACCGGAACTGTTGACCCCAACAACCCATACGTGACCTTTGCAAGGACAAAACTGAGCTACTTTGCTATAGCTGGAGAGGCTCCATCTGCCAACAACTTTAACGTTGTTCTTCCAGAGAGTGAGCAGGTTAACGCACAGGGTAACAGCGGAACAGTAAAAGTTAACCTTAGTGGAAAAGAAATTACCATTACTGTTAATACCAGGAGTGCCAACATTGAAGGACCGGCACCGGAAGATGCGGTTAAGGAAGTTGCTCAGAAGAATAAGATAGCTAAGGTCATTGCCCACATCTCTGTAGTTCCCGAATCTGATACATTTACGGTAACCTTCACAGGACTCTCTGCCGACGTTGTTAAGTCTGCAACTGTTGCAACAGATAGGGGAACAGTTACAAATGTTTCCCGTGATATAACAAACGGAAAGATAACTGCAACGGTTTCCCTTACAACGAGGGCTACCACAAATGAACCTGTTACAGTTGTTGTAGGTGAACCTCTAACATCTGTTGCTCCAGTTGAAACCACTACCACTACAGAAAACGGTGGTGGCGGTGGAGGCGGATGTTCTATTGCTCCTGAAACTGCTCCAGCTTCCGGGTTCGCAAGCTTCCTGACGATGCTTTCAGGTATTGCAGGTCTCTTTATCGGAAGGAGAAGGAAGAAGAACTAATTTAAAGGGGGCTCCGTGCCCCCTTTTTATTTTTCAGATAGAATTGCAAGAACGTAAACGACAAAGGCAGCAACAAAGAGGAGAACGATAAGCCACCAGGTAGCCTTAAATACGAAACGTTTCCAGTCCTTCTTTTTGCTCCGTTCTCTGTAGTAATCCCTGTCGTAAATTCCCATTACAGCCTCTTATAGATTGTTCCCGTAGGTAAGTCTTCAAGGGCGATTCCAAGCTCTTTTAGTCTATCCCTTATCATATCGGCAAGCTGAAACTCCTTTTTCTTTCGGAGCTCCCCCCTCACCTCTATAAGGAGCTCTATCAGCTTATCCTCTAAACCGGTATCCTTCTCCCTCTCCAATCTAAATCCTAATATTCTCAGGGCGTTTTCAACAAACTCAACAGCTTCTCTGAAGGAGAGCTTTTCCTCTTTCGTTATCCTGCCTTCCTTTAAAGCTCTGTCCTTTAGAAGGTTTGCCCTCTTCACGAGCTCAAAGAGAGCTCCCAGCGCCTTTGCCGTGTTGAAGTCGTCGTCCATGGCAGACTCAAACATTTTTCTGTACTCGCCAACGGAGATAGGTTCACCCTCTCCCTCAAATTCTTCAATTCCGTCAATGGCTTTAAGGGAATCTAAGAAGTTGATGAGCCTTTTGAGAGCTCTCTCTGAATCCTCCAACCTCTCAAAGGAGAAGTCAATGGGGCTCCTGTAGTGGGTTGAGAGGAGGAAGAACCTTAGAACGTCTGGAGAGAACCTTTCCAGTATCTCCTTTATAGTGAAGAAGTTACCTAAAGATTTGCTCATCTTCTCTTTGTTGACCATAACAAAACCATTGTGAACCCAGTAGCGAGCAAAGGTTTTCCCGGTATAGCTCTCAGACTGGGCAATCTCGTTCTCGTGGTGGGGGAAGATGAGGTCTAATCCTCCCCCGTGGATGTCCATCGTTTCACCTAAGTACTTCATAGACATGACGGAACACTCAATGTGCCACCCCGGTCTTCCAACTCCCCAGGGAGACTCCCAGCCCGGCTCTTCCTCCTTGCTTTTCTTCCAGAGGGCAAAGTCCAGCGGATCTTTCTTGTTTTCTCCCGGCTCAATGCGGGCGCCGGCGCGGAGCTCCTCAATATTCCTCTTAGAGAGCTTCCCGTACTCAGGAAACTTCTTAACCGAAAAATAGACATCCCCACCGGCCTCGTAAGCGTAGCCTTTTTCAATGAGGCCGTCTATCATCTCAATAATTTCCCTTATGTGCTCTGTAACCCTTGGCTTGTAGGTGGGCTCCTTAACGTTGAGGGCTCTCATATCCTCTTCGTAAGAGGCGATGTACTTCTCAGCAACCTCCTTCCAGCTTATCCCCTCCTCTTTTGCCCTCTTTATTATCTTGTCGTCAACGTCTGTATAGTTCCGAACGTAGATAACCTTGTATCCCCTGTACTCAAGCCACTTCCTTATAACGTCAAAAACCACTGCGCTCCTTGCGTGGCCTATGTGGGCGTGGTCGTAAACCGTTGGGCCACAGACGTACATTTTAACCGTTTTATTCTCTAAAGGTTTGAACTCTTCCTTTTCACCGCTCATCGTGTTGGTGATGTAAATCATCATCGCCCTCCGGCGTAAATTTCAACGATTATATATAAAGCCCTTTACAAGGAGGAAGAAAGTTGAGCGATAAGAAGTGCAGTTTTGAGGATTTAGTGAAGATTATGGAAAAACTCCGCTCGCCGGAAGGTTGCCCGTGGGACAGGAAACAGACCCACGAGAGTCTGCTTCCCTACCTTTTAGAGGAGACTTACGAGGTTATTGATGCAGTAAAGAAAGGAAACGACGAAGAGCTGAAGGAGGAGCTGGGGGATTTGCTTCTTCAGGTAGTTTTCCACTCCCAGATTGCAAAGGAGAGAGGAGCTTTTGATATTAAAGATGTGGTTGATGCAATATCTAAGAAGCTTATCCACAGACATCCCCACGTTTTTGGAGGCAGGGAAGACATAAAAACGGCTGAAGATGTGAACAGGGAGTGGGAGAGGCTCAAAGAGAAAGAGGGAAAGAAGAAAGAGTCTTTCCTTGACGGGATTCCAGAGTCTATGCCGGCTCTGGAGAGAGCCTATAAACTCCAGAAGAGGGCAGCGAAGGTCGGTTTTGACTGGGAAAACTTTGAAGGAATTAAGGAGAAGCTGATTGAGGAGCTCTCCGAGATAGAAGCGGAGCTGAAAAGAGGCAATAGAGAAAAGCTTGAAGAGGAGGTGGGTGATTTACTCTTTATGGCCGTTAACCTTGCCCGCTTCTTGGGTATTCACCCGGAGATTGCACTGAGGAGGGCCAACGAGAAGTTTGAGAGGCGGTTCCGCCACATAGAGAAGAGAGCCAAAGAGATGGGAAAAAGCCTTGAGGAGATGACCCTTGACGAGATGGAAGCCCTCTGGCAGGAGGCCAAAGAGAGGGAGTAGTGATAAGATTTTCTAAAACTTTTGGAGGAGACAATGCCCCTTTTCAGGAAAGTTCTATACCCAACAGACTTTTCAGACCTTGCAGAGATTGCAAAGAAATACGTTATAAAGCTTAAAGAAGCTGGGACAAAGGAAGTTGTCCTTCTCCACGTTATTCACCCTTTAGAGTTCTCACTTCCACAGTTTGACGACCCTTTCGCCTTAGACGTTGCAACCATCTACGCTCACATTCCAGAAATTGAGAAGGCAATCCTTGATAACCACGAGAAGGTGTTAAAGGAAATTGAAAAAGAGCTCCGCTCCCACGGGTTTGAGGTAAAGAGGATTATGACCGTTGGAGATCCAAAAGACGAAATCGTTAGAGTTGCAGAAGAGGAAAAGGTTAACGTTATCGTAATCGGCTACCACGGTAAGGGGCTTTTAGAGAGAATCCTTGAGATGGGAAGCACGGCTAAAGCTGTAATAAAGAAGGCAAAGTGCCCCGTTCTTGTAGTTAAGAAGGTGGAGGAGGCCGATGGGAAGGATTAAGGACATAAGGCCTTTAAAGTGGACAGGAGAGAGCCTTCTGCTTTTAGACCAGAGAAAGCTCCCCTTAAAGGAGGAGTGGGTTGAGTGCAGAACCTACGAGTGCGTTGCAAGGGCGATTGAGGATATGGTTGTTAGGGGAGCTCCCGCCATCGGCGTTGTTGCCGCATACGGCGTTGTTCTGGGAGCAAAGGAGCTGAAGGAAAAGGTAAACAGCTACGTTGACTTTAAGGCAAAGCTTGAGCTGATAATAAATAGGCTGGCGGCAACAAGGCCAACGGCAGTTAACCTCTTCTGGGCTCTAAAGAGGATGAGGAAGATAGTTGAGGCCGGCCAGACGATAGATGACATAGTTGCAGCCCTTGAGACAGAAGCTGTAAACATAGAGAGGCAGGACGTTGAGACCAACAGGAAGATAGGGTTTTACGGTGCGGAGCTCCTCTCCTCCCGTGAGGTCATTCTTACCCACTGCAACACGGGAGCCCTTGCAACAGCAGGGTATGGAACAGCTTTAGGAGTTGTTAGAGCCGCCGTTGAGATGGGAAAGGAGATAACCGTTTACGTTGACGAAACCCGCCCCTACCTTCAGGGGGCAAGGCTTACTGCGTGGGAGCTCCAGCAGGAGGGAATTCCCTACTACCTGATAACTGACAACATGGCCGGCTGGTTCATGTCTTTAGGTGAAATAACCTGCATAATCGTTGGAGCAGATAGAATTGCAAGGAACGGAGACACGGCAAACAAAATAGGAACCTACTCCCTCTCTGTTCTTGCGAAAGAGCACGGAATTCCTTTTTATATAGCTGCTCCAACCTCAACCTTTGACCTTTCCATCTCAAGCGGTGTTGAAATTCCGATAGAGGAGAGGAACCCAGAGGAAGTCCTCTACTGCCACTGTAAAGACTGCCGAATTGCTCCCTACGGCGCAAAAGTGAAAAACCCCGCTTTTGACGTAACACCCCACGAGAACATAACTGGAATAATCACCGAAAAGGGAGTGATAACGTCTCCAAACGAGGAGAACATCGTTGAATTCTTCTCAAAAGCGTAAGGGAATCGTCCTCTTTTTAGTTCTTTCCATAATGGCAGCAGTTGCTGCCTTCCTCTTTTCGGTTTTTTACCTCTCAAACACAACCTATCAGAAAACGGAAGGGCTGAAAGACTACACCACAGCCTACCATGCCGCTGTTTCAGCCGTGAAAATAGCCCTCAAATACCTGAGGCAGGACAACAACGGATTTGACGGTAAGGGAGACGACTGGGCAGAGCCTATAGCCTACAACTACAGGGGAATCTTTATTTCCATAAGGATAAATGACGAGTGTGGAAAGTTTAACGTTAACAAACTGACACTTCCCCTATACTACAGAATAGGGAAAAGGCTCTTTGAGGATTTGGGAAAACCGGAAGTTGTGGATGCCATAAAAGACTGGATTGACGGTGATGATATTCCTTCTCCTTTCGGAGCTGAAAAGGACTACTACGAATCTATGGGCTACAGGCCGTCAAACAGGCCTATGAAGAGTTTAGGGGAACTTCTCTATGTTAAAGGAATAGATGAGAAAACGTTTAAGAAAATTGAACCTTACATCACAGTTTACGGAAACGGGAAGGTAAACGTAAACTCTGCTCCGAAAAAGGTTTTAGTAGCCCTTTCAGACAGAATGAGCGACGAGGCTGCCAATAGTATAATTGAAGCGCGACCTATAAAGAAGCTTGAGGCACTTAGGGAGCTCCCTGGGATAGACCAGGAGCTCTACTACGAGATACTGCCACTTATAACCAACAGGTGCAACTACTTCAGGATAACTGTAACAGCTTCCTACGGGAGCTCTACGGTAAGTTTGGTTGCTTACACCACCAGGAACAGAATTTTAGAGTGGAAGGTCGTTGAATGATAGGTGTTGACTGGGGGAGCTCCACCGTCAAGTGGTTTGACGGAAAAAACTTTGGAACGGGAATTCCTGAAGGCAGGAGTTTTACAGTCGGAATATCATCTTCCCAGCTGCTGGTTAAAAGTTCCTTCTATCCTATATGTTCAGGGAGTAAACTGAAAAAGCTCATACTGAACGACGTTGCAACAGACCTTTCTGTTGAACCGGAGGAGCTCTCTGTAGCTTTCTGTCAGACCGAGAAGTTGGAAAGAGGGTGCAACTTCCTCATTTTTGTTGAGAAGAGGGAGAGGTTAAGGGAGCTCCCCGAAGAGATATTGTCAAAATCCCAGGTAACAGTTGATGTTTTGGGTGGTATTTCAGCAGCTCTCACCCTTTCAGAAACCTTTACTCTGATAGATGCGGGAAGTAAAAAAGTTGCAGTAGCTATCGTAAAAGATGGAAAAGTTGAGAGATTAGAAGTACTGAGGGGAGGTTACGCTTACCACCTGAATAGCGGTGAACTCTTTTCCCTAATAGAGGAAGTGGTTCAAGGAACGGTTTTCCTTACAGGTGGAGGGGCACTCTCTGAAGAATTTAAAAAAGAACTCTCAAAAGTAGTTTCCTTTACAGTTCCCGAATTAGAACTTTTTGGTAGAGAAACTCCCCTCTACTTTAACGCTTACGGTCTCTACAACTTCAGGAAAAGCCCCTGTAAAGCCTTCTTCAAGAGTTTCTCTTTCCTCTCTCAAGACTTTTTAAAAGAGAAAAAGAGGCTTCTCTTCGTAGGAGGAGCGGTTGGGCTTTCCCTTTTAGCTATAACCGGGGGACTTTTCTTCAACTACCTGTCTGTTAAGAGAGATTACTATTTGGAAAAGAAAGCCTTTAAAAAAGAGCTCTCAAAAATTGCTGGTGGGGAGCTCATCGCTCCAGAGATACAGATTCCAGAAAAACTGAACAGCTATAGGGATCTTGCCGACTTCCTTAAGATAAACGAGCCCCCTCTCCTTTACTACATAAACGGCATCTCAAACTCTGTTGTGAAGGGGGTAAAAGTTCTCGCCGTTGAGGGAACCCTCTCCTCAGGTTCCTTTACGGTAAAGGGAAGGGCAGATAAAGACAGCTCTCTAAAAGCGTTTGTTGATAACCTCAGGCGCTATTTTAAAAAGGTTGCTATCTCCTCAACGAAAAGTACAGGTGGAAGGATTAGCTTTACAATCAGAGCAGAGGTAGGAAGTGGAGATAAACAATCTTAAGGAGGTATTCCTTAATTACTTCTCTTCCCTTTCAGAAAGGGAAAAGAGGGTTGTTCTAATTGGTATTCCCCTTTTGGTTCTCATACTCTACACTTTTGCAGTTATCGTTCCTTTGGAGACTTTAAAGGGAAGCTACGATAGGAAGAAAGAGATTGTCAGAGAGAAGTTTGTAAAGCTTGAGCCTGAGATAAAGGAGTTTATCTGTCTGAAAAGGGAGATAGAGCCCGTTGAAGAGAAACTGAAAAGGGGAGAGAAACTTGACGTCTCTTCCTATATCCAGTCGGTTGGGAGAATGGTTGGGCTTAACATAAAGAACGTTAAGGTTATGCCGGGAGAGGTAAAGAACGGATACGAAAGGGACATTGTTACTGTAACTTTTAAAGAGGCAGAGATAAACAGAGTAGCACGGCTCATTTCGGTTCTTGAAAGGGGTTCTTACTACTTTAAAGCTGACGGGATAACTGTAACAGACTACGACGAAAACGGCTTGGTTTCAGGAAAAGTTACCCTCTTCTTCTACAGGAGGAGCAGTGAAAGTTAAGAGAGCTCTCCTTCTCGTTCTCATTTTCCTCGTTTCTTTCCTCTTTTCTCTCTACCTTACTTTTCCTTTTGACAGAATTGCTAAGGAAATCCTGTTTGAGAAAGGGCTTCACCCTGCAAAGGTCTCTTTCCACCACTTTCCGCCAAAGCTTATTATAGGGGAGCTCCCCTACGGTAACGTTACGCTGAAGAACGTTTCAATTTCACCCGTCTCTTTCAGCAAGTTTAAGGTTAGCTCCGAGCTCTGCGGTGGCCATTTGAACGCCGTTTTTAGCTATCCTGTTAAAAATTTAACCTTTAAGTTGGAGGATCTTAAGCTTTCTCTTTGCCCTTTAAATCTGGAACAGGCAGATCTAAATGGAACCGTTGAGGGTGCTGGGAACTTAACCTTTAATGAAAAACACCTGACGGGAGGAAAAGGGGAGTTTGAGCTTTCTAACGTTAACCTGAAAGATGTCAACTTCGGCCTTTTTTCCTTTAAGGAACTTAACTTGGGGGATGGGAAGATTAAGTATAGTGTTAATCCAAAAGATTACGTGAAGATTAGAGGAGAACTTAAAGGTAAAGATGCTGAATTAGCTGTAAAGGGAAGTATAAGTTACAATCCCCAAAACCATATGAACTCCTATGTTAACCTTGTCTTCTCAGTGAGTATGAAGAGCGGAAAATTTGCCGGTCAGAAATTCAACTTCACCGTCAGGGGAAACATTAACTCTTTAAGGTTCTACTGATGGTTGATTTCCTGAAGGGTAAGGTTTTTAAAAAGTACGGAAACGCCCTTTCACTCCTGTGTGGATTTGTGGGGTTTAGGGTTTTTGTTCCAGTCTCTTTTTTGGATGAAGTTAAAGAAGGGGATGAGGTTGAGCTCTTCACTGAGCTTATAGTTCCCCCTGAAGGGGCGCCGGCTCTTTACGGCTTCAGAAGCGAAGAGGAGAGGGATCTTTTTAGAGAACTGGTAAAGGTTCCAAAGGTTGGAAGTAAAGTAGCCCTTTCTATTCTGTCTCACATGGAACCGGAAGAGTTTAAAAGGGCGATCTCTGATGGAGACGTGGAATCCCTGTCCAGAGTTCCAGGGCTTGGGAAGAAACTTTCAGAGAGGATAGTTTCGGAGCTCCGTCCCAAATTGGAAGAGGAGAGGATAAAGCGGGTTCCAGCGGAACTCTACGAGGTTTTAACCTCTTTAGGCTACAAAAAGAGTGAGATAAACAGAGCCCTGAAAGGCATAAATTTAGATGGGCTGAGTATTAACGAGGCTGTGAAGTTGGTACTTAAACGCCTTTCAGGGAGCAGGTTTTGATAGAGAGACCAAAAAGTTTTGATGAGTTCTTAGGTCAGGAGCAGGTCAAAAGGCTCTTAAAGGTTGCAGTTGAGTCTGCAAAGAAGAGGGGAGAGCCTTTAGACCACGTCCTCTTCTACGGCCCGCCGGGAACTGGAAAGACCACCCTTTCCCACATAATAGCAAACGAAATGGGAGCTGAGATAAAGGTTGTTGCCGCTCCAACAATTGAGAGGAAAGGAGACCTGTTGGGCCTTTTGATGAGCCTCAACGAGGGGGACGTTCTCTTTATAGACGAGATCCACAGACTCAACAGGGCAGTTGAGGAAACCCTCTACTCTGCAATGGAGGATTTCAAGGTTGACGTTGTTACAGGGAGCTCCCGGGCAACAGCCGTAACCATAGAACTTCCTCCCTTCACCCTTATAGGGGCAACAACGAGGCTCAACCTTCTGACTCCCCCGCTCCGTTCCCGCTTCGGGCTGGTTTGCAGGTTAGAGCTCTACTCAGTTCCCGAGCTGATAAAAGTTGCTGAAGCCGTAAGCAGGAAATTAGAGCTGAAAATAGATGAAGAGGGGCTGGAGCTCCTTGCCCGTTGCGGAAGGGGAACCCCGAGAATCCTCATCCAGATCCTTAAAAGGGTAAGGGACTACGCCGTTGTCCACGGCTGGGAAACCGTTGACAGAGAGAAAGCCGAGAGAGTCCTGAAAGAGCTGGGAATAGACTCCTACGGACTTGACAGGCTTGACAGGAAAATCCTTGAGACAATTGCGGAGAAGTTCAAAGGGGGCCCCGTAGGCCTCAACACCCTTGCAACAGTTCTAAAGGAAGACGTAGAGACCATAGAAAATGTCCACGAGCCCTACCTGATAGAGATGGGATTTCTAGTCAGAACCCCAAGGGGAAGGAAGATAACAGAGAGGGGCCTTGAGGCAATAGGAAAACCCTCTCAACCCCTTCTTCTCTAAAGGTTTATCTGCTTAACCTCTAAAATCTCTGGAATTTCGTTAATCTCTTTGAGAGCTTCCTCTGGAACGTCGTCGTCAACAAGGATTACTCCCTTGGCCTCTTTCCCCTTCTCAGTTCTTCCAAGCTGGAAGCCCGCAATGTTCACGCTGTACTTACCCAAGATTGAGCCCAGCTTCCCGATAACTCCCGGAACGTCAAAGTTCCTTATGAGGAGGAGTTTCCCTTCAGGGGTCAGGTCAAAGAGGAACCCGTTAATCTCAACAATTTTGGGGAAGGTATCGTCCATAACCGTTCCGGCCACAGTAAACTCCTCTCCGTCCCTTCCTCTGCAGACAACCCTTATAAGTTTCTTAAAGTTAACTCCTTCAGACCTCTTAACTTCTGTTATAGAAATCCCTTTCTCTTTAGCAAGGAACGGAGCGTTTATCAGGTTTACAGGAATGTCAACAACCTTCTGGAGGAATCCCTTTAAAAAGGCAGTTGTTAAAGGTTTTGTATCCTCTCCAAGGTCTCCTCTGAACTCTAAAACCAGCTCTTTTGCCCTTGAGCAGGCAACCTGAACGGCAAAAAGTCCAAGCTTTTCTGCAAGCTCCATAAATGGCTTTAAAACTTTAGCGGCAGCCGTATCTTCAAAGGGAGCGTTAACGGCAAACTCAACTTCCTCTCCCCTCAGTGCCGCAAGAACCTGATTGGCAATTATCACAGCAACGTTCGTCTGAGACTCGTAGGTGTTTGCCCCTATGTGGGGAGTAACAACGATGTTTGGGGCATCTAAAAGAATGTTCTCTGTTGCAGGTTCTTTCGTGAAAACGTCAACGGCTGCAGCTCTCACTTTCCCGCTTACAAGGGCTTCGTATAGGTCTTTTTCGTTTATTATTCCTCCCCTTGCGATGTTTAGAAGGATCACGCCGTCCTTCATTTTCTCAATTTCTCTTTTTGTGATCATGTTCCTTGTCTCGTCTGTAAGGGGAGTGTGGACAGTTATGATGTCTGAACGCCTCAAGAGTTCGTCAAGTTCATCAACAAGCTCAACCCCAAGCCTTTCGGCCTTTTCCCTCTTTATGTAGGGGTCGTAGGCGATAACTTTCATATCAAAAGCCTTAGCCCTTATTCCAACCCTTGAACCGATACGGCCGAAACCGATTATTCCGAGGGTTTTCCCCGCAAGCTCAACCCCCATAAACTTCTTCCTCTCCCACTTCCTCTCTTCCTTTAAGGATTTGTGGGCGTAGGGGATGAGCCTTGCAGCAGCTATCATCATTCCCATCGTGTGTTCAGTTGCAGCTAAGGTGTTCCCGGTAGGTGCGTTAACAACCAAAATTCCCCTTCTGGACGCTGCTTCAAGGTCTATGTTGTCAACTCCAACACCAGCCCTTCCAACAACCTTCAGCTTCTTTCCCCTCTCAAGGAGCTCCTCCGTAACCGGCGTCCCGCTCCTTGTGATGAGGGCGTCATACTCGGGGATAATTTCAAGTATCTTCTCAAAGTTCCTGAAGAGCTCTGGGTCGTAGGTGAGCTCAACGTCCGGCTGTTTCCTGAGGAGCTCTATTCCTGCATCTGCTATGTGTTCTGTTATCAAAACCTTAAACTTTGACACTTCTAAACCTCCAGAAATTGCTGTTTAGTTTACGGTTTTACTGAAGGAGAATTATAGACTAAGGGGATTTCAAACTTGATAAAGATTTCCCAGCCCTACGGCTGGGAACGGGGAAGGTGCAAAGTGTTGAGGGCACGATGGGTATCGAAAGAATAAATCAAGGTTCTAAGCTGAAACTACCGTTAAAAATTCAACGGTTGTTTTTCTTATGGTTTTTATAAGTCCTAAGTAAATTAACAACTTTGGGGGTTCTTAAATTTTCAGCAGTTAACTGTTGAGTTTTCAACGGTTTTGTTTAAAAAGTATCCGGTGTATTATGAGGTTAGAAGTTAATACAGGAGGAGAAATGAAAAAGGATCTGATTTCAGACTATGAGCGAACAGTAGAAGAAGTTAAAAATACCTTGAAGATATGCTCATTAGAAAAAGTGAAGAATATTTTTGAGGAATGCTTATCACGAATAGTTGAGGATGTTTCTAAAAACTGCTCAGTGGAAGATGTAGAAAAGATTTTAGAAAAATGTTCATTAGAAAAAGCTAAATATGTTTGTTTAAAAGGAAAGGTTAGAGCTGTTTTAGAAGGATGTTTATCAGCAAAGCTAAAAAGCATTTCTGGTAATATCTCAGTAGAAGAAATTAAGGAAATTTTGGAAAGTTGTTTAGAATCGGCAGAACAAGAAGAAATATCTTTGTCAATAATTAAAGGTTTATCGAAAATTATTTGGAGATCTGATAATTATCCGCTAATAATTCTTCCTGAACTCTATTCAGATAGCGAAGAAACTTATGCGATTAAAATAGAGGAGGCATTAGAGCTTCTTTGGTCTAAATATATATCGCTGGAATTTAAACCAAATGAAATACTATTTGTTCCGTTAGCTGCATCAGGAATTATCTGCAAAGTTTTAACCCAATTTTTAGAAAGTAATAACTATCCATCTGAATCTCTTTTAAGAGATTTACAGAAGATAGATCTGCTTTCCTTAAAAACTTTTATCCTTTTATTAAAAGAAACAAAAATTCAATTTGGCATTCTGGTTATATCTCCTGAGTGCACACCTGAAATAGAAGAGTTGAAAATAATAGAAGCGGCGTCAACAGTTTTTTACTTAGATAATGGAATAAATCTGCTTTTAGTAAGTGGAGAAATTTTTAGAAAGCTGTTAAAAAACCCTGATGCAGGAAATTTAAAATCCTTTCATTTAAGGGGAAGTGATTTATATAGGGGTTTGCTGACCTTTACTAAAACTTTTCCATTTCCCGGTGAGACTCTAAAGCTTTTTCGGATCATAGACTCGCCGCTTTCAAGAAAAGTTCCTCCAAAAACTGTTTTTCCTCCTGATATACCAATGAGAAAAGTTGGAATGAACCAGCTTAAAGCTTCCTATGTTACCTTAGAAGACCTTAAGAGGGGAGATAAAGTAGTAGATGAAGATGAAAAAAAGTTAATATGGAATGGAGTAAGTAAGAAACAGCTCTTAGATTCTCCAGCCATTCGGAGAAATGACATTCTCATTACTATAAAGAGGAAAACCAACTTCAATGTTGCTTTCATATGTGAAAAGACTCCTGAAACAGACCGGGAAATCTTCATTGCAAAGCCGGATATGGCAATAATTCGTCTCAATCCAGAAGAATTTTCAGCTAAGGAGATAGAAAACTTCTTTAAACTGCTGATGGCGGAGTTTAAAACTTTCCCATCAAATAACAATCCTGCTAAGAAGACTTTAAACATAAATATTTTGAGGAACGTTGTGGGGGAACTTGTTGTTGATGAAACTTTCAGGAAGTTTCTTAGAGAGGAAAACTTAGAAAAACTAATGGTAGATGGAAGAAAAATCCTTAAAGGAAAACTTTTGAAATATTTAAATGCTTCTTCTTTAAGGGCTTAATTCTAAGAGTAGGAGGTGGTTATGCTTGCTTTTGCGAGTGAAATTTTAACCAAAAAGTTGAGCAGATTAATTATAGGTCAGGAGTCAGCTATTGAGTCTGTAATTTTGGCTGTATGTGAAAACTTTGAAGCATATGCTTCTGGAAGGTCGGAGAAGGTTAATAACATATTGTTGATGGGGCCAACGGGAAGTGGTAAAACAGAAATGTCAAGAAAATTAAGCATAGTTTTAAAAGTTCCTTTTGTTAAAGTTACAATAGCCGATTATACTCTGACGGGTTATCATGGAAGAGACCCTCAAGAAATTGCAACTGTTGATTTTAAAGAGGTTTTAACAGAAGAGCACTGTAAAAGGATAAATGAATACGGAAACAGGTTCTTTTTCCATAAAAAAACCGTTGAAGTTTTAAAATCCTTAGATATTCCACCTTTGAGATATAAAATAGCACTGGAGTTTTTATCAGCTACAGTTTTTCTTGAACAGGAAGAAGTTATAGAGGAAATATTCTCAAAATACGGCACGGGAGCAGAGATTAAAAATGCAATAAAAGATGCCATTTATGTTTTGAATGAGATAAAGGAAAGTTTTAAAACGTTAAAACCAGATAGTATTGACTTTAAAAAGTTTAGGGAAAAACCGTTTGGTATAATATTTATTGATGAGATTGATAAAATACTGATTAAAGAAAGAAATGATGGAGTTTCTTTTTACCGTCCGCTTCAAAATTTTATGCTTACTATGATTGAAGGTGCTGTTGTGACGTCGGAAAATGGTGATTATGGTAGAGCTCAAATTGACACTTCACACATTACTTTCATTCTTGCAGGGGCTTTCTCTGAACATTCTCCCGATGAGTTTATCCCTGAGCTTAAAGGTAGGCTTAATGTTAAAGTAAGAATCAAAGAACTTGAATTTGAAGATTATCTTAAGATTGCCAATCTTCAGAAATTTGATATTCCGGAAGTAGTGAAGGATAAGCTGGTAGTTGTTGAACCGACCGCTGCCATAGAGATTGCCAGAATTTGTGAAGAATTGAACGGAAGGGAATATCTTGGAGCTCGGAGATTAAAGGAGATAGTTTCTAAGGTGAATAGAGCGATTAATAGAGAATTAAGAAGCGGCAGCTCTTTTCCGATAGTTGTGGATGGAAATTTTGTTAGGTGGGCTGTTTCCTTTGAACCGCCTTGTGAAGAAATTCTCTTCACCAGGTCTAATATGAATTGTGAAGCTATTTCATCCTCTAATTCTAAGAGGATATCCGAGTTGAAAGTAAAAGAACATATAAACGATAGTTTGATTAAAGAACTTGTTTCTTATTATGAGAAAATGTTGAGGGAACAAGAGGGTAAATTAGAACGAGAGCACATCTTAAATTCTGTTATTGGAACGCATCTGAGAAAGAGAGATTCAAAAGGAAAAACAGTTTTGGAGTATTTAATAGAAAAGGGAGTTATAAAAGCGATAGATAAAACCACGAGCAGATGGTTAAAGAGGAATTTTGAAAAAAAGACTCTTAAACGGATTTTGAAGAGGGTTAATATAGTTGAAGATGAGTTTCCTGAAGATATGCTTTTTGAAATTTAAATCTTAGGATTTAGGAGAGATATTAATGGATAAGCGCTACGAATTGCTGGAAGAAAACTTTGATATAGATCTTGACGATCTTGATCCGGAAGAGATGAAACAGTTAGTAGAAGCGTTCAGGAGGGGGGAGGAGCTCCCCCCCGATAAAGAAAAATTAGCTAAACAACTCGTTCTTTTTTCGTCAAATTATGAGGATTTCAAAGTTGGAAACTTAATGGTTGTAGAGTTTCTTCAAGGGAAAAGGAAAATTATGAAGATACCTGTAATCTTAAGTGAAGAAATGAAGATAGCTATTCCTCTTTATTCATTTGAATGTAAGAAGATGAAGAAGAGGAGATTTATAATATAAACTAATTGAGGAAAGAGTTATGGTTACTTTAAGTCCGTTGCAGATTGTATTGGAAAATTGTCCTTTTAGAACAGATATTATGGTGTATGAGAGAAATAAATTCATAGAAGATAAAGAAGATAAATTAGATCATTGTGTTATATTAGCCATTAATAGTCCAAGCATTGTTTTTTTTAAAGATGAGACGATCTTTGGAATTAAGGATATTAGAACAGCGGTAACTTACAGGTGGAGGAAATTTATACCTTTAAGAATAATCCAACCTCTCCGACTAGTAGCTGAAATTGAAGCTTTAGATAAAGGAGAAGTTTCAGATTTATTTGATAAAGTAATTGAAAAACTTGAGAACGATGACTTCATTCTTTCTGAAAATGAGAGAAAAGTTTTTTTAAAAATTTTCAGAGAGCCATACAACCACTTAAGGGAGATTGAAGAACTATACAATAGGATTATATCTTCTAATAAATATATTCTTTCCAAACTGTTTCTTGATCTTATGAGAGATGCGGGAGTTAACTTTGAAATTTCTCCTGTAGCAACGCTTTTTACGTTAGAGAAACTCAAACTTTCCAACAAACAGAAACTTGCATTACTGTTCTTTACAAATATTAACTGGTATAAGAAAAAGGTAGCACCTATTCTGTTTCTAAAGGCTATTTCATATTTAAGAGATATTTCTATTGAGGAACTGATTAAAAATACAAGTCCTGTGTTTTGGATTAAGATGAAGAATCATCTTGAAACTTTTATAGACTTCTATAAAAAGAGGCTTTTTGTTCTTGCCCATATTGGAGAACCCTCTGCTTTTGAAGTGTGTTTTCTAAGTTCTATACTTTCACTAAAAGAAATTTCCTCAAGAGAAATAGAATGTGTGAAAAAGCTTGTAGATTCTTATAAAAGAGGATGGAACTCGTGATGAAAAATAATTTCCTTTAAAGTGGAGTAGAATATTTTAATTCTGCTTTCTGTGACTTCTCTCTTGATTATTCTTTAAAGTCCCTTTTAACTTTCTTAAAGAACTCCATTAGTCTTGTAACAGATGTAAGCAAACTTACTTCATCAAAAATTGAGCTTGATTTAAACACTTCTTCGTATTCGGGAATAAGGTCATAAATTCTATCTTCTGACTCAAGCAGTTCAAATAACTTGAGTTTTAGTTTATAATCCAGTTGCGAATAATAAGTACTTGATATGAAAGCAATATCGTATAAATCCCTTGCCGTTGTTCTTTCCGTAAAAGCCTTAAGCTTTTGTAAAAACAAATCGTTTATGTTGTATATCTTTAAATTACCTTGAACTTTCTCTAAGGGATATTTGGGCACATAGTTGTTTCTCAGAGAAATTTCTATTTTAACTTTGTTTACACCAGATTTATCGGTAAGAACAATTCTTTTAACAGTATTAGTGTCCTTTTTAACAAAAACGCTTCCAAGACATTCAAGGCTTTTTACAATTCCCTTGATATTAATTGGATACGTGCAGTCAAAATCCAAATCCTCAGATATTCTGTCAAGGCCGTAGAACAATATTAAAGCCGTTCCGCCTTTAAAGATCAAAGGTTTTTCGGACATTTTCTCTAAAATCTTTAAGATTAAATTTAGTTTTTTTTCTTCTCTCTCTCCAAGCTTTTCTTTTAAGGAGTCTAATATTTGTAAATTCATAATCTCCTCCGCTATTGTATCTAATCCACTTCTCAAGAATTTCCCTATCTTTTCCTTTTAGGAAGTTTTTAAGTTTTTTCTCAACCTGCTCCAAAATTTCTCTTTCTTCTTCGTCTGAAAAGGCTAAATCACTTACTCTTTTGATGGGAACCCTCTTTTCAAACTTGATTTCATAGAGCAGGTAGTCAAGAAAAGCCCTTACGGGATTGGCAACTTCCTCATCCTTTTCTTTTTTTATCCCGTAATCTCCGCACCAATCCCGAATAAGAGACGGATATTCCCTATTAAAGTTAAACGCAAAAGAGTGCCAGTCAGCTCCGTGATAGTTGAGAGCCTCAAGGCCTGTAATGTAGTGCATTTTTCTGTCCATTCTACACTCCTGAAAAATTTTCCCCTCTCAAAATCTATCTGGTTTTTCCTATACGGCAATTAAAGGACTTTTTTCTATTTCTGTTATTAAACATGTTTCCAACGTGTTCAGTGTGTATCTGCGTGCGTGTATATATTTAAAATCGGAGAACCTCAGACAGAGGGAAAAATGGAAAAGCAGAGCATTCTGGAGAAAGAGCTCAAATACAGCTGGGATGGGGAAAGGAGCAGGGACATTCTTATAATTAGGCGGATGAACTGGGACGACCCTGTGGAAGTTTACAGAGATTACGGGAAAGAAAAACTCAGGGAGCTCTACAGAGGAAACTTGCATTTGCTTGATAGGGTAAACAGGTCTTTCTGGAAAGTGATTTTAGGAATAAGCGATGAAGAATATGACAGACTTGCAAAAGAAAACTTTAGACTTCGTTGTCAAATCTGGCCTTACTGAGGGGTTTTACCTTGCCGGCGGAACGGCAATTTCATTAAAGTATAGCCACAGGCATTCAGGAGAGTTTAACTTCTTTGCCCCTAAAATCCCGCAGGGGTTCCGTGGAAAATTAGACCAAGCGTTCAAAGAAGCAGAAAAGAGGGGTTTTGAGGTAAACATAGAAACTATCAACCCGAAAGATACGACCTCATTTAAAATTAACGGAGTTAAGTTCACTTTTTCTTACTACCCCTACAGCCTCATCAGACCCCTTGATAAAAGATTTTCTCCATTACTCCTTGCTTCTGATGAGGACATAATGGCTATGAAAGCAGTAGCCATACTTCAAGGAGGGAAAAAGGAAGATTTTTACGACTTCCAATTCCTGCTTCAAAGAAAAAGATGGAACCTTGAAAACGTAATCTCTCTGTGCCGAAAGAAATACGACCGTATTTTTGTTCCTTTCTCTTTCATAAAAAGGCTTGTTTACTTTGAAGAAGCAGAAAAGTCAAACTCTTATCCCGAAGTTGAAGAAAGATGGGAAGAAATTAAGGAATACTTCAAGAAACTCCTGTTGGACTACTTTTTTGAAAAACTTGATAGCCTTGAAAACAACTCTGAAAATCGTTCTCTTTCACCATAACTTTCCTTTTAGGAACAAAAATTTTCTCAAAAAACTTGCAATTTTCTCAAAAACGGATATAGAATTTAAATAGAGCCGACTTTTCAAGGCAGGAGGATAGGGAAATGGCCGACGTGAACGAATACAGCCTCAGCGGAGTTGAGATAAACGGAAAGGTTTACCACAATCCTTACACGAACTTCAGGCACATCTGGTCAGGGCCGCAGGTGTGGATGTGGAACGAGTTCGTAAAAAACCCTGAAGCTCTTGCAGAATACTTTGAAGAAGGAAGGTGGCCAGCAGGGGCGTGGGAAAACAGAGAAGGAGTCAAGCTTGACTACGAAGTAAGGCAGGACTTTTACCTGAAACTTGACTATGCTAAACGAGCCCTTGAGATAGCCTACGATGTTAAAAAGATAAGAGAAGAGATGTATGACTGGTTCCTAAAGTTCTGGAGAGCATACAAGGAGCCTATTGAGAAAGTCTATCCTCAGTTTGACGACAGGAACTACGCAAACCCTACTCTCCTTGAGAGATTGGCTCAGTGGTGCGCAGATACCGTTGCTAACACGTTCGTGAAGTACGGGCCTAATGCGTTTTTCGTGTTAGTAAGAGGGATTTTAACAGGAATAGGAATTGATAATAGTTGGATGGAAGCTCTCAAGAATATGTCGGAAAAACATCCAGAGTTATTAGATTATGAAGAGTTTAGGAAAATTGTGGAAGAAGAATTACCAAAAAGTGATGAGTTGTATACGGAACTTAAAAGAATCTATATCAAGTGGTTAAATAAATATGACCCAAAGGACAAAATGACTCATGCAAGGCTTGGTTTATTTGGAAATCTCTGGGATGGACTTCAGGGAAAAACTTATTACATAGTAAAAAATAATTTTTTTAGAGAGCTGGCAGAAGATTTGATTAAATATAATGTAACAACAAAAAACAACTACGATGAACTTTTTAAAGAACTCCATTGGGCACTTGATTATCTCTGGGAACCTAATCAACATATAGCTCCCTCAGAATACTTCAATGGAACAAGTCATGTAACTTGGGACTATATGTATCAACATCAACCGAAAGTAAGTTATTCTTACGGAATATAAATTTCCTATTAAGAATATGCCATAGGAAAATAAAAGCATAGAATTTTCTTTAAAAGAAAGGAGGATTAATTATGCCTCTTATTGATAAACAAAAAGAGCAAGACCCCCACCCCACTCAACAGAACACGGAGGCTTCTAAAACTTCCGATACGACCAAAAAGACCGCAGCTCCCAACAAGTGGACGACGTTTACGGATACAGATGCGAAGATAGCGGGGGCGAAGCGTGAGGTAGAGTTAAATTTTGACAGGTATTACAGCGCAGCAAGGCAGAAGGCGAAGGAGTATGAAGAGCTTGCTTTGATGGTTAAAAAGGTTTTTGGGCTCAATCCTTACGTTCCTGAAGAGGACAGGATACAGACTGCTCTTTACAGGCTTGGAGCTCCAGAGCTCCTTGAGGCGTACAGGGAGTGCGTGAGGGCGGCCGAGATTGACAGGAAGGGGGCAGTAACTGAAGACTACTGCACTCAGCTCAAGTGGGACAGGATAAAGCAGGCAATAGACAGGTTAGATAAAGAGATTGACCAGATACTTGGGCGTTCTGGAATGAATGACGTGATGTTTTTTGGGCTCAACGGAGTGGCTGAGTTATGGATAAGATAAATCCTTTTGAGGATACTAAAGCCTTTGTTGAAATGGTAAAGCTGAGCAATATTGAACCGGATTTAAAACAGATAGCTGTATTTTTCCCAGATGCTTTACTTATTGAAGATGAAGATTACAAAGACCCTGAATTTGGAAAGGGGCTTTTTTGTCTTATGCATACAGACCCGTACAGATTTTCAAGAATAGTAGAGTGCCATGTGAACAACTATAACGTTCTCGGATACAGGCTGATAAAGGAAAATCAGGCTCCTGAAGGGAAACTTGTAGGGATGTTCATCCTTTCCATAGCTGTTAAAAATGCTGGTATTGAGTTATTTAATGAGATTCCCCGCCCTGAATACTTTAGAGCAGTCATAGATACGCTTAAGCATATAAAACTTGATGAAATTGATAGAGCTTTAAAAAGCATAGAACCGCCGCAGGGAGTAAAGGAAGAATTTAAAGAACTTTTAACACCGTATTTTTACTGGCAGGAGTATAGAAGGAGCTTAGAGGAACTTAAAGGAGAATATGTTTGGGCCTTTCTTGCACATCTTAATTCCATATTATCTGCATTTTTCCTGATTTCTTTTCATCAATCTGCTAAATCTTCACAAAAAAAAGAATCTAATGTCATACAACTGCAGGGAAATGTAGGGGAGGTTACCTTAAAATATTCTAATTCTTGAGGAACTTTTTGATTCTGGATTTTTTACTGTAAAACTTCAGGAGGAACGACTGCATAAGTTTTTGAAACTTCCCTTGAAAGGGATTTTATTGCATCTGTTGGAGCAACGTTGGAGAGCTCCTCTATTTTTTCTCCAACTTTTACTTTTATTACTTCATCTCCGTGTGGAGAGTAGTAAGAGTATGCAACCTTTGAGGGTTCTACAACCTCAAAGTAGAACTCTGTAGGAAATCCTGCTTTTTCAACTTTTTCTTTGAGCTCTAAAAGGTCAGAGGGTTTGACTTCAACCGTTCGGAACAGTTCTCTTCTGACAAACCGTTTTGAAAGGTCGGAAATTACTCTGTCTTTAGCGTTCTGTAGGTTGTATATGGAACAGATGATATGGCCGTCTGTAAGTCTGAAAAATTCCTCTATGCTGTTATTCTTAAGGCAGTTTTTCAGGCTCGGATCTATCGGCAGTTCTTCTCCGTTTAAGAGGAGCTCCCTCATTCTTTTTACAATTTTTTGGAGAAGAACTTGAGCGGAGAGATTTACCTTGTGGAAGTAGACCGTCCAGTACATCTGATACCTTGACATTACATAGGATTCAAGGGCATTAAAACCTTTGGAGCTCCATACCAGCTCTCCGCTTTCAACTTGGGCGGAAATGAGGATCCGATTCGTATCTATCCTTCCAAAAGAGACTCCCGTGTAGAAGGCGTCTCTTTTCAGGTAGTCTAACCTGTCACAGTCTAACTGGCTTGAGACTAACTGGTACTTAAAGGGCTGTTCAGTCTCTTTCCTCAAAATTTTCTTTGTCTCTGAAATCAGCTCTCTGTCAATTCCCGTTTCTGCTTCCACTATGTCAAGGGCTTTTTGTGTAAGTTCCTCGTGGTTAAAGGGAAGGATATAACCTTCAAGGGCGTGGGAAAAGGGAGAGTGGCCTAAATCGTGGGTCAGGGCTGCAAGCTTTACAGGTAGTGTTTCATCGTCCGTAAATGTATAACCGTTTAATTTCAAGTAATTAAAGGCCTTTTCAACTAACCAGTATACCCCTAAGGAGTGTTGAAACCGGGTATGTTCGGCTCCGGGGTAGACCAGGTAACAGGGACCCAACTGACGAATGTACCTGAGACGTTGTAGTGGGGAGCTCCTTAAAACTTTGTCAACGGGAGCTCTCCTTTCTACCAGTATAAATTCTTCGTAAACAGGGTCCATTAACAGTTTATACTTCTTCACCTTTACACTCTTTGCAGATTCCGTAGCAGATAGCTGTACAGCTTACAGGTTCCCCTACAGATTCTACCTCTTTTCTATTTACCTTAGGGATTGTGTCAAGGTCGTATATCTTTCCGCACTTCAGACAGACAAAGTGGCTGTGGGGTTCAACCCTTGCGTCGTACCTGACCTTGTCCTTCAAAGTTGGAACCCTCTGAACGAGACCTACAGATTCAAGGCTTGAGAGGGTTCTGTAAACTGTGGTGAGTGAAATTCCCTCTATTTTGTCCTTCAGCTCCTCAAAAAGTTCTTCTGCTGAAGGGTGGTCGTGCCTTTGGGCAATGGCCTTATAAACGGCAAGCCTTTGGGGAGTTACCTTAAGTCCAAGAGCCCTTGCCTTTCTCTTAAATTCCTCAACTCTCCTTTCAAGATCCATTTTTTACCTCTGCATACTTGTTTTAAGAGCAAACTATTTGTATATGCTTAATTTATTCCTCAAATCCGAAAAAGTCTCCCACCTTTACCCTGTAGCCTCTTATGAACTCCTCTCCCGATATTTCTTTTTTCCCTTCAGGTTTGAGCCTTTCAATTTTCAGGGCTCCACTTCCTGTTGCAACTATTAGCTCTCTATCTGCCTTTACCACCTCTCCCGGCTTTCCTATACCTTTAACAGGTTCAGCCTTCAAAATCTTCAATCTTTTCCCTCTGAACGTTGTATATGCGGAAGGCCATGGGGTAAAGGCTCTTATTTTGTTGAATATCCTTTCTGCGCTCTCGTTCCAGTCAATTCTCCCCATCTCTTTACTTATCTGGGGGCAGTAGGTAGCTTCCTCCTCTTTCTGGGGAACGGGCTTTAATTTTCCTGAAATATAAAGGGGGAGCGTTTCAGAAAGGAGCTCCGCTCCTACCTTTGATAGTTTGTCGTGGAGGGTTTGGGCATTGTCCTCTTTCTCTATCTTCACTTTTCTCTGGCTTATTATGTCTCCGGCGTCAAGCTTGGGAATTACTTTCATTACCGTTACGCCGGTCTCTTTCTCTCCATTAAGGAGTGCCCATTGGATGGGGGAAGCTCCTCTGTACTTGGGTAGGAGCGAGGCATGAATGTTTATGGTTCCATACTTTGGAAGGTCTAAAAGCCACTTGGGGAGGATCTTACCGTAGGCGGCAACAACTATTACGTCGGGGTTTATTTCAGAGAGTTTTCTCTTAAGCTCCTCGTTCTCCTTGACATTTTCCGGCTGGTAAACCGGAATTCCTGCCTTTTCAGCAACTACTTTTACAGGGGGTGGTGTCAATTTCTTTCCCCTGCCTGCAGGTCTGTCGGGCTGGGTGACAACCAGTTTTACATCGTAGCCCTCTTCAATCAGTTTTTTTAGTGGAGGAACTGCGAACTCTGGAGTTCCCATAAAAACGACCTTAATCTTTTTCACTGAATACCTCCAACAGTTTTTCAAAGGGAAAAGCCCCTTTCCTTAAGAGTTCCGGTTTTCCCCTCAGCAGAGAGACGAGTGTGGAAGGTCTACCGTAGGTTTTTCCCTCTACACAGAGGGATACCCTGTTTTTAAAGTAGTTGTAACAGTCGGAGCAGTTCTCTGCCGGTTTTCCACCCTCAGGGTTTGCGCTGGGAGCAAAGAGTGGATGGGAGAGTTCTATAACCTTTAATAAGAATTCATCTTTTGGAACTCTTATGGCAATATTCCCTCTTCCCGTTATCTCCTTTAGTGGAGAGTTCTCTTTCAGGGGAAGCACAACTGTCAACCTTTCCGGGAAAATTCTGTTGAGTTTTTCTTTTGTTCCTTCAGGAAAAAGAACTCCTAACTCCTCTGCCCTATCAAGTGAGTTAAAGATAACTATCAGCGGCTTTTCAGGATTTCTCCTTTTAAGCCTGTAGATTTCTGTAAAAACGGCCTTGGAGAGGGAGCTCCCAATAAGCCCGTAAAGGGTATCTGTAGGAGAACAGACAAGCTTTTCTTCCTTTATAAACTCTGCCACCAATGGGGCGTTAGACAGTTCTTTCTTAATCCTCTCCATCTTCCTCTTTTATCTCAAGGAGGTGCTTGTTGTAGAGGAAGATTAGATCTCCGACGTTGCAGTGGAGCTCCCTTGCAACAGGTTCACACTTTGCTTTCAGTATAAAAAAGATGTCCTTATCGTCTACTCCGTCTAACGTTTCAAAGTTTGCCTGACCTTTTGATATAACGAAAAATGCCCTTTCCCAGGCTTTTTTAAACTCATCCGATGCAAACTCAAAGTCAACACCTATGTAGTCCTTTCCTGTTGTTATCAGTTCGTCTGCAATCTCGTTTGCTCCAGTTTTTACTGCGTCCTCAACGGTTGCATCGTTGAGAATAGGACCTCCTCTAACGGCCAGAATAACTTTCATTCCTCTCTCTTTTAGCTCTCTTATTAAGAACTTGTCAAAAACTATTTCCCCGGCGTTGTCTGCAACGTAGAGGACCGTTTTCCCGGGAACTAAAAACCGCTCTAAAATTGCTTCGTCAAAATAGGCAAAGGGGGTTTTAAAGAAGTTCTTTATCTCTTCTTCAAGATCAAAAACGTTTGGAACGGCAAAGTCAATCACGTTTCCAAGAGCTGCAAGTTTTATGGCAACTGCAAGCCTATCTTCAGCTTTTTCGTAAATCTCTTTCCTGAGCTGAGGTTCAAGCTTAAGGGCTATTGAGTTGTATTTATCCTTCAGAACTTTGTATGGATCTTCTACCCCAGACAGTTTCTTGAATATTCTGTGAATGTAAGTCGCGTTGTGGCCGGGGGATTTCTCCGGCTGAAGGTCTTTGTATATGAACTTTGCAGCTTCTCTTTCAATTTCTATTGTCTTTTCTCTGCTAAGTCCTGCAACTTCAGCAGCTTTCCTTACTTGGTTCAGGAAGCAAGGGAGGCAGAGCGGATAAACTTTCATCGTTAACCCTCTAAAACCTTTTTCTTCATCTCTTTTCTGTACTCTTTTAGTTTTTGGCGCAACTCTGTGTACTTAATCGCCATTATCTCTGCTGCCAGAACGGCTGCGTTCTTTGCTCCTGCCTTTCCGATTGTTACAGTTGCAACGGGGACTCCTCCGGGCATTTGGACTATTGAGAGAAGAGAGTCAATGCCTTTTAAAGGGGAAGCGTCAAGAGGAACTCCAATTACAGGAAGGGTAGTTTTTGCTGCTATAACTCCACCAAGGTGAGCGGCGTATCCTGCGGCAGCGATGATCACGTCGTACTCTTCTTCTGCTCTTTCACAGAAAGAGATAACTTCATCAATTGTTCTGTGGGCAGAAAGGACTTTAACGTCGTAAGGGATTCCAAATTCTTCTAAGGTTTTTGTGCAGTTTTCCATTACCGGCATGTCGGATCTGCTTCCCATAATTACGGCAACTTTCTTCACTTTACCACCTCCGCTTCCACCGGTTTTGATCTGTTTCCGCTTTTGTCAACAGCCCTTATTTCCACCTTTTTGGGGCATTCTGGCAGTGTTAAGTATATTCCAGAAGTCATGAAAGTTCTGTTTCCTGCTTTTACGACGTAGTAGATAACGTCTTTAGAAGGTGATGGGTCCCAAACGGCAGTGCAGATTTTTCCTTCTATTAGATAGGCGTGGAAAGGCGGGAGAGGTGGAACTCTATCCTCTGGTGTAGCCGGTATCGGTTCTGTTAACTTCCCTTTCAGTTTACCCTTTGAAAAGCGGAACCGGTAAACGTAAGTCTTTCCATTATTTACTCTGTTATCTATAAACTTTTTTCCTTTGAATTCTGCGTAGGGTTTTAAGAACGGGAATTTCTGGTTTCTGAATACTTCAACTGTAAATTCGGGATTTGAAACTTTGATTATAACCCTACTGTCTGCACCTTTAACTTGAACTTTGGGAACTTTGTGGAGCGGTTGTTTCCCTACTATACAGACCGGTTCTGAAGGGGAGCTCCCCCTTCCCTCGTAAATGGCTGAAACGGAATAACACCTTTTTTCTCCCGCTTTTATCGGTTTGTCAAGAAAGTAATTTTTCTCCGTTTTAACTTTTTCTTTACCGAAGTTTACGTTAACAAGGTATCTAACCCGTTTCGGGTTGGGTAGTTTTCTTCCATCTCTATAGGTTTTTACTCTTTTCCAGCTGATGATAGGTCTGTTAAAATCCTGAAAGAGGGTGGTAATTTCCGGAGTTGAAGGTTCTTTGGGAAGTGGAGGTAGCGGAGCTCCCCTGTGGCCACAGGTAGAAAATGAAAAGAGGAGAGGCAGGGTAATCAGAAAAAACTTTTTCAAAACTCCTCCGGTTAAATTTTGGTTTGCTGTTATAATTTTCCCAAAACCTTTCCAGGAGGTCTAAAAGTGGCTTCTATAGATGTGAACCAAATTGCAAAAGGGATGAAGTTGGAGATAGAGGGAGCTCCCTACGAAATCATAGACTACCAGCACGTTAAACCGGGAAAAGGACAGGCCTTTGCAAGGATAAAACTGAAAAACCTGAAAACTGGAAATGTTGTTGAAAAGACCTACAAAGTGGGCGAAAAGCTCCAGCTTGCCGACTTTGAAGAGAGGGAAATGGAGTATATCTACAACGACGGTGACTACTACTACTTTATGGACTCAAAAACCTACGAACAGGTAGGAGTTCCTGCTACAGCCCTCGGTGAAAGGGCAAAATTCTTAAAGGAAAACACTCCTGTAATGGTTCAGTTCTACAAGGATGAGGCAATCTCGGTTAAACTTCCGAAGAGCATCGTTCTTCAGGTTGTAGATACAGAACCGGGCTTTAAGGGAGACACGGTTTCCAACGTTACAAAACCCGCAACCCTTGAGACGGGAGCGGTTGTTCAGGTTCCTATGTTCATAAACATTGGAGATATGGTTAGAGTGAACCCAGAAACCGGAGAGTACATAGAAAGGGTAAATATTAAGTAGGAGGAACAGTTGGCCGATATTGAAAAGGTTAGGGAGCTCCTTAAGAGCCTTGAAAACTCCTCGGTGGAAGAACTTGAGTTAGAGACCGAAGGGTTAAAAATAAAAGTAAAGTTTAAGAGGGAAGGAGCTTCGGTTCCTATTCCCTCAGAGAGTCCTTTAACCCCTGAACCCTCCCCTGCTGAGGAGAAAGCACAGCCTGAGGAGAACTATTACGTTGTTGAATCCCCGATGGTAGGGACCTTCTACAGAGCCCCTGCTCCTGGAGCAGAGCCTTTTGTAAAAGAGGGAGACTACGTTGAAAAAGGTCAGACCCTATGTATAATTGAAGCCCTCAAAGTGATGAACGAGATTGAGTCGGAAGTTTCTGGAATTGTCAGGAAAATCCTGGTTGAGAACGGCCACCCTGTTGAGTATGGCCAGCCGCTCTTCTACATAGAACCTAAATAGGATTTTGGATGTTCAGGAAAGTTCTTATTGCCAACAGAGGAGAAATAGCCGTAAGGATAATAAGGAGCTGCAGGGAGTTAGGTATTAAAACGGTTGCTGTCTATTCAACGGCAGACCGGGAATCGCTCCACGTTTACCTTGCAGATGAATCTGTCTGTATAGGTGGGCCTCAACCTCAACAGAGTTACTTGAACATACCGGCGGTTATTGCCGCAGCTGAGCTTTCTGGAGCTGATGCTATCCATCCCGGTTACGGCTTTCTTTCAGAGAACCCCGGCTTTGCAGAGATATGTAACGCCTGCGGCATAAAGTTTATAGGACCTTCTCCTGAAACAATGATCCTAATGGGGGATAAGGCAAAGGCGAGGAAAGTGGCCCAAGAGGCAGGTGTTCCCGTTGTTCCGGGAAGTGGAGTTTGCCGTAGCGTTCAGGAAGCACTGAGGGAAGTTGAAAGGATAGGTCCACCGGTCCTTGTAAAAGCTGCTCACGGTGGCGGTGGAAGGGGGATGAGGCTCATTACCTCTCTCAATGAGGCGGAAACACTCATAGCTACTGCAATGGCTGAGGCAGAAGCAGCTTTTGGGAACGGGGAGGTTTACGTTGAAAAGTTTATAGAGGAACCTCGCCACGTTGAAATACAGTTAATTGCCGATGGCCACGGTAACGTTTACACCTTTGGTGAGAGGGAGTGTTCCCTCCAGAGAAGACACCAGAAAGTTGTTGAAGAAGCCCCCTCTCCTTTTGTTGATGAAAAACTGAGAGGAGAGCTCTCTAAAGCAGCTAAAAGGCTTGCCGAATATATAAACTACGAGGGTGCTGGAACTGTAGAGTTCTTGGTTGATAAAGAAAAGAACTTTTACTTTATTGAGATGAATACTCGGATACAGGTTGAACATCCCGTTACAGAAATGGTTACAGGGAAGGACCTTATAGCTCTTCAACTGAAAGCTGCTGCCGGAGAGAAGCTTGACTTAGATCAAATCAAGCTGAACGGCCACGCCATAGAATTTAGAATAACATGTGAAGATTACACTGAAAACTTTAAGCCCGTTCCGGGAAAGATAGAGAAACTCCTTCTACCGGGTGGCTTTGGAGTAAGGATAGATACTTACATTTACGAGGGATATTCAGTTCCCGTTTATTACGACTCTCTCCTTGGCAAGCTCATAGTCTGGGGAGAGAATAGGGAAGAAGCTATAGAGAGAGGAAAAAGAGCCCTTTTAGAGTTCCTTATAGAAGGGAAACTTAAAACGACAATTCCTTTCCACCTTAAGCTTTTAGAAACTGAGCAGTTTAGAGAAGGAAAGTTTAATACCAGAACCCTTGAGGAAGAAATACTGCCTGGTCTGAAACAGTGAATCTTTTAAAACAGATTCCGGAGGAAAGATGTCTTCTCAATCAAAGACAGAAAAAGTTAAAATTTGGTTAAAGGAGTACCTTAGCGAGTTTGGTGAGTATAGTGGAACTTTAGAGGAACTCTCCGGATTAACCGGAGCTTCCCCTTACCTTATAAAGAAAGTTTTAAAGGAACTTGAAGAGGAAGGTTTTTTAAAGTCTGAGACAAAGAGGGGTAAAGGTCTCCTTATAAGGCTTTGTGAGAAAAAGCCGGAAGAGAAAGAAATTCCGGCTACTGAGGAGGAGAAAATGGGGGAAGAGAAAGAGGTTCAGAAGAGTGAAGAGAAGAAGGAGAAAAAGGAGAAGAAAAAATCACTTCAGGATACAGTTCTGACCTCTTTGTTGGGAAAGGACGTAACAGTTTTCCTCATAAGTGGAACACGACTTGAGGGCAAACTTTTAGATTTTGATAACTTCACGTTGGCCATGACTGCTCCAAAGGGAAAGTCTTTGGTTTATAAGCACGCCGTTGCCACAATTCTCTTTGACGTGGAACAGAAATGAAAAGGTACAGGACTTTAGAAGAAGCTCAAATTGCCCTAATAGAACTCCTTGAGGAGCAGGGAGAGTTCAGAGGAAGTGTTGAGGAGCTTGCTGAGGAGCTCTCTGTTAAATCCGAGCAGATAAAACCTCTTCTTCAAATTCTGAAATCTTCTGGGGATGTTGTCTACGAGGAAGTTGGTGACGAGATTATTGTTAGACCTGCTACTATGATCTCCTCTTTACTGCCCCCTGTCCTTACGGAGGAACAGCAGAGGGAAATTGAAGAGAAGGTTAACTTAGGTTATAAGATTATTGCCTGTTCAACTATGAGAGGAGTCCAGAGCAGGGAGCTCCGCTCCGCCCTGGGAAAGAGGATTGTAGTCTACTTCAGGAATGGAAGTAAAGTAGAGGGTAAGTTAAAGGGTTTTGATAGATTTTGCTTAAAACTTAAAAATTACCGGGGAAACATACTGGCCTATAAACACGCCATATCAACCATCGTTTATAAACCGTAGTTTAAAGAATACCCCTTTGATCTGTGGCTTTTAATCTCAAGTTCCGGACTAACCCTTTTTAATGTCTTTCTGAGCGTAGATATGTAGACCGGCAGGCTTTCTTCTTTTATTCCCAAGTTGAGGAAGTTTTTAAACTCAACTACCTTTCCAGGCCTGCTGAAGAGTTTCTTTAAGACCAGAGCTCCCCTATAAGATAGCTGCTCTTTAACTTTTATACTGTTCTCCTCAAAGAGTTCTAACTTTGATTCGGGAAGTGTGAATGTCAGTTTGACCGTTCTCCCTTTAGGAAGTAAAAGTTTAATATTCTCAAGGCTTTTAACCAGTGCCTTGAGGAAAGATTCAATTGATCTCTGGTTTCTGCAGATTGTAAATACGTTTTCTCTGTCAAGTTGAAGGTTGTTTTCCTCATCTTCTACAACTAATATTGGTTTTCTCTTTATTCCGTCTATAACTATAGACTGAAGAAGATGTTTACTCACTGCATAAACGTCTACTATGGGATTTTCACTTAAACTGCTGCTAAGGTGGAAGTAATTTGTTTGGAGTTTGTGGTCGCCTATTCTAATCAGCCGAGTTATAATTTCTTTAAGGGAAGTGTCCTGTTGACAAATGCTGATCGTTATCACTTTTTCCATTTTAAGCCCCCTCATAGTTTTTGTATAGCTCTTTTATTTGTTGCCTATTCTAACAAAGCTTCTATTCTAATGGATTAATTTTTTTTACTTTAACCCTCAATTCTTCTTTTCTATTACACTAAGCTTTAACTGTATAATTGGGTGAAATTTTTACCCCAGGAGACACCATGAAGGAGCTCCTTTCAAAGCTCAACGAACAACAGAAAGAGGCTGTTCTCTACTTTGAATCTCCCCTTCTCATACTGGCCGGTGCTGGCTCGGGAAAGACCAGGGTTATAACCTACAAAATAGCCTACATGGTGAAGGAGCTCTCCTTTCCTCCAGAGAGAATTTTAGCAATTACTTTTACAAACAAGGCTGCTCGTGAAATGAGAGAAAGGATTGAGACCCTTTTAGGAAAAGAGGTTCCTGTAGCCGTTTCAACTTTCCATTCATTCTGCGTTAAACTCTTAAGGGCTCACGCAGGGCGGATTGGCTACAGTCCCAATTTTGTTATTCTTGATACGGAAGATAAGAGACGGCTCATAAAAGAGGTTCTAAAAGAGCTAAACCTTGACCCGGAACAGTACAGCCCTTCAGCGATTTCTTCGGTTATAAGCAACGTAAAGAACGGTATGTTCTCTTTAGAATCTGCAGAAGTTTACTACGAGAAACTGAAACCGGTTTACGACCTCTACAACAGAAAACTCAAAGAACTAAACGCCTTTGATTTTGATGACCTTCTGGTCTACGGAAGGGAACTCCTTCTTCAGAAGGATCTTAAAGATTACTACTCCCGTTTCTTCCAGTACGTTTTGATAGATGAGTATCAGGACACAAACAGAATTCAGTATGAAATTGCAAAGTCTTTAACAGAAGATAGGGGAAACATCTGTGTTGTAGGAGATGAAGATCAGTGTATTTATACCTGGAGGGGGGCAAACATAGACAATATTCTTTCCTTTGAAAGGGATTTTAAAAATGCAAAAGTCATAAAGCTTGAGAAGAACTACAGATGCTCTAAGACCATTCTTGAGGCGGCAAACGCTGTAATTGAAAACAACAGACTTAGGAAGGGTAAACGACTCTATACAGACAATCCCAACGGACATCCCATAGGTCTTTTCAGGGCAGAAACCGACCTTGAAGAGGCCATTTTTGTTGCTAAAACCGTTAAAAAACTTATTAACAGAGGATTGAAACCTTCAGATATTGCCGTTTTCTACAGAACCAATGCCCTTTCCCGAGTTTTTGAAGATGCTCTCAGAAGAGAAGGTATCCCCTACCAGATTGTAGGAGGTGTTAAGTTCTACGAGAGAAAAGAGGTAAAAGATATACTGGCCTACTTAAGGCTTGTCGTTTCAGATTCAGATGTCATTTCTCTCTTCAGGATTTTAAACACACCTAAGAGAGGGCTTGGCAGTGCTGTTGAAGAGAAGTTGAGAAAAATTGTGGAAAGAGAGAGAAACTGGAACAGGGCTCTTTTAGAGTTAAAAGAGCAGCTCAGAATGGAAAAGCAGAGGAGGGCTGTTGAGGAGCTCCGCACCACCCTTTTAACACTGAAGGAGAAATTGGGGGAGCTCCCACCCTATGACTTTGTAAAGTTTATAACCGTTTCAACCGGATATAAAGAGTTCATTAAAAAGGAGTTTCCTGACGACTGCGAGCAGAGGCTTGAGAACGTGGAAGAGCTTGGCAACACCCTTCAGGAGTTTTCAGAGAGGAGTTCTCTCAAGGGAGAAGAGCTCTACTTAGAGTTTATCTCCACTCTAACCCTCTCTTCTGATCAGGATGAACTTGAAGAGAGCGACAGAGTTACCCTTATGACCGTTCATGCCTCAAAAGGCCTTGAATTCCCCGTGGTTTTCGTAACCGGTCTTGAAGAGGGAACTTTTCCCCACGTGAAATCCTCAGAAACCAGCAGTGAGATTGAAGAAGAAAGGCGCCTCTTCTACGTTGCTATAACGAGAGCTAAGAAACAGCTGTTCCTCTCTTACTCAAAGAGGCGACGCCTCTTTGGTAGTTACAGACCCATGAAACCTTCAAGATTTGTCTCTGAGATTCCATCCCACCTGATAAGAGAGGTTGAGAGGCGTTCAGAAAGGGAAGGTCGGTTAAACGGTTCCTCTCCAAAACCTGCAGAAGAGCCTGTAAGGGATAAAGCCCCTAAAATTGTTTTTCACAAGAAGTTTGGTAAAGGAGTTGTTAAGAGGGTTGAAGGCTCTGGAGAGAGCGCAAAGGTTACCGCCTTCTTCGCCAACTATGGTGAAAAGACGATAATTATGAAATTCCTAAAAGTTCTCGGTTAGGAGGTTGCCTTGAAGCCTATAAAGAGAAGACTTCTCACCCCCGGGCCAACGATGGTTCCAGAGAGGGTTCTTGAAGCCCTTTCCCGTCCTACCCTCTACCACAGGTCTCCTGAGTTTAAAGAGATTTTCCTTGAGACCAGGAAGCTTCTTGGGAAAATCATGAGGACAGAGGGAGAAGTTCTTATACTTACTTCTTCTGGAACAGGAGCAATGGAGGCTGCCGTTGCTAACCTCTTTAACCCGGGAGACAGCGCTGTAGTTGTTGTTGGCGGAAAGTTTGGTCAGAGGTGGGAGGAACTGTGTAGAACCCACGGCGTAAACCCGATAGTTGTAAACGTTGAATGGGGAAGGGCTGTTGACCCTGCAGAAGTTGAGAGAGCTCTTTCTGAAAACCCTGGCGTTAAGGGAGTTCTCATCCAGATATGCGAAACTTCTACGGGAACCGTTCACGACGTTAAGGAGATAGGAAAAATTCTCAGGAACTTCCCTGACGTTCTTTTAGTGGCCGACGGAATAACCGCTTATGGCGTCTATGACATTCCCACAGATGAGTGGGGAATAGACGTTGCAATTACAGGTTCTCAGAAAGCCCTCATGACCCCACCCGGGCTTGCCGTCATAACCCTCAACGAAAAGGCGGTTAACAGACTTGTTGAAAAACCCAGAACCTACTACTTCAACCTGAAAAAAGAGATAAAGCAACAGAAAAAAGGGCAAACGGCCTACACAACGGCCACGAACCTTGTTGTTGCCCTTAATGAAGCGCTAAAAATGATTCTTAAAGAAGGTATTGAAAACGTTGCAAAGCGTCATGCTATCCTTGCAGAGGCTACAAGGGCTGGAGTGAAGGCGATGGGGTTGGAGCTCCTCTCATACAGCCCGGCAAATGGCGTAACGGCAGTCCTTGCACCTGAAGGCATTAACGGTCAGGATGTTGTGAAGATAGCCAGGGAGAGGTACGGGATAACCATAGCCGGCGGTCAGGAACACCTGAAGGGCAAAATCTTCCGCCTCTCCCATATGGGCTACGTAGACCAGTTTGATGTTCTAACCGGCCTTGAAGTTACAGAGCTTGCACTGAAAGAGTTGGGCTACAGCAAGTTCAAATTTGGAGACTCCGTTAAAGCGGCAATGGAAGTTTTCTACTCGGCGAATCTGTAGTATAGTGGTTCTTTAAACAGCTTAAAGGAGAGACTATGAAAAAGTATCGCTACACAGTTGAGTACACCCTCACTGCTCCCGATGGAACAGTAATTGACTCTACAGAAGGAAGAGAGCCTTTCTCCTTCACCACAGGCCAGAACGAGGTTATCCCCGGCTTTGAAAAGGAAGTGTCTCAGATGGAAGAGGGGGAGGAGAAGACCTTTACACTTCAACCTTCAGAGGCCTACGGAGAGAGGAGAGAAGAGCTTGTTGAGACCCTTCCCCGCCATATGTTTCAGGGAATAGAGCTCCAGAGAGGCCAAACACTTCAGGGAACAACGCCAGAAGGACAGACCTTTTTGGTTAGGGTTGTGGACTTTAACGACGAAACCGTAACCATAGATCACAACCACCCACTTGCCGGCGTTCCTTTAACCTTCAGGGTTAAAGTTCTTAAAAAAGAGGAGGTTGCTTAGTGGAGACGGTGGTTGTTTCAGAGGCTCCACAACAGCTTGTTAGTAAGCTCATATTCAACACAGTTGTTCCAAGGCCTATAGCCTGGATAACAACAGTTTCAAAGGTGGGTAAGGTTAACCTTGCCCCTTTCTCTTTCTTTAACGCTATAACAACAAAACCGCCACTTTTGTTTGTTTCTGTTGGTAAGAGGAAAGACGGCACCTTGAAGGATACGGCCAGAAATATCCTTGAAACAGAAGAGTTCGTGGTTAACGTTGTTTCAGAGGAGTTCCTTGAGAAGATGCACCTCTCCGGTAAAGATTTTCCCCCGGAAGTGAGCGAGGCGGAGGAGCTTAACGTTGAACTTGAACCTTCTAAACTTTTAAAACCGCCTAAGGTGAAAAACGTCCCTGCAGCTCTTGAGTGCGTTCTCAGGGAGCATTTACAGTTAGGGGCAACCCCTATGGATGTCTTTATAGGAGAGGTAGTTGCTGTTCACTACAGCCCGGAGCTCCTTAAAACCCAGAAAGGTTTGATTGGAAGATTGGGAGGAAAGAGGTACTGTTGCGTTTCCGATGAGATAGACCTTTCGGAGCTCTCTTAAGAAATGGGGGCAACCGCCCCCGTTTTAATAAAGTCAGAGATTTATTCATTATTCTTGGCCATCCATTATTATATGGAAACTTTATTAAGTTTGTCAATATTTAAACTCCCCAGCTCCATGGATTCTTCTTTTCCGGCGGAGAGGGTAGTCCCAATCTCTCCCATATCCTGTCCACCCTTTTCTTAACCTCAGGATCCATCTCAATGTCCGGCGGCCAATCCCTTGTAAAACCTTCACTCTTCCACTTCTTAGTTGCGTCAATACCCATTTTGCTTCCGTAAAAGGGCAGGGGTGAAGTGTGGTCAAGGGCGTCAACGGGACCTTCCGTAAAGATTACATCCCTTTTAGGATCAACGTTGTTTCCCCACCTCCACAAAACCTCTCCTATATCGTGGACGTTTGTATCCTTATCAAAAATTACAATGTTCTTCGTGAAGCTCATCTGACCCATTCCCCAGAGGGCAGAAATGACCTTTTTGGCGTGTCCGGGGTAGCGCTTATCTATAGAGATAAAGGCAAAGTTGTGGAAGACCCCTTCAATGGGAAGGCACATATCAACAATTTCTGGAAGCTGAGTTTTGAGAAGCGGCAGGAATATCCTTTCAGTTGCCTTTCCTATGTAGCAGTCTTCCATTGGCGGTTTGCCAACTATCGTTGCCGGGTAGATGGGGTCTCTCCTGTGAGTTATGCAGGTAATGTGGAAAACAGGGTAGAAGTCGGGCAGTGAGTAGTAACCTGTGTGGTCTCCAAAGGGCCCTTCAAAACGGAACTCTTCTGTATCAACGTAGCCTTCTAAAACTATCTCTGCGTTTGCAGGAACCTCAAGATCAACAGTTTCGCACTTAACCATTTCAACGGCCTTTCCCCTTATAAACCCGGCAAAAACCATCTCATCAACGTCCTCGGGAAGAGGAGCCGTTGCCGAGTAGATAACTGCCGGGTCGGAGCCTATGGCAACGGCAACGGGAAACCTCTTTATTCCCATTCTCTTTGCTTTCCAGAAGTGTTTTGCTCCAACCTTGTGCCAGTGCCAGTGCATTCCCGTTGTGTTCTTTGAGTAGACGTGGAGCCTGTACATTCCGCAGTTTCTCTCGCCGGTTTCCGGGTCTTTGGTGAAAACCAGCGGCAGGGTTATGAACCTCCCGCCGTCTTTAGGCCAGCAAAAGAGTATTGGAAACTTTGAGAGGTCTGGCTCTTTCACTATTACTTCTTTGCAGGGAGCTTTTTCTCTCTTTACCTCTCTGGGGAAAATATCTGCAATCTTTTTCAGCTCAACCAGCTTTTTCAGCTTATCAATAAAACCCGACGGCTTTTCAGGCTTTAAGAGTTTTGCTGCCCTTTTCCCTATTGAGTCAGGGTCGTCTTCAAGGGCAAGAACCATCCTTTTATAACTGGCAAATAGGTTTATTGCAACCGGAATTTCCCTGCCGTCAACGTTCTTAAACAGAAGGGCTGGTCCTCCGGCTTTAACCGTTCTATCTGCAATCTCTGTGATCTCAAGGTAAGAGCTTACGGGGTAGTCAATCTCTTTAAGTTCCCCTTCCTGTTTCAGTTTCTGGATAAACTCTCTTAAATCTTTATAGGCCATTATTTACTTCTCCTTTCAATTTTGTAGAATTCTACCACCTTAAGGAGAGAAGATATGGCTAAGCTAAGTGAAATAACGGCTTTCCTTGAATCCCTGATCCCACCTGAACAGCAGGATAGCTGGGATAACTCAGGCCTTCAGTTAGGCTGGAGTGAACAGGAAGTTGGTAGGGTTGGCTTTGCTCTATCTGTTTCCCGTGAAGTTGTAGTTGAAGCTAAGAAGAGAGGAATTGACCTCCTGATAACCCACCATCCCCTAACAATTTCCGGTCTGAAAGTTTTTTCTCCAGACCGCTACCCTCAGAACCTCCTCTTAGAGCTGGTAAAGAACTCCATTTCCCTCTACGCACTCCACACAAACCTTGACGTTTCGCCTTTTGGACCAACTGCCTTAATCTGTGAATTTCTAAACCTTCAGAGCGTTGAACCTATTACTGTGAAGCCTCCTTACGGTGCCGTAGGAGTTCTGCCGGAAAAGTGTTCGCAGAGGGAGCTCCTCTCAAAACTCAAAGAGTTCTTACCGAAAGATGTTTTCAGGGCTGTCAATTACTCTCCAGAGTCTTTAGTTGAGCGTGTAGCCATCTGTTCCGGCAGCGGAGCCTCTTTCATAGACTTGGTCGCTGACAGAGCTGACCTTTACATCACTGGAGATGTTAAGTACCACGACGCAATGAAGGCAAAAGACCTTGGCCTTACAGTTTTTGACATGGGACACTTTGGAACTGAGAGAATTTTCTACAAGAAGCTTAAAAAACTACTTGAAAGTGCTTTCCCGCAGGTAGATTTTATTCTCCTGTCTGAAAACTCCCCCTTTGAGGTGGCCTGACATGTTGAACGAGAAACTGTTAGAAGTTCAGAATAGAGAGATTGAGCTCTTAAGGCTCAAAACGAAACTGAAGGAGCTCCTTAAGGAAAAGGAGACCAAAGAGAAACTCCTGAAGGAACTTGAGACAAAACTTGAGTCGGCACACAGGAAACTTGAGGAGAAGAAAAAGGAACTTAAAGATCTGAAAGACTTTATCCTCTACAAGCAGGAGAGAATAGAGGAGCTGAAAGCCCAGAAGGAGAGAGTTAAAAGCAGAAGCGAGTTTAAACAGATACTTCGGCAGATCGCCAAAAACGAAGACGACATAATAAAGACAAAACAAGAGATAACAAAAGTTGAAGCTGAAGTGGAAACCCTTGCAGACGCCTACAGGAAACTGAAAGAAGAGCTTGCACCCCAGGTTGAGTCTGTAAGGAGCGAGATTGAAGACCTGGAAGCAGAAGTTGAAAAGCTTGAGAAGAAGATAGAAAAAGTGAGCAGAGATATTGAAGACCTTAAAGAAGGAATACCTGAAGAGGAGCTCCGCCGATTTGAGGAGCTGAAAGAGAAGTTCAACGGCCTTGTGTTTGCCGACATCTCCTCTGGAGCCTGTGAAGGGTGCGGAATGACATTCTCGCCGGCCGAGTTTAAGGAGCTCCTCAAAAACCTTGAACCCGGAAAAACCAAATGCCCTTACTGTGGAAGGTTTATTTACAGTAAAGTGGCAACCAGATAGTTCTGCTC
>WFNZ01000055.1 GCA_015488335.1 Thermovibrio sp.
ACCATAAAGGAGTCCTTTGTTGAGTTGGGAATTTTCGGGTTGAAGTAGATTCTGTTGAAGGTGAAAACGACGTCGTCTGCGGTAAAGGGCTTTCCGTCAAACCAGAAGACCTTTTCCCTCAGGTGGAAAATCCACCTTAAACCGCCCTCTCTGAACTCCCACGATTTTGACAGAGCTCCCCTGGGCTTTAAGGTTTTCAGGTCAACGTCTGTTAACCCCTCAAAGAGCTCTCCAACCGCCTCGGTTGATGAGGTTTCGTTTGCAAGAACCAAGTTAAAAGTTTTCGGGTCTGAAGATGTTGCCGTGTATAGAGTTCCCCCGTAAACTCCCGGAAGGAACTCAGCCTTTTCAAGGTCAACTCTCTTCCCAATCTCAAAGTGTTTCTTTTTAGCTCTTGGCTCCGGGTAGAGAATTGGAACGGCAAAGGGAGTCAGGGAGAGAGCTCCCCCGAATATCAGTAACTTTAAAAGAGTTCTCCTATCGGCTGTAAAACCATTGTTATTCAAGGCTTTTCTCCTATTGAAAACCTATAGGAAATTCCTAAATTTAGGATAGTCAAATATTGGCTGGTGCCCCGCCAATCGTTCCTCTCCTAACCAAATTCGGAGGTTTCAATGGCAAAGCAGAATACCAATTACTGGGAGACTATTGTAGAAAAAATTGACTCCCTTTTGGAAAAAGAGGGAGCTCTCGCCGTTCAGGAAGTCCCCGGAAGGGGAAGAACGCTGTTCGGCTATAAGCCCCAGTTTGTTATAGACGCCCTCAACCAAGTTGTTGGAGCAAACAGCTGGGGATACGAAGTTCTTGACCACTCTGTAGAAAAAGTTGAGAACAAAAAAGGAGAGACTCGCTTCCTCGCCTACGTTAAGCTGAAACTCTGGGTGGTAGAGAGAGAATCTGCGAAGGAGGTTTTTGGAGGAAGTGAGAACTACACACCTGGAGACGCCCTTAAAGGGGCTGTAACGGACGCAATCCAGAAAGGTCTCTCACTCTTCTCAATTGGAAGGAAGGCTTACAGGGGAGAGTTAAAGGAGCTCCTGCCCGCAAAAGAGCAGGAGAAAAAAGAGGTAAAGGCAACTACAAAGCAGGTAGAGTTCATCAAAAAGCTTGCTCAGGAGACGGGAACAGACATCTCCAAGCTCAACTTCAACCGCCTCACCTCTGAAAGGGCATCAAAAATTATAGAGGAACTGATGGCTAAGAGGAAAGTTAGTTAACCATCGGCGGGGCACCAGCCTGTATAATTGAACCGGGAAAAACAGAGAAAAGAGGGGATAAATGGCAAATAGTGAGAGATATGATGCTTCTGCGATAAAGGTTCTTGAAGGCCTTGAGGCCGTTAGAAAAAGACCGGGAATGTACATCGGAGATACAGGTTCTTACGGCCTTCACCACCTTGTATTTGAAGTTGTTGACAACAGCGTTGATGAAGCCCTTGCCGGCTACTGTACAGAGATAGAGGTGATAATCCACCCCGATAATTCAATAACAGTTGCAGACAACGGAAGGGGAATTCCCGTTGACATCCACCCGGAATACGGAAAACCAGCAGCAGAGATAGTTCTTACAGTTCTCCACGCAGGCGGAAAGTTTGAGAAGAAGGCCTACAAGTACTCCGGTGGTCTCCACGGCGTTGGAGTTTCCGTTGTTAACGCCCTCTCTGAGTGGCTGAAGCTTGAGATTCATAGAGACGGAAAGGTTTATAAGCAGGTTTACGAGAGGGGAAATCCCGTTACACAGTTTGCCTGCGTTGGAGAGACGATAAAGAGGGGAACAATAGTAACCTTTAAGCCAGACCCTGAGATATTTGAAGTTACAGAGTTCAGCTGGGACATCCTTGCAAATAGACTGAGGGAGCTGGCCTTCCTCAATAAAGGTCTCAAAATTACTCTGATAGACGAGAGAACAGAACCGCCGAGGAAGGAGGTCTTCTACTACGAAGGTGGAATTGTTGAGTTCGTTAAGAAGATAAACGAGAAGAAAGACCCACTCTTTCCTGAACCCATCTACATAACCGGTGAGAAGGACGATGTTCTTGTTGAGGTTGCCCTCCAGTATAACTCAACCTACACAGAGCAGATATTCAGCTTTGTGAACAACATAAATACCCGTGAAGGCGGAACCCACGTTGCAGGCTTCAGGATGGCTCTAACGAGGGCCATTACAAAGTTCATTGAAGAGAACAACCTTCTACCTAAGAATGCGAAAATTTCGGTAACCGGAGACGACGTTAGAGAAGGGCTTGTTGCGGTTATCTCCGTAAAAGTTCCGAACCCCCAGTTTGAGGGGCAGACGAAAGCAAAGCTTGGAAACTCTGAAGTCAGGCCGATTGTTGCCTCTGTTGTTTACGATAAACTCTGGAATTTCTTAACTGAAAGGCCGGATATCGGAAGGAAGATTGCCGAAAAAGTGATAACTGCTGCAAGGGCAAGGGAGGCTGCAAAGAGGGCGAGAGAGCTCACAAGGAGAAAGAGCGCCTTAGAGGAGTTTTCCCTCCCCGGAAAACTTGCAGACTGTTCAGAGAGAGACCCAGAGAGAACGGAGCTCTTCTTAGTTGAGGGAGACTCTGCCGGCGGAAGTGCAAAGCAGGGAAGGGACAGGCGTTTCCAGGCTATCCTTCCACTTAAGGGAAAGATAATAAACGTTGAGAAGGCACGTATTGAGAAGGTTCTCTCAAACGACGAAATTAAGACAATAATTACAGCCCTTGGAACAGGAGTTGGTAAGAACTTTGACATCAGTAAACTCCGCTACAACAAGATAATCATCATGACGGACGCCGACGTTGACGGAGCCCACATCAGGACACTTCTTTTAACTTTCTTCTTCCGCCAGTTTCCCGAAATTGTTGAGAGGGGGCACCTCTACATTGCTCAGCCGCCACTCTACAGGCTCAAAAAGGGTAAGAAAGAGATTTACATAAAGAGCGACGAGGAGCTTGAGAGGGTAGTTCTAGACTTTGCGTTAGATTCTGTGGAGCTCCTCTCACCAGACAGTAAACCTTTAAGTAGAGAAGAGGCTGAAGAGGTTGTTGGTAAACTTCTCAAGCTCCAGAACGTTATATCAGTTCTTGCAAGAAAGAGGGACAGGGAGCTCATAAACCTCCTCTTAAGGGTCGGTGCCGACTACAAGGAGCTCTACGAAAAAGAAAAGGCCGAGAAGTTAATTGAGAGGCTGAAAGAGAATCTTCCTGAAGAGCTTAAAGGGACTGAGTTTGAGCTTGTTGAGGATAAGGAGCACTGCTCCTTCAAAATTGTTGCCAGGATTCCTTTTGACAAATACCTGAAAAAGGAAGAGGTTATAGAGGAAGATCTCCTCATTTCAGACCTTTTCAAGCAGGGAAGGGGTCTTAAGAAGAGATTGAGGGAGCTCCTTGGTCAGCCACCCTACAGGGTTAAGACTAAGAAAGGAGAAATCCTGGAGTTTAAAACAGCCGACCAGCTCTTTAACTACCTGATAGACACAGGAAAGGAAGGGATATACATTCAGAGATACAAAGGCCTTGGGGAGATGAATCCGGAGCAGCTCTGGGAAACAACCATGAACCCTGAAAACAGAACGCTCCTCAAGGTTACCGTTGAAGACGCAGTAAGGGCCGATGAGGTCTTTACAGTCCTGATGGGAGACAAAGTTGAGCCGAGGCGTGAGTTTATTCAGAAGTTTGCAAAAGAGGTCAGGAACCTTGACGTTTAAGGAGGGGCTGTGAGCTACCAGCTCCTCTTTGTCTACGGAACTTTAATGAACGGCCTTTCTGCCCACACATTTCTAATTGATTCTCCCTTTGTTTCCCACGGAGTGCTGTACGGTGCAAAGCTTGTTCACCTGAGAGATGGCTTCCCCGGAGTTATTGAGGGAGAGGGAACCGTATTTGGGGAAGTCTACAGGGTAGATGAACTTACCCTTAAAGCCATTGACCTCTTTGAGGAGTTCAACGAGCTTTTTCCGGAAGAGAGTTTCTACATAAGGAAATTAAAACCTGTAAGGCTTATACCTATGAACGAGTTTGTAGAAGCGTGGGTTTACGTTCTAAACCCGATGCTGGTTGAAGATTTGGACTTCACAGAGGTTCCATTCGGGAACTGGAGAGAATTTCTCAAGAAGTTCCTGAAGATGTAAGGGGCAGCAGGACTACCCCTGTATTCTGTCGTGGCCTACAACAACCTTTCCGGCCCATCCAGAGAGAATTTCGCAGGCAACGTCAACTCCGCTTCCTGCTGCAGTTGCAACCATCGTTATCTCTCCGGCTGCAAGGCCTGCAACGTAAACACCTTCTGCCTTTGGTTTTAGCGCAATTTTCCCGGGCCTTGGAGAGCGGGGGTGAAGGACAACTTCAACAAGGTCTGTTTTGATGTCAAATGAGTGGAAACCAGTTGCGAAAACGATTACGTCTGCCTCAAACTCCCTTCCATCAGAGAGAACGATTTTAAAGTTTCCCTTACTCCCTGTTACCTCTGCTACCTCACCCTCAACTAAGTTAACGTCTTCAAACTCCTCAACCTGGGCTCTCAGGAAGTCCAAGTACTCCTCTCCGGTTGTTCCCTTCTTTACTCCGGGAACGTTGTTGAGAACTGCCTTTAAAACGTCGGAGCTCCCGCTGTCAACAACTAAAAATTTTTTCCCTTTGGCAAAGTCAAACCTTTTTGCCCCGTCTGCCAGAGTAAGAGCACACGAAAGACCTGAAACTCCTCCGCCTATAACTGCAACACTGTACATCCTCACCTCCGTTTTTTTCTTAAAACTATTTCAGTGTAGTATTATTTTCAAACTTTGCAGGAGGAGAGATGAAGTCTTATACAGAGTACCTAACGTTTAACACTAAAAAGAGGAGAGACCTCATAAGAATAACGGATACCGTTAAGGAAGCGGTAAGAAAATCCGGTGTTAAAGAGGGGCTCTGCCTCGTTTCTGCGATGCACCTCACGGCTGCCGTTATCATTCAGGATGACGAGGAAGGCTTACACGAGGATATATGGGAATGGTTGGAAAGATTGGCTCCCTTTAAGCCCGACTACAAACACCACAGGACTGGAGAGGACAACGGAGATGCCCACCTGAAAAACCTGTTAGTTCACCTTCAGGTTGTTCTTCCCATTACGAACGGAGAGCTTGACCTGGGGCCGTGGCAGGAGATCTTCTATGCTGAGTTTGACGGCCAGAGGCCAAAGAGGGTGATAATCAAAATCATTGGAGAGTAGATGAAAGAAGCAGTTTTGATAACGTACATGGGAGCTCCCTCAACAACAAAAGAGATAAAACCCTTCCTCTACAGACTTTTTTCAGACAGAGACCTTATAAACTTCGGTGTTCCTTCCTTTCTCCAGAAATCCCTTGCCTACCTGATAGCGACTTTTAGAACTCCAAAAGTTAAACCTCAGTACGAAGCGATAGGTGGAGGAAGCCCTCTTGTTGCGAATACCTTTGAGCAGATAAGGTTGGTAGAGGAGAGATTGGGTTTGAAAACTTACGTTGGAATGCTCTATTCTGAACCGCTAATTGAACGGGTTTCAAGAGAAATAGGGCTTGATGAAGTAGATAAGCTTTACCATATGACCTTCTATCCTCAGTTTTCCTATGGAACTGTTGGGGCGTGCATAAGGGATGTTGAAAAACTTTTAAATGGTAGAGTAGCAACGATAAAGCATGTTAAATCCTGGACACTCAATCCTCTTTATATTCAATGGATAAGAGAGCAGATAAGTAAAAAGTTAAAAAAACTTGACTCGGAAAAAACAGCTGTTCTTTTTTCAGCTCATAGTATTCCGGTTTATTTTGTGAAAGAGAAAAATGACCCTTATCCTCATGAAATTCTTGCTACTGTCCGGGAAGTTATGAAATCTTTTCCGGGTTTTGTTTACAGAATTTCTTACCAGAGTAAAGTTGGCCCTATTGAGTGGTTAAAGCCTACAACTGAAGAGGTACTCTATGAGTTGAAAAAAGAAGGATTTGAGAATGTTGTTGTTTTCCCTATCAGTTTTATATCGGAGCACATAGAAACCCTTTACGAACTTGATATAGAGTATGGAAATCTTGCCAAAACTTTGGGAATCAGGTATTACCGGGTTCGGTTAAACCATAAACATCCTCTCCTGATAGGTGCAATTGTTGATGAAATTGATAAATTAAGAAAAGAATAAAGTAGTTAAAAGGAGAGAGAATGAGAGTTTGTGTTTTGGGAGCCGGCGTTTCCGGTCTTTCTATTGCTTTTTATTTAAAGGAGAAAGGGGTTAATGTGACCCTTCTGGAGAAGGATGCTGAACCCGGTGGGAAAATGAGAACTGTCTATGAAAAAGGTTATATAGTGGAAGCGGGACCCAACGGCTTTTTAGATGGAAAGCCCTACACTCTTAATCTTGTAAGAGCCCTTGGAATTGAGGATAGGCTCTACAGGAGCTCCGACAAAGCCAGAAAGCGCTTTATATACACAAATGGAAGACTTGTAAGGCTTCCAGAGAATCCTATAGCGTTCCTGTCAAGTTATCTCCTTTCATGGAAAGGAAAATTAAGGCTTCTTGGTGAGTTTTTCGTTCCACCTAAAAAAGACAGTTCCGACGAAACCCTTGGAGATTTTGCGAGGAGGAGGCTTGGCGAGGAAGCTTTAGAAAAACTCTTAGATCCCATGATTGCCGGCATATTTGCCGGAGACCCAGACAGAATGAGCTTAAAGGCTGCCTTTCCTGCCATCTACAATTTGGAAAAACAGTACGGCGGCCTCATAAAGGGCTTAATAGCAAAGATGAAAGAAGCAAAAAAGAGCGGGAAGAGTTCGTCTGGCCCTGCAGGTCCTGGAGGAATTCTTACCTCTTTTGTTGGCGGAACGAAAGACCTGATAGATGCACTATCTAAAAAACTAAAAGAGGAGCTCCACACGGGGGTTTCCGTTGAAAAGGTTGAAAAGTCTGGAAAAGGCTGGCTGGTTAAGTGGAAAAAAGGGAACAAGGAATTTGAGGAAGAGTTTGACCATTTAGTTGTCTCAACACCGGCCTACGCAGCAGCCGAAATTCTAAAAGAGGTTGATGAGGAGCTCTCCAAACTCCTCTCAGAGATTGAGTACTCTCCCATCTCCGTTGTTGCTTTAGGATTTCAGAAGAAAGGCTTAGGCCACGACCTTGACGGCTTTGGATTTTTAGTTCCACGGAGCGAGGGAAGGAAGATTTTGGGAGCTCTCTGGGACAGCTCGGTCTTTCCAAACAGAGCTCCAAAGGGAAAAGCCCTTATCAGAGTAATGATTGGAGGAGCCCGCCAGCCTGAGCTTGCACTTCTTCCTGAAGAGGAGCTTGTAGAAATTGCCCTTAAGGAGCTCCGCCGGATAATGAAGATCCGCCACTACCCCGAGATGGTTAAGGTCTTTAAACACGAGAAGGGAATTCCCCACTACACCTTAGGCCACTGTGAGAGAGTTGACAGGATATTTGAGATAGGAGAAAAGCTCGGGAACCTGCACTTTTGCTCAAACGCCTACAGGGGAGTTGGAGTTAACGACTGCACAAAACTTGCCGAAGAAACTGCAGAGAGAATTGCCGGGAAATGAGAAAAGTCAGGCTCTCAGAGTGGCAGATAGATGCGATAAAGAGGAGCGCAGAAGAAGCCTTTGGAGAGGGAACTAAAGTAATTCTCTTTGGAAGTAGAGTTTACCCTGAAAAGAGAGGAGGGGACATAGACCTCTATATAATTCCGGCACAGAAAGATGGGCTTTTCCAAAGGGAGCTCCGGTTCAGAGCTCTCCTTATGAGAAGTTTAGGAGAGAGAAAGATAGACGTTGTAATCCAGAAAGACACTGAAAGGCCAATAGAGAGAGTTGCCCTGAAAGATGGAGTTGAGCTTTGAGGGAGCGATTCCAGAAACTCCTGAGTGAGGAAGAGAAGCATATTAAAAGATTGAAAGAGGCTTACGAAACTCTCAGTAGTTCGGGTTATTCCGTTCCTCTCTCTGGGGAGGATGTAAGGGAGCTCCTTAACTCCCGTGAGGGAACTATGGCCTTAGACCAGATAGCCTACAGGTTCTCAAAACTTCAAGACTCCCTTGGAAAACTCCTTAGAGTTACCCTTTTCCTTTTGGGGGAAAACGTTGAGCACCTCCCGATGGTTGACGTTATTAACACCGCCGAAAAGTTTAGCTTTCCCGTAAGTGAGGAGAGGTGGTTTGAGCTGCGAAGCTTGAGGAACCTTATAGCCCACGAGTACGAAGAGGAAACCGATAAAATAGCTGAGCTGATAAACGGCATTTACAGAGAACTCAACTACCTTGAAAACCTAATTCAGTATATAGCAGGGAGGACTAAATGATTCCACGCTACACGCTGCCTGAAATGGGAAAGATTTGGGATGAGCAGAACAAACTGAGGAACTGGCTGAAAGTTGAGGTAGCAGCGGCAGAGAGCTGGGCAGAGATAGGGAAAATCCCAAAAGAGGCGGTTGAGAAGATAAAGGAGAAGGTAAAGCCCTACTTGGAAGGAGAGAAAGAATTTGACACAAAGAGGATTGCCGAGATTGAGGAGGTTACAAACCACGACGTTATAGCCTTCCTCACATACATAAAGGAGATTGTTGGAGACGAGGCCAAATATCTTCACTTTGGAATGACCTCTTCAGACATGCTTGATACGGCCTTTGCCCTCCAGATAAAGCAGGCCGGGGAGCTCCTCTTAAAAGATATAGAGAAAGTAATGGAAGCTATAAAGAAGAGGGCCTTTGAACACAAGATGACCGTTATGGTTGGTAGAACCCACGGAATCCACGCTGAACCCATAACGTTCGGCCTGAAACTGGCCATCTGGTACGACGAAATGAGGAGGAACTACGAAAGGGTTAAAGCTGCAACAGAAAGAGCTGCAGTAGGAAAGCTCTCTGGAGCCGTTGGAACATTTGCAAACATAGACCCAAGGGTTGAGGAGCTCACCTGTAAGAAACTTGGAATCGGCCACGCAAAGGCTTCAAACCAGGTGGTTCAGAGGGACAGACACGCAGAGTTCTTAAACGCCCTTGCCCTAACAGCTTCATCAATAGAAAAGTTCGCAACAGAGATAAGACACCTCCAGAGAACTGAAGTCAGAGAAGTTGAGGAACCGTTTAGGAAAGGTCAGAAAGGCTCCTCTGCAATGCCCCACAAGAGGAACCCGATACTCTCAGAGAGACTCTGCGGACTTGCAAGGGTCGTAAGGAGCGCCTCTATCGTTGGAATGGAGAACGTTCCACTGTGGCATGAAAGAGACATTTCCCACTCCTCTACTGAGAGAACGGTCTTCCCCGATGCTTGCATAGCCTTAGACTACATGCTCCAGAAGTTTGCAGGTCTTATGGAGAACTTAGTTGTTTATCCTGAAAATATGATGAAGAACCTTAATCTTTTAAGGGGTCTCATCTTCAGCCAGAGAGTTCTCTTAACACTCATTGAAAAAGGAGGCCTTTCAAGGGAAGAGGCCTACGCAATCGTCCAGGAAAACGCAATGAAAGTCTGGAACGAGGGAGCAGATTTTAAGGAGCTCCTCAAGAAAGACGAGAGAGTGAGGAAAGTCCTTACAGAGGAGGAGATAGACGAGATATTTGACCTCTCATACCACACAAAGCATGTTGACTACATCTTCAAGAGAGTCTTCGGGGAGCCGTAGAGCTCCCTGACCTATATTAAAAAAACTATTACTTTATCATTAGGGTCAGAAAGCAAGTTCTGAAGTTTATATGATAGTTCTTTTTCAATAATTCGCTTCAGAGTATCGTAAAACCGAATGTCTTCTTTTCTTTCAATACATATACCTATTTTAAATCTTATGAATTTCCCATTAAGATCCCTTCCTATTAGGGAGAGAAGAAGCAAGCTTTCAAACAATTTTTCTCTATATTCTGGAAATAGGTTTTCCCTTATGTTTTGCTCTATTAACTGCAAATTCAAGGTACCAGTACTTTTGAGTATTTCTATTAGATCATCAAACGTGCTTAATTCATAAAGTTCTATTTTTCGTTCTTCTATACGTAAAGCATCTACTGAGCGAAGTTGGCTCCATATAGTTTTCCGAACGTTATCAAAATCTATTAATGGGTCTTTCGGGTGAAAGCTTGGGCAATCAAACTTAGAAGTTAAAAACTTTGTTAAATCAATTCTTTCCACTTTCATATTCTTCTAACTGTTCCTTCATTACAAGATTAAAATAATTTTCAGTTAAGGAGATCATTACTTCATTTAGCACATCAAAAACAGGCTCTCTTTTTCCTATAGAACCTTCAGCATTTTCCTTTAAATAAAGAATTTCAAAATCAGTTTCAGATAGTTTTTTGGATTTTAAAAGATACTCTATGTA
>WFNZ01000056.1 GCA_015488335.1 Thermovibrio sp.
CTCTATCAACCATTTCGGAGGTTATTTACCGTGTGTATAGGTTTTCGTGAACTTGCCAATCAAATCCTTTACCGGGGCCTTGTCAAACTCCAGGCTCAGGGACTTAAAACTCCAGTAATAGCCAAGATGTTGGATGTTTCTCACGATACCGTTAAAGATGTTCTCTACAAAAACGCTTATCCCTCCTTTCCTAAAGCTCTCAAAATGATTGTCAACGGCCGGATGGTTGAGTCTCTCCAGGAAATAGCAGAACTCATTAACTGCGCTGTAGTGGAACTCCCCGAAATAGACCCTACTGACCCTCTCAAAATCCGTCAAGTAGCCCAAACAATGAGGGCTTTTTCTGACTTTATGGAAGCTCATGCAAGGGCAATAGAAGACGGCCGGATAACGGCAGAGGAACAAAGAGAACTAAAGGAAAAGGGATGGAAAGTAGTTCAAGGGATCCTGCAGGTAATCCTTTACACGGAGGTAAAGTAATGAGCTACTGGAAAATTATACCAGAAGAACTCATTGACTGGATAGAAAAAACAAAGGCTCCCGAACGCTATCACAGATTAGTAAACATCCTGCTTAGGATGTCTAACTGGGCAGATGGAACTTATAACGATGGGGTGGAAGTAAAGAAAGGGCAAGTAAGACTAACCCTGAGAAAGCTATCACAGAAAACGGGATACTCTCTTACAGCCATTCATAAGCTACTTAAACGACTCTCCTCAGCAGGATGGATTAGCGTATCTAACCAAAACTCGTTAACCGTTATAACACTTAATTGGCTTTACGAAGGTGAACACCCTAAAGCCGTCAAGGTGAACACGAATTCCCAAAAAGGTGAACATCAAGGTAAACAGGAAAAGCAAATTAACGCAACGGCTACAAACAACAAAGGTGAACGCAAAGGTGAACAGAAAATTCAAGAAAGGTGTACACCTAAAAAGGCTAAAGGTGAAATAAGAAATAATACGAAGAATATAGAAATAATACGAAGTAAGAAACAAAACGAAGATAAACAGACAGAGAATAATAGCGCGCCGCCGCAAAATTCTGCTGAGGAAGGAAAAAAGATTGATAGAGGGATAGTAGAGAGAGTAGCTGAGGAAATTGTAAGAGAGTTTAAGCTCAACTACAAACGCAAGTTCAACCGCTACTCTATCATAGACAGGAAGTCTAAACAGAGAGTAATAGACACGCTACTTGAAAGTGCCGAAACGGAAGAAGAACTGCAGGATATAGTTCAGACTCTAATCAACAAAATTCCGGAATTCTTCTCTCTAACCGATCCTTGGGTAAGAAAGCAGGGATACTCCTTCTTTGCCTTCAGCTTCAGGATTTCAGACCTGTTAGCTTCTAAGCAAAAAGAAAACATCATCCCTAACGCTGAAGAATACAAATCCGACTGGGTAACTATCTAACGGGAGGTGCAAGGTGAAGCTAACCGAAAGAGAACTTGACGCCTACAGACCTACAGGATTAGAAGGGAGCCAATGGGAGGAGCTCAAGTTCTGCAACCTCCCATGGCATCAGCTAAAAGTCGCACTCACTAAAGATATTCTACCAAGAGAAGTTGTAAAGCAATACACCGACATTGCGCTGAAGGCTAAAGACAAGAACATCGTGATTCTCCTCGGCTCCGTCGGCGTTGGAAAGACCGTTATGGGAATCCGCTACATGGTTAGATGCCTCTACGAGGGAATGTCTCCTCCTCTCTATCTCAGCCACATAGACCTAAAGGTTATCATGGACGGAAAGCTCGGAATAGAGCTTGACTACCACGATGCGCTCAGAGCTTACCAGACAAGGCTTAAGCATCCTTACGCTATAGAGAAAGAAAACTACGTGGCGCTTGAGGACGTTTGTTCACACTACGGCGTTGTGATGATTGACGACTTCAGCCGCCCGCACTACGAAATCATCTCCGACTTAATTGAAAAAGCCTATCAGACCAACTGCAAGCTCATCCTCACCTCTAACGATTCGCCGGAGGACCTAAAAGAGGGACTTCCGGAAAGAGTGAGATCAAGGCTTAGAGAACACGGAGTTATCAAGCGCATTGTTGGAAGAGACCTTAGAGGAGGTGAGGATGAGTAAAAGAACAGAGCTTGAGCTTGCAATAATCGGAACGCTTGTAAGTACATTCTGGGCAGACGAAAAAGCTAAAAAACTGAAAGAAAACTGCTTTTCCTATGCACTACAGAGACTCAAGCCTCACTACTTCCACAAAGGCGAACATAAAGAGATCTTCAAGCATCTCGTTCAGAGAGCTAACGAAGGAGAAGACCTATCAACAGCCGTAGAGAAACTTCCCGAAAAGCTGAGGGAATACGCACAGACTGTAGAGGACTATGAAGTTTTCAGTTTTGACCGCTTCAGAGGAATGGTTGAGGCACTCGTTGAAATCTGGACAGAGGAAGAAAAAGAGAGAATCGGCATACAGCTACAGTCAAAGGAGATAGACGAGCAGACGGCTATAAAGAAACTTGCAGACCTTGAAAAATACAGGCAGAACTACCACAAAAAGCCTGCAGAGATAGTTGTAAACCTATTGAACTCCTTAACAGAAGAACCGGCTAAAGAGTACCTCTGCTACATTCCCGGACTTAACGCAGATGTTCGCTTCAGACCCCGCCAGGTTTCCCTGATAGGTGCAAGGCCGGGAGAAGGTAAAACAGCTCTTGCAGTTGCGATGTCCTACAAACAGATGGTTAACGAGGGAGCAAAGGTTCTCTTTTTCAGCTTAGAGCTCCCGGCAGAGGAGCTGATTCAAAGATACATCTCCTATCTTACCGGCATTCCGGTTTCAAGGATTAAGAGCAAGAGGCTTACAGATAAAGAGCTTGAAAAGGTTATTGAGGTTAGCGATGAGATAGCTAATCTGCCGCTTGAGATTTATGAAGACGTTAACCTGACAATTCCGAAGTTTAAGGCTAAGGTCCTTGAGGTAAGGCCGGATATCATCTACATAGACTATGTTCAGAAATTCGTTCAGCACAAGAAATACAACTCTCTGAGGGAGTTTCTAAACGAGGTTTCAATTGAGCTAACCAACGTCGCCAAGCAATTTAACGTTCCAATTATCGGACTTGCACAGCTCAACCGCGAAGCTGAAAAGAGCAAGAAAAAAGAAGACGATATGCCGAAACTCTCTCACCTTAAAGAAACCGGACAGCTTGAACAGGACGCAGCGATTGTTCTCGTTTTAGCTAAACAGAATAAGGGTCATCAGCTAAAGATCGCCTGCGTGAAGAACAGAGACGGAATACTCTCGCCGACCTCAACCGTTGAGTTTGTAAACGGCTTCCCTGTTTTAGAAGGAGACACGATTGAGAAAGAGCCAGCAACAGTTCCTGAAAACCTTGAATTTGAGTTTTAGGAGGAGAGGAGGTAGCAGATGAGCTGTTCAACTTTTAAGTGGATAGTTGGAATTGATCCTGGGAAGAAGGGGGGAGTAGCGTTTATATCCACAGATTTGGCTTCTGTTGAAGTTTTCCCTATGCAGGATACAACTACCCTTGCTGACCTTTTCCGTGAGCGTAGAGACGAAATATATCGCTGTTTTGTGGAGAAGCAACAGGTATTCCCTAAACAGGGAGCCGTTTCTTCCGGAAACCTCATGAAGCACTACGGAGAAATCCTCGGGATTCTTACTGCACTACAGATACCTTTTGAGGAAGTCCCGCCGAAGCGCTGGCAGGCTTTCATTCACGGAGCAAAGCACAAAAAGAGACCGAGAAAAGAAAAAAAGAAAATGTCTATTGCTAAGGCAAAACAGATATTTCCAGGCGTGAGCTTTAAGGGAGACGGGGAAGCTGAGGCACTACTAATTGCTGAGTATGGAAGAAAGGTTTTGGTGGGGGTGTTGTAATGCACTACAAGGTTATACTGTCACCTGAGCTTGCAAAGGTCCAGAAGGAGGGTATCTCTCCACGGATCATCAAACGAGCTCTAAACAGGACGGGGAAAGGTGCACGGGCTTTTGTTTCAAGAGAAGTCCGCCAGATATACAACATCAAGAAAAAAGACTTTGATAAGCATCTTAAGTTTGTTCCTGCTAAACAATCCACTACTGCTGCACTACATATAAAAGCTAAGCGTCTTAACGTCTACTATTTCTCTGCGCCATCTACAAGACGGCAGTTTTTAGTTAATCCGGCTGGCTGGGTTGTTCGTGGAGGCAGAAAGGTTCGGAAACCGTATGTAAAAGTAAAAATTAAAAAGCAGGAAGGCTGGAAGTGGCTACCACACTTCTTTGTTGCTAAGATGGATTCAGGGCATACAGGAGTTTTTAGAAGGCTTCCAAATTGGCGGCATAAATGGGTTGAGAAAAAACAGCGCTATCACGGATTGCCGATTGCAGAAGTCACTACTGTGTCTCCAGTTCAGATGATTGAGAACCGTCAAATAATGAGAAAGCTTGACTCTTATGTCTCCGAAAGGCTTACCAAAGAGCTGATTCACGAAATCCGCTACCAGCTGGGGGTGAAGTGAAAGGATGCAGGACTTTTGTTTATACCCGTTATCCTTATTGGCTTCATCTGGATGTCGCTAAGGCTTCTTTTTTGAAGCCTTCCGCGGTGCAAGTTTACTTTGCACTACTGTCTCTAAACGGGGTATTGAGGGAGGGAGCCCCCCGTTCAATTTTGATGGAAATGTTGCCTTTAACAAAGGCAACCGTTTATAGAGCTTATGATGCACTACTGTCTTTTGGGCTTGTTTCAGAGCTTAAGTATGGAAAAACTTATGAAGTGTGGTTGAATCCAGACAGGGCTTGAATGGAAATTAAATCCTACTAGTTCAGATAAAAGCCCCCGCGGGGGGCGGGGCAGATTTTTCTATTGTGATACTCTTATTGCATCTACGAGTTCTTGAATGAGATTTCTAACCTTATTCGGGTAGTGATATTTAAGAGCATACAAGTAGATAAAAGCCTTCAGTTTCTTAAGTTCTTTTTCAGTAAGTTTGTCTAACTCTCTGTCTCCATAGACCTGAGAAAAACCGTCAATAACGGAGTCCCACAGGTCTAAATACCACTCATCTTCCACCTGGGAGATTATCCTCCCAGGTGCTTCTACAAAGGCAGAATCCATAGGGTCAAGGCTCTCTATGTAGGCCTTTGCGTAATCAAGTGCTTTTTCAAAGACTGTCATTTTGCACCTCCTCTAATCAGGTCGCAATAAGGGTTAGTTGTAGAATTTTCTATCTAAAAGAGCAGCATCGGCCGGGGGTTCTGATGGAATCCAGTAATCGTTTATCCCCTTCGGAAATAGGTAATCTGAAACTTTGATATAGACGTTTCCAGAATGAATATCCCCAAAAAGTTCTACTTTAATTGTATTTGCGTCTTTGTAGAAATCGTTATAGAACTTCTTGATGAGTTCCTCGTTTTTGGGGTCATCTAAGTTAGCCCTGAAAGTCGTTTGTGCCCCGTTGTAGTAGGTTGTCCATTTCGTTTTCATAGCTTCCCTCCTTTAAAAGTTTTTAGGTTCGGCTCCTGCCTCCCCCCTGCAATTTCAAATATACAACCATTAGTTGTGAAATGCAACCCCTCTTTGCTGAGATTTTCTGTTTGAGGTGCCGTTATCCATTGTGTCTCTTGTGCTTGAAATTAACGAGAAAATTTAGAAATTTTTGACATTGAGGAGCTGAAAGAGAACTTAACTCCTTACAGGGAAGAGGTTGATACATTAGAGGAGAGGGTTGAGGAGATAAAGGAGGAGATTCAGAAAAAGAGAATGGCACTCTTTGAAGCTGAATCAAAACTTAAAGAGCTCAAGAGGAAGCTCTCTGAGGTTGAGAGGAGGAAGGAGGAGCTCCTTGAGAGGGAAAAGAGGGTAAAGGAGAGCGTTGAGTCCTTTGAGAGGCGCTCAGGGATACTGAAAAACAAAATAGAGGAGCTTAAAAAGGAGAAGGAGGAGCTCCTTTCAAAACTTACCGGTTTAAAAAGGGAAAAAGAGGAGCTTGAGAGACTCTACGAAGAGGTGAAGGAGGAGCTCTCTAAAGTTTCATCAGAGCGTTCAGTTCTCATAGAGAAGCTCTCATCTCTGAGGGAGAAGATAAGGGCAAAGGAGGGAGTTCTTAAATCTTTAAGGCGTGAGGTTGAGGAGTCTGAGAGGACCGATGAGGCTTTTCGGGTCCTTCTGGCGCAAGGGGTCTGCGGGTGGGCGAGCGCGCAGAAAACGAGCGATTTTTGCGCCGAGCCGCGCCGTGTCGCCGCCGAGCCTTGCAGACCTTCGGCCAACCTGAACGAACACACCTTAAGGCTCGTTAAAGTTAATTGTTTGGAAATTATGGCAAATCCACAGGCTAACGTATTGGTTGGTTATTTGCTGTTCTACGTTTTTAACCAAAACATCAACATCTTCTTTGTTGAAAACAACAAGAATCCAAACGCCGTCCTGCATCTTTACAAGTCTACCAGCCCAATAGGGTTGGCCGTCTGTGTCTGTAAGGTAGATGTCTTCAAACTGCATATGCAATCCCTCCTTCCTATTCTTATAATGATATTAGAACTTTGTTAGAGGAGTTCTCTTGGAAGAATTATATATGACGACAAGAATGCTTTCAGTGTTGTTTAACAAAAATATGAGAACTATTCAGCGTTGGATAAGGGATTGTAAGCCCAAACAGAAAGATGGAAAGTACTATGCGCCTGACCTTGTGGCGTATTACGAAAGTAAGCTTACGGCTAAAAAGAAGGATAAGGAAGAATTAGAGATAGCTCTTAAACAAATCAAGCTTGAAAGAGAAAAGTTCAACCTTGAAAAAGAAAAGGGAGAATACGTTAAACGAGAAGAAGTAGAGGTTGAGTGGGCTCAACGGGTTGCGGAACTCAAAAGCGGCCTTCTTGCTCTGGAGTTTCGTTTATCTTCCCAGCTTGCAAACAGAAAACGTTCTCTGGCAAAGGTTAGAGAGATAGTAAAAAAAGAAGTTCTTGATCTCCTCTGGTCTTACGTTAGAGATGGGAAGTACACGCCTCAACTAAACGAAGTCTTACCTTTAACAGAGCAGGAGCGTTTGTTTTGGGAGTTTATGGAAAAGCTCACAGATATTAAGCCCTGTAAGGATGTTAAGGTTGAAGTTAGGTGTTCTAAGAAAAAGAGGAAGAAGTGATCTGCTGGACAGAGAGAGAACTTCGTTCGCTAACTCCACCTGAAGGCATAACGGTTTCAGAGTGGGCGGATAAATACAGGATACTTTCTGCGCGTTCGTCAAAGGAACCGGGTCGGTGGAAAACAGACAGGGTTCCCTATGCCCGTGCAGTAATGGATGCTTTCTGTGATAATGAAGTTGAGGAAATAGTCCTCTGTTATGGGGCTCAGCTGTCTAAAACTGAGACAATGTTGAATATGCTCGGATATGCCATTCACCAAAACCCAGGGCCTGCGATGTTTGTTCTGCCGAGTGAAGACATAGCCCGCTCTTTTTCTAAAAATAGACTACAAGATATGCTTTTATCTTCCCCACCTCTGGCAGAGAGGCTTCCGTCTTCCTCACACGACTTCACGAATCTTGAGATTATTCTTGAAACGATGACAATATATCTTGCCTGGGCAGGCTCTCCTGCTGTTCTGGCCAGCAAACCGGTTCGCTATGTTTTTCTTGATGAGATAGATAAATACCCTCCGTTTTCCGGAAAGGAAGCTAATCCTATAAGCCTTGCAAAAGAGAGGACCAATTCTTATCAGGGATTTCATAAAATCGTTTATGCCTCAACTCCTACGACAGAAAAAGGAAATATCTGGAGACAGCTCCAGAGCTGTTCTGTGGTTTACAGGTATGCTGTTCCATGCCCAAAGTGTAAGAAAATGATGTTTTTAGAGTTCCCCTGTTTAAAGTGGGAGCAGGTAGACAACCCCGAGGAAGTAATAGGAAAAGTCTGGTATGAGTGTTCCAACTGCAAAGCGAAGATAACAGAGAACTATAAACAGGAAATGCTTTCTAAAGGGAAATGGGTTGAGTGGGAAAGGCGGAGTAAAGGCAGGAGGAAAATAGGCTTCTGGCTTTCGGCTCTCTATTCACCATTTATATCCTGGGGCAAGTTGGCTTATGAGTTTCTGATGTCTAAAGATGAGCCCTCGGAATTGATGAACTTCGTTAACTCTAAATTGGCTGAACCGTTCCAGGAAACCGTTAAAAGGCGTAAAGTGGAGGATATTCTCATCTGGAAGAGAGATTATCCACCCGGAGAGTGTCCTTCTGATACGGTGGCCCTAACTGCCGGGGTGGATGTTCAAAAAGACGGGTTCTACTTTACAGTTTGGGCATGGAACGTAAGGCTGGAACAGTACCTTATTCGCTATGGCTTCGTTAGGAACTGGGACGAGCTGGAAGGTGTTATTTTCGGTTCCCGTTATCTTGTGATGGGAAGGCCAATAGAAGTGGCGAGAACGTTTATAGATTCAGGAGATAACACGAGAGAGGTTTATGAGTGGGCGTGGAAGTATCTTGGAAAAGTTTTTCCTGTCAAAGGTAGGGCTTCTTTATCTTCTGGTGTTCCCTGGAAAGAAACGCTTGTTGAGAGGCTCCCAGGTTCAAGTTTAAAGTTTGGAGCTGGGTTAAGACTTGTTAACATAGATGTTAATTATTACAAGGACGACATAGCCAGGCGCTTTGAGGCCGGTAAAGTTTTTCTTCACAAGGAGACCGGAGAGGATTTTGCAAAGCAGATAATTGCTGAGGAAAAAAGACGGGTTAGGAGGGGGAACACATATGTTGAGGCGTGGGTAAAAGTGAAGCAGGATAACCACTATTTGGACTGTATGGTTTATTCAAACGCGGCAGCAGATCACCTTCAGGTAAGGTTCCTTAGACCGGTTTTTGATATGATTACAGAGAAGCAGCCGGTGGGGGCTGGATCTTCTCCCCAACAGAAAAGTTGGCTGCCGAAAAAGAGGGGGTGGTTGAGGTGAGAAAAATTGTTTTATTGGTTTTAATTACTCTTTTAATTTCTGGGACAGTAAGTGCCCAAGATTTAGGATTGAAGGTTTATAAGAAGCTTCAAAAATATTGTCCTGAGTGCAAGCCGTTTATTTTTGGTGCTGCAACTTCTGAACCTAAATTAGCGTTGGTTGTTCCCTTTAAGTTTTGGGCTAACCTATCCACAAAACAGAAATATGCATTATGCGATTATATGTATCATCTTGTTGGAGATATTAAACTTCATCCTGCTAATTACTTAACAGACAAGGAAAGAAGGATTTGTTATTTCAATCCAAAAGCTCTTTTATGTGAACTTCTGTATAATGCTTCTACGGAATTAGAAAAAGGAGATTGGGAAATTTTTCTTGGAGTGTATAAGAAACCTAAAGTTTTTTTGGATATTGATTTAGTTTGTGGGAATACTTCAGAATATTGCAAGGGTGCTAAATATCCTGATGTGAAAAATATTAAAAATTTCCCTTTGTTTTATGATAGAGGTTTTGTTTTACGAAAAAGAGCCGAGTTCCTGAGATTTCATTCTAAATAATCTTCCGGTTTAATTTCTCCATTGGTTATCTTAATGAGTTTTTTAAAAATTTCTCTTTTCGGATGCTTTTTTCCGCTTTCCCAGTAAGCAACCGCCTGCTGGGTTACTCCAAGCCTCTTCGCCAATTCTTCCTGGCTGATTCCGTATTTTCTTCTCCACTCTCTTATCTTCTTTCCCAGCATTCTCACCTCCTTTTTCTTTGTAATTTTAACAACTAACCGTTGTTAGTCAAGAGTTTAATTTTTAGACTTTTAAACTCCCTTGAAAAGCCTTAATCTCCAGATATAAGGAGGTTAAGGCTTTGACTTACGCCGAGCTTCTTCAAAGAAGAGAGGAAATCCTCACAGCCATCAGGAAGATAGAAGCCGAAGGGCAGGAATACCGTATCGGAGATAGAGTTCTCCGCCGTGCCGACCTTCCATCCCTTTACCAACAGCTCCAGCAGATAGAACAACAGCTAAGCCGTGTTCAAAGCGGCGGGATGTTTACCTATGTGAGGTTTAAAAGGTGATAGGCAGGGTTTTGGAAAACGTTATTGGTTTCTTTTTCCCTGAGTGGCGGGCTAAGAGGGAGGTTCTTAAGCGTTCTCTTAAGGCTGCCGACAGGGGGAGATTGACTGACAACTGGCAGAGATGGAGTTCATCTCCTAACTCTATTCTTGGGGAACTCTCAACCGTCCGCTCCCGTGCCAACTGGCTATATGAAAACAACTGCTGGGTTAGGGCTGCAGTTGATTTACTTCTTGCCCGGATAGTGGGTGCCGGAACAACTCTTCAGGCTCAAACAAAGAACCCTGCTTTTAACGAAAAGGCTGAGGCACTCTGGAAAAGGTGGTGTTTTTCTGCTGATTATTACAGGCAGTTTCACTTTGGAGACATTGAAAGGCTTGCTATTTTAAAACTTTTCACAGATGGGGGTCTTTTCTTCCACATCGTTACAGATGCCGATAACCGTTCAACTGCTCCGTTCTCCATTGAAATTCTGGAATACGGCAGACTTGCTCCTGCCGGCGCGTTGGGAACTAAAAACAGGGTTATAAACGGAATTGAGGTTGACGAAAACGGCCGCGTAGTCGCTTATCACTTTTACAAATCTGTTGACACTTATATAGAGCCTACCCTTGAAGTAGAAAGGGTTCCAGCAGAAGATATCATCCATTTTTCGCCGTTCAGGCGTCCGGGGCAGCTGTTAGGCATTCCTTTGTTGGCTCCTATTATTCCCTATGCCTACCACCTTGAAGACCTGATAGAGGCTGAGCTTATTAACGCAAAGGTTTCGGCTTCTTTTGGAATAGTTATTAAGAAGACTGGAACTCCCACCGGGGTTTTAAACCCTGAAACAGGTCAGAGAGAACTTGAAATAGCCCCCGGAATGATTGCTGAGCTTAATCCTGGAGAAGATATTGCAGTTATTGATCCCAAAAGGCCTGGGTCAACCTTTGATGATTTTGTAAAGCTCATTCTAAGGGGTATGGGCCGGTCTATCGGCCTTTCCTACGAGCAGATAAGCGGAGATAAGTCAGAGGTCAACTATTCCTCTGCGAGGCACTCTGAGCTTGAACTGAGGGATTACATCCTTCCGTTCAGAAAAGCCCTTGAAAGGTATTTCCTCCGCCCTGTCTATACGGAGTTCATAAAGAACGCTATCAGCCTCGGCAATCTCAACATTATGGGAGCCATAAAGAACTGGGAGAACTGGACCCCTCACAGGTGGATATTCAAAGGCTTTGACTGGGTTGATCCGCTTAAAGAGGCTCAGGCTAAAAGGCTTGAACTTCTGATGGGACTTACGACTCTTGCCGATGAGGCAGCGGCTAAAGGCAAGGACTGGAAAGAACTTGCCGACCAGAGAGCACAGGAAATCAGCTATCTGAAGGAACTTGGGATTGAAGACATAACAGAAACCTTAGCAAGAGGTGAACATGACAGTGAAACTGAACAGGAAGGGATACGAGCACGCTAAGAAGCTAATTGAGGAAGGAAAGGTAGACAAGGAGAGTCCCTGGAGTTTTACGACTGAGGATGAGGATAAGCTCCTCGGGGAGGATAACTGGGAAGAGTATGCAAAGTGGTTTCTGGCTATTGATGATGAACACGATGAAAAGACCAAAGCCCGTTACAAGTTCCCTTATGGAAAAAATGGAAAGGTTTACAGGCGCGGAATAATAGCCGCAAAGCAGAGAGCAGCTCAGAACGGCTATGACGAGATAGAAAAGGCAGCCGATAAGCTCTTGAAGCTAATTGACGGAGACGATGGCAACAGGAGTTTCCCCGCAACGGGCTCACTAACCAGAAGGAGCTTTTCAGTAGAGGTAAGGGGGATAGTTGACGAGGAAAAACGGATAGTGGAACTCTCTTTCTCTTCAGAAACTCCTGTGGAGAGATGGTTTGGTAGGGAAATTCTCCTGCATGATAAAGATGCCGTTGACCTTGAACCCCTTATAAACGCTGGCTCAGTTCTCAGGAATCACGATGCAGATCAGCCTGTTGCTGTTCCTGTAAAGGTCTGGATAGATGAAAAGGAAAAGAAGGGCAGGGCTCAGATTCAGTTCAAAGACACTGAGCTTTCCAGGAAAACCTGGGAAGAAGTTAAGGAAGGGCTCATTAGGGGCGTTTCCGTCGGCTACGTAGTTGATGAATGGCTCTATTTAGACGATGGGGAAAGCTGGAAAAGGTTTACTGGGCCTGCCTATGTGGCCAAGAGGTGGAAGGTTCTTGAGATATCCCTCACCCCGATTCCTGCAGATCCATCTGTAGGAGTTGGAAGAACCGCAGAAATTAAAGAAAAGGAGGATAGGATGAGCGAAAAGACACAAAACCCAACAATCTCTCCCGATGAGATTGCAAAGAGGGAGAGAGAAAGAGTTTCACAGATTCTTTCCCTCTGCAGGACTCACGGCCTTGAGGAAAGAGCTCAGGAGTGGATTGAGAACGGTCTTTCTGTAGAGCAGGTAAAAGACGAGATACTGAAAGAACTCGCAGAGAGGAAAAAACCTGTGGGATCTGTTCAGGTGGTAAAGGAAGAGAGAGAAAAGTTCAGAGAGGCGGCAAGAGATGCAATCCTCCTGAGAGCAGGGAGAAAGATAGAGAAACCCTCTCCCGGTTCAGATGAGTTGATGTCCTTTAGGCTTGAAGACCTTGCTAAAAAGGCTCTCAGAATTAATGGACAATCTGTAAAAGGTTCCCGTTCTGACATTATCAGGCGGGCTATGTCAACTTCCGACTTCAAACTTGTTCTTATGGACGCTATCAACAAGGTTCTCTTAGAAGATTACAGGGACGTTCCAACAACTTACCAGAAGTTCACAAGGAAGGCTTCCGCTTCAGACTTTAAAACTCTTTACAGAATAAGGGTTGGTTCTCTACCTTCTCTCAGGTTTGTTCCTGAAGGAGCCGAGTATAAGAGTGTTACCCTTTCTGAGGAAGGTGAGAAGTATGCCATCGGTAAGTACGGAGCAACTTTTGGAATTACCCTTGAGACAATCATCAACGACGATCTTGACGTCTTCTCAAGAATTCCTTCTCAGCTCGCAAGGTCTGCAAAGAGGACCGTGGAGGAAACTGTTTACGCTCTCATTAACTCCAACCCGAAGATGAGTGACGGAATTCCGGTATTTGACAAAAAGCACAACAACCTGGGAACTCCGGCTCCGATAGGGCTTGAATCTCTAAAAGAAGCCAGGATTCTCTTTAGGACCCAGAAGGATCTTGCGGGGAACTTCATTAACGTTACGCCTAAGTACCTCCTTGTACCTCCTACGCTCTTTGTGGAAGCCGAAATGTGGATGAAGGACACAACCCTTCCTGGTGGAACTAACGACCAGAGGAACCCGTTTGTTAACTACGCAGAGCCTATTGAGTCTCCTTATCTCCTCCGGGCCGGAGAGGTTGACGGTTCCGAAACAGCCTGGTATCTCTTCGCCTCTCCCGACACTGTTGACACCATTGAGGTTGCATTCCTTGACGGTAAAGACACACCTGAGATCACAACAAACGAAAAGTTTGAAAACGACACCCTTGAGTTCAAGGTAAGGCTCTTTTTCGGTGCAGCCTTTATTGATCCAAGAGGAGTATTCAAGAACCCAGGAGCTTAATTGAAGGAGGATAGAGATGAGGAATTATGTAAGTGAAGGTGTTGATATCTATCTGCCGGTTGGAGAAGGTAAAACTGCCGGCACACCTGTTGCAGTTGGTGAAATTGTAGGGGTTTGTGTTGTTGATGCCGACCCTGCCGGTAGAGCCACGGTCCGTACCAAAGGGATCTTTCTTCTTCCTGTTAAAGGCAACGACGGGACCAACGACGTAGCAGTTGGTGTTGGGGATAAGCTCTACATTGACCCGTCAACTGGGGAGATTTCAAAAGATTCTTCTAAAGTCCCTTTTGGCCTTGCACTTGGAGAAGTGGCTGCTGGATCAACAGAAACTATTGAGGTGAAGATCAATTGCTAACAGACAACCTTGACATCTTCTACTCTGAGTTTGCGGTTGAGGTAGCCCGGGAGGACGGCTCATCCTTCTGGGCTATACCCAACGAAAAGGTTACTGAAACCTTTTCTGAGGTTGACGGCAGGCTTTACGATCTCGTTTCCTTTTACATCAGGGTTCCACTTTATGTGGGAGAAACCATTAAAACAGGAGAAAAACTAACTCTAAATGGCAAAGACTATTACGTCTACGCTGTCAGGAAGTTTAGAGGGCAAAAAGAGGCCTTTGTTTATCTGTCGGAGGAACCTGTAAATGAAACGCTATGAGGTTATTTCTGCTCTATCTCAGGCTATAAGGGAGATACTCCCTGAAAACGGCTATGAGACGGATACCGGTAAAGAAGTTTATGTGGCCAAGAGAGGTCAGCCTTCTGGCAGGTGCGAGGTTTGGATATACGATCTCGGGCAGGAAAACTCTTACACAACCAACGGCCTTAGGGAATCAAGGCTGAACATTGAAGTTTTTATAGTTTCGTCAGAGCCTTACGAGACTCTTCTTAAAAGAATCAGGGACATTTATACGGCTCTGGAGAAAAATTCAACTCTTAACGGCACAGCGTCCCTTTTAACCATTGAAGAAGACAAGTTTGTAATAGCCCAGGAAGACAAGAAGTACCTGGGTTGCTCTTTAACCGTTTCTATCGTTTACCACGAGGAGGTTTAAGATGAGAGCGGCAAGATTAACCGTTCTTCTGGCAAAGATTGAGGATACTTACGGCGTTGACGCCGTTCCAGATCCCCTTAAAGACGCTATACCAGTTGTTAGTGCCGACCCTTCTCCCGATTACAAGTTCCTTGAAAACGATGAACTCTCCCCTACTCTTTCAAAAAGACCGGGGATGAGTGCAGGTGGAACTTGGCGGATTGAGGTTAAGACAAAGATCAGGGGGAGCGGTGATAAAACCAAGGAACCCCGCCTTGGAAGGCTTTTGGAGGCAGCTTCTTTTTCTAAGGAAGCTGTTGATTCAGACGGAGACGGATATGTAGATGCTTACAAGTACAGGCTCACTTCAGACATGGAAGCCCAGAAAAGCCTTACTGTTTACCTCTATAAGGACGGAGAGCTTTATAAGTTTGTAGGCTGCAAAGTAGACCCTTCTCTTGATGCAAACGTTAGGGAGCTGGGGGAATTTTCCTTCACTGTTGTCGGGAAGCTTGCCGAAAGGGTTGAGGCTCCTGTTCCTGCTGTTGAGTATGAATCCACAAAACCTATCGCTTTTGTAGATGCACTGTGCAAGATAGACAATACCTACTCCCCGCGTTTTAGCAAGGTTTCAATAGGGCTTAACAACCAGATTACAGCTATAGAAGATGCTAATTCTCCCGACGGCATCTGGAAGGTCTTTATTACTGACAGGAAGCCTTCGGGTTCGTTTGACCCTCTGGCAGTAAAGCCGTCTGAATATGACTTCTTAACCAAGTTTCAAAATGGAGACGTGGCGGACCTTAAGTTCACTTTGGGGAAAGAGGAAGGCAACAAAGTGGAAATTGAGGCGAAGATACAGCTCTCTGACTTTAAGTTTGGAGACAGAGAGGGTGTTTTAACAAACGAACTTCCCTTTAACCTCGTAACAAACACCGGAGACGATGAACTTGTTATTTGGTTTAAGTAATCAAAGGAGGTGAGAAGTGAGAATACCTGTTGGAAAGGTTCCTCAAGTATTGAAAGAGCTTGAAATGAGCGAAGAAGAAATCAAGGAGATGGTAGAGAAAACCTCTGAGACCATAGAGAAAGTAGCCAATGGAGAAGAGTTAAAAACCTCAGAGCTTATTCTTCCTGAATTTCCTACAGGCAAGGCGGTTGCCGTTCTCAAGGCTGCAGGAGAAGACCCCGATTCTTTCAACAGCGTGTTTGAAGCTAAGGTGAGAGCTCTGGCGGTGCTCTACGAAACTTTTTTCGGCCGCTCATCCGGGTAAGGAAGACAATGATTCTCTATTATCTGCAGAAGAATGGACAGCTCAAGAGCTGTTCTGAGTGCAGAAAGCGGGGATTGGACGAATACGGGAACTGTCCCTTTTTGCCGAGAGAAAAACACAATCCAAACGTCGTATACAACCTCGGGCAGGAACAGTTTGAATTCTGTCCTGTTCCCCTTGTTGACAAGGAAGCTGAAAACGACCTTTTGATGGCCAACATGTTCTGGCAGTTTGGAATTCTCCCTCAGAGCGGCGGGTTTCTTGAGCAACCTTACTCGGAGATAACGGTCTGCAGGCTGCTGGCCTCTTTCTTTTCAAAGGAGATGGAAAATGGCGGGTAAAGAGCATGAGCTGTGGATACTTATAAAGGCTCACGATGAGGCAACTCAGGCAATAAAGAAATCCCTCAGGGATTTGGAAAAAACCATCAATGAGGTGGTCCCCCAGGTAGGGGGTATTGAGAAAGGATTTGTAAAAACTGGAACTGCTATCTCCCGCGCCCAGAGCCTTCTTGAAAAGTTCGGCATAGAAGTTAAGCATACCCGCGGCTTTCTTGAAGAGATGGCCTCCGTTGCCAAGTCTGTTGTATTCGCCGTAGGAACCTGGGAGGTGATGAATAAGTTTCGGGATCTTATTTCCTACGGTATTGAGTATCAGAAAACTATAGAGAACGCCCGTATAGGTATGGCGGGCATTCTCTCCTCAGTAGCAGAGATAAGAGATGCTTCAGGGAAAGTTCTGCAGGGTCAGGAGAAGTGGAACGCTGCCCTACAGGTCTCTCAGAGAATAATTTCTCAGCTTCAGCAGGAAAACCTTAAAACAACTGCAACTTTTGAAGAACTTCTTGAGACTTATAGAACTCTCCTTGGCCCTGGCATGTCCGCCGGCCTTAACGTTGAACAGATAATGAAGCTTACAACTGTAGGTGTTAACGCAGTTAAGGCTCTTGGACTGGAAGGCCGGCAGTTAGTTCAGGAGCTTAGAGACCTTGTTCAGGGTGGAATACAGCCTTCATCGTCTACTCTTGCAACGGCGTTAGGAATTACAGATGAAGATTTAAAACGCTGGAAAGAGGCGGGGACTCTCTTTCAGAACCTTATGGAGAGGCTCCGCGGTTTTCAGATGGCCGCCAATGAACTTCAGGGGACCCTGAGCGGTGTTCTTTCTAACCTGACCGACGTTGTCGGTCAGGTTATGCAGGAAGGGACTTTACCTCTATTCGTGGCTATTAAAGAAGAAGTTAACTCTCTTATAGAGAGCCTTGCAATTGTTAAGAGAAACGCATACGGCGCAATAGAAAGCATCACTCCAAGACCAGAGCTTATTGAGAGATTAAGGCAGATATCACGTGAAGTGGTTAATATTGCTCGCGCCGGAGCTCAGCTTGGGAGAACGGCCTGGGAACATAGAATTTTGCTGGAGGAGGTTTTAAAGCTTATAGTGGCATACAAATCCCTGAAGTGGGCTGTAAACGCAGCAGCCGGTGCCTTAATGGCTATTAGAGTAAATCCTCTGGTAGCGGCTATTTCTGCACTCGGAGTGGCCTTCCTGGAACTGAAAGACAAAGTGGATATAGGAACTCTTACCCTAAAAAAGGCTGGAGACGTTATCCCAACTGTAACTGAACAGATAAATGAAAGCCTTGAAAAATTCAGGCAGAAAATAGCTGAGCTTAATGTTGAACAGTTAAAATCGTTGAAAATTCAGCTTCTTAAAGAGATAGAGGACACAAAGAAAAGAATAGAAGAAATACAGAGCAAAGCTTTTGTTGGATTCCCGAAACTGCAGAAGCCTCCTGAGATTCCAAAACAACCGGTAGAACTTCACCTAACGCCTAAAATAGAGGGGGCTGTAAGCCTCTCTGATTACATGAAGGCGGTAAAAGTTGGGAAACCTTTCAGTAGAGAACAGAGAGAACTTCTTAAGGCTCAGGAAGAAGTCAGGAAATACCAGGAGAGGCTCAGAGAACTTCAGAAACAGATAAAGGTTATTGATAAACAGCTTTATTATCTTAGACCTTCTTCCAGTTTTAGTAATTCTGTTTCAGATACGGTAGGAAAAATAAGTTCTGCAATAAATTCAAAACTCCAGGTGCTTGCAGAACAAGTTCAATATAAAGAGGAAGAGGTTAAAACAGCCTTCCAGCTTGCAAAAGCACAACTTGACAGGTTAAAAACCCTTAAGGTTGTATCTCCCAAAGACTACGCAGAGAGCCTAAAAACTCTTATCAACTGGGAGACGAGCAAAGAAATAGAGATTAGAAAAAGAGCATTTCAGGAGCGTATAACAGAATACAAAAAACTTATAGCCGAATATGAGCAGGCCCTTCAAAAGGCCAAAACAGATGCAGAGAAGAAACAAATAACCGAAAGTATTAAACAGATTCAGGAGAAGATAAGGCTTGAGACTATCAGGTTTAGAAGCGAGATAGCAAGTCTTGAAGGAAGCCGCCGAGTCCAGCTTTTCACCATAGACACTCAGACTATGAAGCAGGCCCAGGAAGAAGCTGAGAAGGCACAGAAGGAGCTTGAGAAAAAACGGAATACGCTAAAAGATATAGCCTCCCGGATTCCAGAAATCAGCGCAGAGATAGATAAGGAACTCTCTAAGACTAGACCTCTTGACAGGTGGAGTAAGCAACTTGCCGACGTTGACAAGTGGGTGGCAACAAACATCAGGAAGATAGAGAAGCTCAAAGCAAAACTTGAACAGTTGGGTGACATAAAGGGAGTGAGGAAGACCCTTAAAGAGCTTATTGCTCTTGAAGAGAGGGTTAAGGAAGCAGGCAAGACAGTTAAAGATTTTGTTTTAAAACAGAAAACCATTTCTGAAGACCCCCTGCTGGGTGCTAAAAAAGCAGTAGAGGACTATCAGGCTGAAATTAAAAACACGGGTGATTACGTTCATGACCTTGTAAAGCAGACTCTTTACAACATAGAAGGACTGTTTGCCAACAGGGTTTTAGACCTCCTTGAGGGAAGAGCTGTAAAGATAAAAGAAATCTTCCAGTCTCTCTCAAAAGAAGTTCTCTCTATGCTCGTGCAGATAGGAATTAGGGAAGCTGTAGCGCCGAAAATTGCTGAATTCTGGAAGGTTATCTTCGGCAAAAAGGCTGAAGGTGGCTTGATAGTAGGGGGAATTCCCAACAAGGACTCTGTTCCTATCCTGGCTATGCCCGGGGAATACGTAGTAAATAAGCACGCCGTAGAGCATTACGGTATAAACTTCATAGAAGCTTTAAACAGAATGAGACTTCCCCGTTTCGCAACAGGAGGAGCGATAACTCCAAAACCTGCCCCCCAACCTCAGCAACAGCCCCAGACGATAGTTATTCAGAACACTTTCCACGCAACCGACCCCATTTCCTTTGAGCAGTTTGTAAGGAAAACGGGCATAGACCGGCTAATAGCTCAGAGAGTCAGAGAGCAGCTTGAATTTGGTTAGAGGTAGAGATGGAAGTTTACCCTATAGACTTTCCCGGTCTCCCACCGGGAACTATCAGGCAGGTGGCCTTTAAAACAATTATTTCAGAGTTAGAAAGAGGGAGAGAGTTCAGAAGGAGAAAATGGGTTTTCCCGAAAAGGTCTTTTAGGCTGAAGTACTCTTATCTAACAAAAGAACAGGCAGATGTTCTCTGGAACTTTTTTATCAGACATCAAGGCAGCTATAGTCCTTTCCTTTTTAGGTTTCCTTACAAAGGCTGGAACTATGGAGAGCTTGTAGCTAAAGGAGATGGAGAAACTAAGCAGTTTGACCTGCCGGCAACAGAGGTAAGTGAAATTACTGTTTACATAGACGGCGTGCCTTCTCACTTCTCCCTCCTCCCAGGGGTCGGTGACGGGGGAAAAGACAGAGTAGAGTTTTCTGACCCTCCCCCCGCAGGCTCCACAATAACGGCAGACTTTTACGGCTATCTAATGATAACTGCAAGGTTTGCCGAGGACTCCCTCTCAAGCGAAATCTGGCAGGCATATCTGCAGAATATTGGGATTGGCATTGTGGAGGTAAGATGAGGAGCCTCCCAGCAGAGGTTTTAAGCCAGCTGGAATCTCTCTATGCAACAACTTGTCTTCTTTTAAAGTTTGAGTTTGATGAACCGTTAAGGTTTACGAACCTTGACGTGGACGTATGGGTTAACGAGGAAAGATACATAAGCGTTCCCTTTACAGTTGATGAGTCATCAAAAGACAGCAGGCTAACGGCAGATTCAGTTGTTATCAAGTTTGACAACGTTTCTTTAATACCAGTTGAAGTATTTCTCAACAGCGACCAGCGGGGCAAGGCTTGTGAAGTTTTCCTTGCCTTTATAAACGATCTCGGCAATCCCATTTCCGTCGTGTCTTTATTTGATGGAGTGGTTGACTCGGTTAAGCTTCCACGCCAGACCGCAGAAATAACAGTAGTTAGTGACCTTACCTACTTTGCCAAAAGTACTTTTAGAAAACATTCAGCCCTTTGCCCCTGGAGGTTCAGGGACGAAAACTGCAAGTATTCCGGTTTTGAACAGTCATGCGATAAAACTTTTGAGTGTTGTAAGAAGCTTGGTAACGAAATGCACTTTGGAGGGTTCAGGTACTTGCCTTCCATAACAGAAAAACAGCTTCCGTGGGGAAGGAAATCATGAATTTAGCGGAAAAAGTTTCAGGGCTCTTAGGCAAAAAGCTAACAATAGAAGAATTGCTAACAGAGTTCTATGGTTCCCTGGACGGTTTTAGAGAAGTTCCTATAAGACATGTAGGAGACCTCGTAAAGTTTCAGAATGTCCCTGTAGGTATATACCTTGGGAACGGCCTTATTCTCACGGCTGAAAAGGATGGGGTCTGCACAGTTCCAGCCTTTGACGGTCTTACTTACTGGAGGAGATAGATGGGGTTCTTCCACAAAATAGGAAAGTTCTTTTCGTCAACGGTTGGAAGTTTTGCTCTCTTAGCCTTATCAATAACTCCGTTGGCTCCGGTTAGTATTGGTTTCAGAATTGCCGCAGCGGCCGCCGCTCTTATAGGTAGTTATGCAGCTGCTAAGTACCAGCAGTCTCTTTTGAGGGATTCGTTTAAGAAAGTTGGTGGAGGGGGATATCTTGTAAATACCAGATCTCCACAGGAGCAGATCCCGGTCGTTTACGGGCGCTGCAGGGTAGGAATTAACTGGATATGGGCCGCAACGTCGGGTAAAAACAACGAGTATCTCTATATAGTAGGTTCGCTTTGTGAAGGGCCTATTCAGGGAGTTGAGGAACTCTGGCTTGACGGGAAACCTCTTATAGGCGTAAAAGATGTTGAAAGAACAGAGGCAAAAATTGTAAGGCAGATAACAAACTCTGAAATAAACAAAATCAAGCTCTCTGTGGAGTATCCCAGGTACATTAACGACTATGGAGAAAGTTATTTTGGTGGCAACACAACGGAGGTTGTAGAAATAGCCAGAGGGGAGAGTGTAGATAAGGGGACCTACACCGTTGCTTTTTCGGCCGACGGTACTATAACCGTAGAAGGGAAGCAGATTGACAGCGTTTGCGTCAAGTGGGGTTATGAGTTTGATGAGTACGGGAATGTGGAAAAAGTTTGCACGGAGACCAGGCCGGTCTATCAGAGAGTTAACAGGGTTTCCTTCCTGGAATACTCCACAGACAACGGGCAGACGTGGTTTAAATCTCCTACAGATCTTGTTGAATGGGAGTTTGTGAAAGGAGATGAGGTTAACTTCGCAGGAAAAAGTGGAGGGCTGTTTGACGAGATAAGAAACCTTGGATTTACAGATAACGTTCCCTATACAGCCTGCGTTGTCGTAAAGCTTAAGTGGGCCACGCAGAAAGTTGATAAAGTAATCCAGCCGAGATGGAGCGGGGTTCCTAACATAACTGCTGTGGTTAACGGCAGAGATATAGATGACAAAGGAACTGGATTCAAAAAAAACAATCCGGCCTTAATACTCCTTGACTATCTAACCAACCCCAGATACGGCCTTGGTATTTCGGAAAACAAGATTGACATTGAGAGTTTTCTGGAAGTAGCTCAGTACTGCGAGGAGCAGGGATTCTCTTTTGATGGAGTAGTTGTTGACGGGAGCGCTAAGGACGTCGTGGAGCTCCTCTGCAATCACTTCAGGGGGATTCTCATTAAGAGCGCAGGTAAATACAGGCTGAGATATAAGAACCTGTTCTTTGAAGCCCCTGCTATGAAATTTACCGACGAGGACTTTATAAATGGCTCATTCTCTGTGGAACTACCCTCCAGAATAAGAATTCCCAACTCTATAGAGATAGACTACATAGACCCGGTTCTTAACGATACACCGAACACGCTGACTTTAGAGGTTCCAGATGAGATAACAACAGAGGAAAATCCGCTTAAGGTAAAACTATACGGAGTAGACAGGTTAGGAGCCAAGCGGTTAGGAGCCTACTTTCTTGAAAGGGCGCGACTTAACTACACCATTGCCTTCACAACAATCTCAAAAGGCCTCCCTCTTGAGCCGGGAGATATTATTTCCGTTTCTTACTCTGATTACGGCATAGAAAACCAATTTTTCAGGGTTGAAGAAGTTAGGCAGATAGATGAAGACAGCATTTCTATAACAGCGGTTCTGGAAGATTACCGCCTATACAACGAGGACATAGACCTTGATCTTGCCAGCGTAGACATAACCTCTCTGCCGGATCCCAACGACCCTCCGCCTCCTGTTATTCCTGAACTTTCTGAACTTACAGAGCTTGACAAAGACGGAACTCCAATGTCTTACATCATTGTTAACTGGGAAGAGAGTTTCGGAACAATGGACCACTACGAGGTGTGGGTTAACGGCGAGCTTGCAGGAATAACAAAAGCTCCACCGTATAGAATCCTCGTTAAGGCCGGGGGAACTTACTCCGTTAAAGTTATCCCGGTAACTATTTTCGGAATAAAGGCTGACTGGAATAGTTCTCCTGCTGTCAGCATAACTGTTTCAGGAATAACAGAAGGGCCATCCTGGGGAGGCGGCATAACTGTTTCTGTTGACAACACAAAGAAAGTCGCATCGCTCAGCTGGAGTAAAGTTCTTGATAAAGACTTTGACCACTTTGAGATCAACATTTACAAGAAGTCTGACGGGAGCCTGCTGGATAGCTTTTTTACATCATCTACGAGGTTTTCTGTACCGCTTGTATATGAAGACGACATAGAGATAGGTGTGAAAGCTGTTAACACTTCTGGGGTGGCATCTCAAGAAGAAAAAGTTACTTTAAGCAGAGATGTCAGCTTTCCTGCCATTACCAGCCATATTTCCATGGCCGGAGGAGTTTTGATTCTAAACAGCTTCAAGTATCTCAATGCTTCTTTCTATGCACCTGACAGAATTAATGCTATAACTGTAAAAGACAACTATACTAAAGGTTTTCTACAGTTATTTAACGGATGTCTTACAACCGATATGGTTTCTGGTAACGGTTATTGGTTGAACTTCCCCGATGTTTATAGCGACCCTTATACGTGTAGGCTGTATGCCATAACCCCCTGGCTTTACACACAACTCATTAGGACATTTACGCTCCCAGACACAGCAGTAGACACCAGTACGAGAACTCCGGAAGTCTACGGTGTTTGGTTTGATGTTTACGACGGAGATTTCTACTTGGCGTATCTATCTGCAGAACAAAACGAAGGAGAAGTAGACACTCTTACGATTCTGAAAAACGGGGCAATATGGAAAACTCTCTCGGTAGGAAATAGTGCCTCAAGAGCTTGCAGATTTTTTGTTTTCCCTGGGGAGGAATTCCTCGCTGCATATGGGGAAAATGGAACCTGGAAAGTCTATTCCTCAAGAACGAATAGCTGGAAAAATACATACAAGCTTGCAGCAACAGGGAACACGATGCCTCAGAAAGTAAGGGACGGGATTTTCTATAAAACAAACGATGAAAATCTTGCACCAGCAGAACAGTACCGCAAGGTTGATCTAAACCTTGCCGACACATTCCTTGCAAATGCCGACCATTTCAGAACTTACGATGTCACAACCGACAACTGGTACCTGGGATATACAGACGATTACCTAAAAAGAATTACTCCATCAGGAAAAGAAGAAACCTGGTGGTATGCCAACTGGGCCCCAGAATAGTTTAATTTTTAGACTTTTAAACCCGCCCCGAGAGGAGTAATCTAAAGAAAATCCTATCTGGAGACAGCTTTGGAAGAACTCCAGCTGATACCATCGCAAGAGCAGATTACTCCTCTCAGGGGAGCAAAGGGAGTCTGGGGAGATAAACTCAAATGCTCTTTAAAGTTTGAACTCTCAGATGCAGATAAAGAGGTCCTCCTCCAATTTCATGCTGACAATGCTTTCAAGCCTTTCCATTACTTTCTCAAAAATCCAAAAGTTGGCGTTAGTTCCCTAACATCCCTCAAAACCCGGGAAGTTGTTACGGTAGTAGCCCTTAAAAACGGTGAAGCCTCAATGTGGCTAAATGAAGACGTTCCCGTAACCTCTGTTGACGCAGGAACAGGCACCTACAATACCGATTTATCTCTTCCCATAGAGGGAAGTATCAGAATTTCTCAGGAATATGTGGGGGATGGTGTTTACTTCACTCTGACAGAGGGGGGAAATCTATTAACAATATCAGTTCAAAACTCTCAGCTTGTAATAGACCTAAAGACTGCCGATTCCTCAACTGCAGAGGCTATTCCTGTAGGAGACATCTACGACGGAGGGAGTTTAGGGAAAGTAATCAGCTTTTCTATTGCATTCTCTAACGAGGAATTCGTGTTAGCTCACAACGGAATAACAAAGAGAATAACCAACCGGGGCATAGATCCGTCTAATTCTACATTCCAATGTCATCAAAACACCTATGATTTTTCAGTTTTTGACGCAAAACTGCCAGATGAAGTTCTTAAAGTAATAAACAAGCCGATAGACGAGAGTATTCAAATAACAGTTTCTGAGCCAGAAGTTACTCTTTCAGAGCAAGCAACTGTTTTTGTTTTTGGAAGATTGGGAATTACAGCCAGTTTTGATACAAAAGAAGTGGTATTTAAAGATAACAAAACAACCCTAACTATTTCGGAGGTCTAAAATGCCCGGTAGCATACAGACATCTTTTCAAAACCAGATAAATGCCGTCAACTCTGCAATAGAAAACATGCAGCAGCAGGTAGACAACTTCATAGCCGGCGCTGAGACAAATATAAAAAGCTGGTGGAACGCAGTCTTCTACGTTGACGCGACAAATGGAGACGATAACAACGACGGTTCAAGTTCTGCTCCGTTTAAAACATTATCAAAAGCCATAAATAGAATCCCTATTGGAGGTTACGGAACAGTTTATATAGTAGGAACTTGTGAGGTTAATGATTTTATAACTATTGAAAACAAATTAGTCAAACTATTTTCTGTTGATGATTCTTCAAAAGTTATCTATAACCGAGCATCTATACCACCAATCTATGTTAGAAATGCTACATTAATTCATAGAATTAATGTAGAACTTGTTAATTCTCAAGATACGAACCCGAGAGTCGTTGTTAAAGGTGAAGGTTCAGGTGCTTATATAATGTTTGCTTCTCAAGCACATAATAATTCCAAAGCAAGTATAAAACTAGGAGATTATACAACTATTAACCCTTCCGTGGGTGCTTCTTTGTTTTATTCAAATATTGATTTTACTTTTGGGGAATCATCTTATTTATGTGATGTTTATCATACAGCTATCTTAAACTTGGAAAAAGGAACTATAACTGTTGGCGGAACAGCAATAACTGATGATGATGTTGCAAACCACACGAAGAATCTTGTTTGTGATGCGAATGGAACTCCTCGCAACATTATTTCTAATATTGTATTTTAAGGAGGTCAATAATGATTAGATTAATAAAAATCGGCAATTTAATTTATCAAAATATTGAGCCAAAACATAAAGATGAACAGGGTAATGAAATTTGGAATATTCCTAACAACCCTGAGAACTTAAAAAACTGCCTCATAGACACGCTTGGATGGATTGTGTCTCAAAACATTGTAAAAACTATCGGCGATGCCAACAAAAAAGACGCAAGCACCACAAAGGCTATTGTCCTCTTAGCGAAACTCGTAAACACTCTCAATCCCGACACGTCTAAGCTGACCGAGAATGAAAAGAACGCATACGAGAAGTTTCTTGCTCTTGCTGATGCAGGCTATTCTGATTCTACACTTTTAAACGAAGCTCTTGCAACAGTGCAGGAGCAACTTCAGTGGTATGCTCAAAAACTCTCTGAGCTTAATGCAATTGATACAAACTCTGCAGATGCATTAGACAAACTCATCGCGTTTGCGGAGAGCCTTTAAATGAAAGTCTACGTTCTTGCTTCAAAAGGAATCAGCCTCACGAGCCGGGCTATAAGGTTCCGACAGTGGGGCTTCCCTTTCACCCATATAGCCCTTGTAGTTGACCTCAAAGACAAGAATGACCCAGTTGTCATAGAGGCTTGGTGGAATGGCGTCAGGAAAGGAAGATTTTCTGAGGTTCATACGCCAGGAACCGAATTTGCAATATATTCCGTGAGGGTTTCAGAGCATCAAAAAAAGAAAATTTTTGAGTTTGCCAACTCTCAAATAGGAAAGCCATACGACTGGCTGGGGATTTTGGGATTTGTCTTTTTCAATCCGAATTTAGAAAGTAAAAACAGATGGTTCTGTAGTGAACTGGTATTCGCAGCATTTAAACAGGCAGGAGTGGAGCTCCTCAAAAACACCCATCCAAGTGAAGTGAGCCCTCGTCTATTTCTTAAAAGTCCACTCCTGCAGTTTGAATACTCAGCAAAATTACCTAAAGGAGTCCTTCAATGTTCTGGCTCCCCGTCGTAACAACTATTGTCAGCAAAGTAGCTGACCTCATAGACCAAAAGGTTGAGGATAAAGACCTTGCCAACAAGCTAAAGGCCGAAATACAAACGGATATTCTCACTAAAGAATACTCCCGCATAGAGCGGGAGCTTGACGCACAGAAAGCCATCATAGTTGCTGAAGCCACAGGCCACAGCTGGCTTCAGAGGAACTGGCGCCCTATCACGATGCTGGTCTTTGTTTACATCATTGCACACAACTACATCATAGCTCCCCTCTTTGGCCTTCAGGAGCTCGCTATCCCTCCGGATATGTGGAGTTTATTGAAGATAGGACTTGGTGGCTATGTAATTGGCAGGAGTGTTGAAAAAGTAGCTCCTACCATTGCCGACGCTGTAGCAAGGAGGAACAAATGAGCGACGGAATAGAAGAAAGGCTTAGACGGCTTGAGCTTGGATATACAAAGATTGAATCGCAGGTTAAAACGATAGGTGGAGATATAAAAGACATAAAGGAGACTCTGAAAGAGCTTGCGGAAATAGCTAAAGGACAGGTGAGGCTTGACACGATGTTCAAAAGTTTTGAACAGGAAAAGAGGGCTCTACAGCTAAGAGTAGAAAAACTTGAAAACGATATTCAATTCCTTAAAAGGGTAGCCTACGGTGCAGTTGCATTAGGCACAGTAGGTATGCCTATTGGAATTGAAATAGCTAAGCATTTCTTGGGGCTCTAATGAGTCCAACGTTTGAAAAGGCTTTTAAACTCCTTCTGTCTTTTGAGGGCGGCTACGTCAACGACCCCGCCGATCCGGGAGGGGAAACTAAATACGGCATCTCAAAAAGCGAATACCCTAACCTTGACATAAAGAACCTCACAGAAGAACAGGCTAAGGAGATTTATTGGCGGGACTATTGGCTGAAAGCCTATTGCCCTGAGTTAGAAGAAGTCCATCCTAAGCTTGCTATATATCACTTTGACACGGCCGTCAACACAGGAATAAAAAGGGCAGGACAGATTCTCCAGAGGGCTATAAACAGACAGGGATTTAAGCTCTACGTTGACGGCATAATAGGACCATTAACTATCAGGGCTTTATCTCAGTGCCACGTGGGAACCCTACTAAGAGATTATCTCCTTCAGAGATTGCTCTACTACAAACAAATAACTGATAAAAACCATCTTCTCCGTAAGTTCTTCCGTGGCTGGGTGAACCGCACCCTCACCCTTTACACTGGGTGAAAAGCTGGGTGCATTCTGGGTGCAAAACTGCACCCAAAAGTTCCAAAAAATTCCAAATAATTCCAGATAATTCCAAATGAGCTTTTGACGGGATTTTCTTTGTGAGAGTTGGTTTTTCCTTGATTTTCAAGTGGTGCTGGCGGGGGGGCTTGAACCCCCGACCTGGGCATTACGAGTGCCCCGCTCTACCATCTGAGCTACGCCAGCCTAAAACTTGAAGTCAAGGCCTAAACCGGAAACTACGTAATCCTTATCCTCTCCGGGCCTATTGAGGTAGTTATCAACTCTGTTG